>CAZJAG010000037.1:9763-19593 GCA_964543735.1 uncultured Porphyrobacter sp. | reverse complement strand
CGACCCGTGCCTTTGGCCCATAGCCAAAGCGGTGCTGTGCGATTTCGAAAGCGTCCATATCCTCAGCTATCGTCCAATTCCGGCTTCGTTCTGTGTCACAATAAGTCGTACAAACATGCAAAAAGTTCGGTGAATGTAGGCTTGATAGTCGATGGAAGGGGATTTGAGCGTTTGGCCTAGGTGTGGATGGACGGGGTGGCAAGCTGTGAAATCGCGCTATAGGTCTCGCTTATGAGCAGCGCGCCGATTCCTTCAAATTCGCCAGAGCGATCTCATCCAGAATGGCAATATCTCGACCTTATGCGCCAGATTTGGGAGCAGGGGAGCGAGCGGGTTGACCGCACGGGTATCGGCACGCGCTCGATTGCGGGGGCAATGCTGCGCTATGATTTGGCCGATGGCGCGATGCCCTTGCTCACCACCAAGCGCGTCTATTGGAAAACCGCCACGCGCGAGATGCTGTGGTTCTTGACGGGTGAGACGAACATCCGCCCGCTGGTGCTGCAAGGCGTGAAGATCTGGAACGAGTGGCCGCATGCGCAATATGTTCGCGAGACGGGCGAGGACATTGCGCTCGATGATTTTGTCCAGCGGATCGCCGATGATGCAGAGTTCGCAAAGCGGTGGGGCGATCTGGGGCCGGTTTATGGCAAGCAATGGGTCGACTGGCCCACGTTCCGCTATCGCAAAGATGGCCTGTATGAACGCGGCGAGGGGATCAATCAGGTTGCCGAGGTTGTTGAAAGTCTCAAGACCAATCCGGGCAGTAGGCGGCACATTATCGAGGGTTGGAATGTCGCCCAGCTTGACCAGATGGCGCTGCCGCCGTGCCACAAGACGTACCAGTTCCACGTTGCCGGAGATCGCCTCAATTGCATGCTCTACCAGCGCTCCTGCGATGTTGCGCTTGGCTTGCCTTTCAACCTTTGGTCAGCCGCACTGCTCACTGCCATGATGGCGCAGCAAACGAACCTCGAGCCGGGCGAGCTGGTGTGGATGGGCGGGGATGTGCATCTCTATCTCAATCACGAGCATTTGATCACCGAGCAGCTTGCAAGGGAGCCTTCGGGCCATCCGCGTTTCGAGATCGTCCGCAAGCCTGAAACAATTTTCGACTACAAAATCGAGGATTTCGTGGTGCATGATTACGCTCCGCAGCCGCCGATCAAGGCTCCTGTTGCGGTCTAGTCTTAGGCGCTTGACCCCCTTGGGTTCGCGCAATAAAAATTCACGCTTGCGCAATGAATGCATTTGCGCGTCTCAGCAGGGAGAGTTTCTCTATGGCCGATGAGGCCTCCAAAAGCGCTTTGAACAAGGGCAATCGTCCCGCATTGTCGCTGCATGTGCCAGAACCCAAGGCGCGGCCCGGCGATCCGGTGGACTATACCGACCTCAAGATCAGCCAAGCAGGCGCGCAGCCGCGCCCTGATGAGGCGTGTGAGGCGAAAGAAACATCGCCGTTATGCTATGATCTGGTGCGCGTTCTGGGTGAGGACAACAAGGCTCACGGGCCTTGGAACCCAAAGCTTTCGGCTGATACCTTGCGCGAAATGCTCGGCCATATGGCCATGGTTCGCGCCTTTGATGAGCGGATGTTTCGCGGGCAGCGGCAGGGCAAAACCTCTTTCTATATGAAATGCACGGGTGAGGAGGCGACCAGCGTTGCGGCCTCGATGGCACTAGCGAGCGATGACATGGTCTTTCCCAGCTATCGCCAGCAAGGCATTTTGATCGCGCGCGGCTATCCCCTTATCGAAATGATCAACCAGATCTATTCGAACAAGGCGGACAAGTTGAAAGGCCGCCAGCTGCCGATCATGTATTCCAGCCGCGAACATTCCTTCTTCTCAATCTCGGGCAATCTTGCCACGCAAACCCCGCAAGCGGTGGGTTGGGCTATGGCAAGCGCGATCAAGGGCGACAGTAGGATTGCTGCAACATGGGTGGGCGAGGGCTCGACTGCAGAAGGCGATTTCCACTCAGCCTGCACTTTCGCGACTGTCTATAACGCTCCGGTGATCCTCAATGTGATTAACAATCAGTGGGCAATCTCGAGCTTCTCAGGCTTTGCCGGGGCTGAACGCACCACCTTTGCAGCGCGCGCATTGGGTTATGGTCTTGCTGGATTGCGCGTTGATGGAAACGATGCGCTGGCTTGCTATGCAGCGCAGCAATGGGCCGCAAACCGCGCAAGAGCCAATGCTGGCCCCACGTTGATCGAATATTTCACCTACCGCGCTGAAGGGCATTCCACTTCAGATGATCCGACCGGCTATCGCAGCGCACAAGAGCGTGAAGAATGGCCGCTAGGCGATCCTGTAGCTCGGCTCAAAGATCATCTTATTGCGCTGGGCGAATGGGACGAGGAACGCCAAGAGGCAATGGACAAGGATTGCGCTGACCGCGTGAAAGCGGCCACAAAGGAAGCCGAGAAAAACGGCATTCTTGGCCACGGCCTGCATCATCCCTTCCGCACGATGTTCGAAGATGTCTACGAGGATCTTCCCTGGCATTTGCAGGAGCAGGCTGATCAGGCGCGGCGCGAGCGCACGATCAAATGGCCCGATAGCGACCCTTGGGAGGAGCACGGCTCATGAGCACCAAGACGCATCCCAAAGCGCCCGCTGTGCAGGGTGAAGAGCGCCGCCTCAACATGATCGAGGCGATCAATGACGCGCTGTCGATCAAGCTGGAGCAGGACCCTGATGTCATCGTGATGGGCGAGGATGTCGGCTATTTCGGCGGGGTCTTCCGCGCAACCGCAGGCTTGCAGGAGAAATTCGGCAAGAACCGCGTGTTTGACACACCGATCAGCGAATGCGGGATTATTGGCGTTGCGGTGGGCATGGGCGCTTATGGCCTTCGCCCTGTGCCCGAGATTCAGTTCGCTGATTACATCTATCCCGGACTTGATCAGTTGATCAGTGAAGCAGCGCGTCTGCGCTATCGCTCGGCGACCGAATATATCGCGCCGATGACAGTGCGCTCACCCTTTGGCGGCGGTATCTTCGGCGGGCAAACGCACTCGCAAAGCCCTGAAAGCCTGTTCACCCATGTGGCGGGCCTCAAAACCGTAATCCCTTCAACGCCCCATGATGCGAAAGGGCTGCTGATCGCTGCGATTGAGGACAATGATCCCGTGATCTTCTTCGAGCCAAAGCGCATCTATAACGGGCCGTTCACAGGCTATTATGACGAGCCGGTAAAGCCTTGGAAGAGCCATGATGACAGCGTGGTTCCTGAAGGGCATTACTCTATCCCCCTGGGCAAAGCGCGCCATGTGCGCGAAGGCGATGCGCTCACTGTGCTGGCCTATGGCACGATGGTTCATGTGGCAGAGGCCGTCTGCGAGGCGAAGGGCGTTCATGCTGACATCCTTGATCTGCGCACGCTTGTGCCGCTCGATATCGAGGCAATCGAAGCCTCGGTGAAGAAGACAGGGCGCTGCCTGATCGTGCATGAGGCAACCCGCACCTCGGGATTTGGTGCGGAGCTTTCTGCGCTGGTGACAGAGCGGTGTTTCTATCATCTCGAAGCGCCGGTCGAGCGCGTCACCGGTTTTGACACACCCTATCCGCACAGCCTCGAATGGGCCTATTTCCCCGGCCCTGTTCGCATTGGCGAGGCGATTGACAAGATTTTGAGCGAGTAAGCGCGATGGCAAAGTTTACATTCAACATGCCCGATGTGGGCGAGGGCGTGGCCGAGGCGGAAGTCGTCGAATGGCATGTCAAAATTGGCGACAAAGTCAGCGAAGACCAGCATCTGGTTGACGTCATGACGGACAAGGCGACGATTGATATCGAAAGCCCGGTTGACGGCGTGGTGAGCGCATTGGCAGGCGAAGCTGGCGATGTTGTGGCCGTTGGCGCAATGTTGGTCGAGATCGAAGTCGAGGGCGAGGACGCGCCTGCTCCAAAGTCTGAAGAAGTGAAGCCGAAGCCGAAGTCTGAACCTGCTCCGGCAATTGAAGAACCAACCTTCGAACCCGCTCGCCCTGAGCCTGTCGAAGGGCAGTCCTTTACTTCCCAAGACGGCACTGAAGAGAAAGGCGGTGCTTCGACAAGCTCAACACAAGCGGTCACTGAAAGCAAAGTTCTCGCCACCCCAGCCGTGCGCAAGCGGGCCAAGGACCTCGGGATTGATCTTTCTCAAGTCAAACCCGCTGCTGATGGCCGGGTTCGTCATGCCGATTTGGACGCGTTCCTGTCCTATAACGCTGGCGGTGGTTTTGCTCCTGCGGGCGCAGCACGCTCGGACGAGCCAGTAAAGGTCATCGGCCTGCGCAAACGGATCGCAGCCAATATGGCAGCCTCCAAGCGCAACATCCCGCATTTCTCCTATGTCGAGGAAGTGGATGTGACCGAGCTTGAGCGGATGCGGGCTGATCTCAACAGCGCGCGCGGCAACAAGCCAAAGCTCACCATGCTGCCGCTGATGATTACCGCGATTTGCAAACTGATCCCATCCTATCCGATGATCAATGCGCGTTTCGATGACGAGGCAGGCATTGTGACCCGCCACGGGGCTGTGCATCTGGGCATGGCGACCCAGACCGACAATGGCTTGATGGTTCCGGTGATCCGCGATGCTCAGGCCAAGAATTTGTGGCAATTGGCGGGCGAGATCGGTCGTCTGGCGAATGCTGCGCGCGATGGTTCTGCGAAATCAGACGAGCTGTCCGGCTCGACGCTCACGCTCACTTCACTTGGCCCCCTTGGCGGGGTCGCGACAACGCCTGTCATAAACCGGCCAGAAGTCGCGATTATCGGCCCCAACCGGATTATCGAGCGGCCAATGTTTGTGCCTGATGGAAATGGCGGTGAGCGGATCGAGAAGCGCAAGCTGATGAATATCTCGATTTCCTGCGATCATCGCGTCGTCGACGGCTATGATGCGGCGAGCTTTATTCAGGAGCTGAAAAAGCTGATCGAGACACCTGTTTTGCTGCTTGCGCAATAAAGTCGCACAAATGGCGCATGAGGGCGTTGACAGTGCAAACGCTGCGCCGTAATGGCGCGTCTCCCAAGCGGTGCGAACCCAAGTTTTAAGCGGGTGTAGCTCAGTTGGTTAGAGCGCCGGCCTGTCACGCCGGAGGTCGCGAGTTCAAGTCTCGTCACTCGCGCCACTTGGGGCTTCTGTTTGTTATTCCCTCAAACGCCTGGCGGTCGCATCCGCTCCCTTGGCTTCGCTGCAGTGGCGGCGGCGGCCAGTCGGCCTTGCGAACCCAATGGGTTCGGTTAATGCGTTGCTCTCCTTACTTGGGCCTTACTCGGGCCTTACTCCGGCCTTACTCGGGCCTTATTCTGGCGGCGCGCTCCAGCGTCCTGTCTCCATCCAGATCAGAAAACGCTTAAGCGGCAACAGCCACACAACGCCCAGCAGCAAATAGATGATGGTTTGCGCCCATGTCGGCCAGCTGCCAATCAGCGCCGGTGCATAGCGTGCGATGATCACGGCATAGATGATGATCGCGACAAAGAGCCCGATAATGCCCAGCGGGATGCGGTAGGTTGGCTGATCTCTCATTAGAACGGTCCATAAAGCCTTGTAGGGGTCACAATCGCGTCGAGCGCAATGTCATGCGGCTCGGTTGGGAGGGTTTCGCACAATTGCACATCCCATGCGAGCCCGATGGCGAGCGTGCCGGAATTTGCAGCAAGATATCGGTCGTAATGTCCACCGCCTTGGCCCAATCTTTTGCCCTCAGCGGTGAAGCCCACCAGCGGGACGAACAGCAGATCGGGCGTAACGGGCGGGGCGCTTTGGGCAGGTTGCATCGTGCCAAACGCGCCTTGCTCCAGATCGCTCTCGCCAAAGGGATCGTTATGTTCGCGAAATTCCATTGGTGTGGTCTCGGAAGAGAAGCATGGTAGCGCAAGAGGATTGCCGCGTTCCTGGAAAAACTTCGCATAGCCAGAAGCCGGGGCCTCGAACGCATTGGCGTGATAGAGACCGATCGCCGTTTCGGGCGCGATTTTCTCAAGCAAGGGCGCAGGTGGGCGATGGAAAAGCAGCGAGCGTATTGCATCGGGCTGCTCTTCGACATGCGCCTTGCGCGCGGCGCGGAGCTGTGTGCGAAGTTCAGCCTTAGTCATATGAGGGGTCTGCTGTCCAATCTCGGCCAAGAGGCCGCAAGCCCGACCGGGCGCCCGCAACGTGCGCAGTCATGCTGCGCATCAAGCGAGGACGAAGGCGCGGATGCGGCTTCGCAAGCGAAGGTGACGGAACCACCATGGGTCGTTGCTCGAGAAATCCTCTGACGCCTAAAACGTCAGGTGGGCGCCATATACTCTAACCCCCAGGACGAACCCGTAAATCAAAGCAGGGACAGCTCCCTTGGATTGCTTATAGCCTCAGGGATATTCAAACGGCTCGTGCCGGGCAGTCCCGTCATCATCCTATCTAGGGTGCGGGAAGCTGCTGCTCAAGCTCGTTAGCGCATTTTTCGATCGCGCTTGCCAGTTCTTCGAGCTGCGGCGTCCAGTCAGCACTTGCGTTTTCGCCACTGCGCTCATCAGCCTCTTCGAGTTTTGCTTTGAGCTTTTCGACCTTCTGCTCCAGCTTTTCATTGCTGGCATACAACTCTTCTGTCTCTTCCTTGCGGGCCTTGTGCTCGGCAATGGCGGTGTCATACTGTGTCGTCAGTTCGGTCTGCCTGCGTTCAAACCGGCTGATTTTCTCTTCAAGCTGAACCATCTTTGTCGCGCCCTGCGTCACTTCCTCGTTCAGCTTCTCGGCTTGGTCCTCAAGCTCTTTGGCTTCATCAGACATCGCTTTGTGTTCTGCCTTAAGCTCGTCCACCTTGAGCATCAGTTCGGCAATGCGCTCGGTCTTTTTGACATCGTCAGATTGCAGCGTGCCGATTTGGTTTTTGAGCGCTTCATAATCGCTGCGCATTGTGTCGCGCTCGCTCGTCAAAGCCTCGCTTTGCAGAACCAGTTCCTCGATTCGCGCGGTCTTGCTGGAATTCTCGCGCTTGAGCGTCGAGAGTTCATCCTCTATTGGCCGCAGCCGCGTATTCTCGCGCTTGGTCTCTTGCAATTCGTCCGCCAGAAAGAGGCCTGCAAACAGCAGGTTTTGCGAACGCTGCGGAGAGAGCTGACCCATGGTGTTAAGCTTGGCCTCAATCATATCGCCCAGATCGGCGATGTGATCTTCCTGACCTGGTTCGCAGCTGACGGTGTAGGCGCGTCCACCAATATTGAGAGTGACTTCGTTCATGCTTCAAGCTTGTTTATGACTTTGTCGAGATCGATAAGAGTGTTGGCGACATCTTCGCGCATCGCCTCGTGCTTGTTGATGAGACGCATCAGTTTGGCTTTGGACTTGCCGCCGCCTTCGCCGCTGGCTTCGGCCTGTTTGGCCAAAGCGCTCACACGGCTGCTTGCGCTGCTTATCCTATCGAGCGCGCTTACGATGCGATCAATCGCCTCTTGCGCCTTGTCCGGGGTATCTTGGCTCTCCATGGCACGCGAATTATCAAGAATAGCGATGCGTTGCAAAAGATTGCTTGCTCCTGTTGATAATTTGCCTTGATACGCGTGAGGTGGGGACGCAGCGCAAGTGCTGCTTGACCTCTTCGGGATGCTACGCGACAGCCTAGATGCGCCGAATCAGAGCGCCAGATCATTGTCAAAGGGCAGGTCTGTCTCATTTGCAGGAGCTTTATGCTGTGAGCCTTGATTCCGTTCGGCTACAAGCCATGGCCAACGCCATCCGCGCGCTATCAATGGATGCGGTTCAAGCCGCCAATTCAGGCCACCCGGGAATGCCGATGGGCATGGCCGATGTGGCGAGCGTTTTGTGGTCGGGGTATCTCAAGTTTGATCCAGCACAGCCTCATTGGGCGGATCGTGACCGGTTTGTGCTATCTGCCGGTCATGGCTCGATGTTGATCTATTCGCTGCTGCATCTTTCCGGCTATGCTGCGCCGACCATCCAAGACATCAAGAACTTCCGTCAGCTGGGCAGCCCGTGCGCGGGCCATCCTGAGAATTTCCTGCTCGATGGAGTGGAATGCACAACCGGCCCGCTGGGACAGGGGCTGGCCATGGCGGTGGGTATGGCCATGGCGGAGCGGCATTTGAACGCGACTTTCGGCGATGATCTGGTCGATCACAAGACCTGGGTGGTCGCAGGTGACGGCTGTTTGATGGAAGGCATCAATCACGAGGCAATCGGTCTGGCAGGCCATGCCAAGCTCGCGCGGCTCAATGTGTTGTGGGATGACAATGCGATTACGATTGACGGCGGCACGGATCTTTCCACGTCGGAAGATATCAAGGCGCGTTTCGCTGCGACCGGATGGCATGTGACGACATGCGATGGGCATGACTTTGCCGATATTGACCGCGCTTTGTCAGAGGCCGCGGCGGCGGATCGTCCGTCCCTTGTGGCGTGCAAGACTGTGATCGGGAAGGGGGCCCCGAACAAGCAAGGCACTAGCGCAACGCACGGTGCGCCTTTGGGGCTGGACGAGATTGCGGCTGCTCGTGATGAATTGGGCTGGGCGCATGATCCCTTCGTCATTCCTGACGATATTGCCGCCGACTGGGCCGCAACCGGAGAGGGCGGCACGATGCTTGCCGCTGCGTGGCAGGAACGCTTGGAGGCAAGCGCTGACAAGGCCGAATTTGAGCGGCGCATGGCGGGAGAACTGCCTGAAAGTGATGCTTTTGGAAAATATATCGCTTCGCTGATTGCAGAGCCGCAAAAGGTCGCCACTCGCAAGGCCAGCCAGATGGCGCTCAATGTGATCAACCAAGCTATGCCGGAAACGATCGGTGGCAGCGCTGACCTCACTGGGTCCAACAATACGAAGGCTGGCGGGATCGAGCCTTTCACTGCTGACAATTACGCAGGGCGCTACCTCTATTGGGGCATTCGCGAGTTCGGCATGGCAGCGGCGATGAACGGCATGGCGCTGCATGGCGGCGTGATCCCCTATGGCGGCACGTTCCTCGTCTTTACCGATTATGCGCGCGGCGCAATCCGCCTCTCGGCCTTGCAGGAACAGCGCGTGATCTATGTGATGACGCATGACAGCATTGGCCTTGGCGAAGATGGGCCAACGCACCAGCCGGTCGAGCATGTCGCATCTCTGCGTGCGATGCCCAATGTGTTGGTAATGCGTCCGGCAGATACGGTCGAGACAGCGGAATGCTGGAAAATCGCGCTGGAGCAAAAAGACCGTCCAACGGTGCTCGCATTGTCGCGCCAAGGCTTGCCGCAAATGCGGCTTGAGGATGCAGGCGAAGTGCTGTGCGCGCGCGGCGGCTATCGCCTCAAATCAGCCGAGGCGGCACGCAAGGTGGTGCTGATCGCAACGGGCAGCGAAGTCCATCTGGCGGCTGAATGCGCGGCCGAGCTTGAAAGCCAGGGCATTGGCGCCGATGTCGTGTCCATGGTCTGCACCGAATTGTTTGATGAACAGGACGAGGCTTACAAGGACGACATCATCCCGGGCGGCGCGCTCAAGGTTTCAATCGAGGCAGGCACAACCTTCGGGTGGGAACGCTATACCGGTCTTAAAGGCCTCAATATCGGGATCGACCGTTTCGGAGCGTCCGCGCCCGCAGGCGATCTGTTTGAAAAATTCGGTTTCACTGTAGGGGCTATCGTCCCGCAAATTGTCAATAAATTGAACGGTTAAACAGGAGCTTATCCCTAATGGCTACCAAAGTTGCAATCAACGGATTTGGGCGGATTGGCCGCCTTGTCGCGCGCGCTATTCTGGAGCGCGATGATCATGATCTGGATCTGGTCGCGATCAACGATCTGGCTGATGCGAAGGCCAATGCATTGCTTTTCAAGTATGATTCGACCCA
>CAZJAG010000037.1:0-9663 GCA_964543735.1 uncultured Porphyrobacter sp. | reverse complement strand
GACGTGCTGACAGCTGAAGATGTGATCGTTTCGAACGCCAGCTGCACTACCAATTGCCTCTCGCCGGTAGCGAAAGTGCTCAATGATACGGTCGGTATCGAGCGGGGCTTTATGACCACGATCCACTCCTACACCAATGATCAGCGCATGCTCGACCAGATGCATTCCGATATGCGCCGTGCACGCGGCGGCGCGCAGAATATGATCCCGACCACAACGGGTGCAGCGCGCGCGGTTGGTCTGGTGCTGCCTGAGCTGAACGGCAAATTGGATGGCTCATCCGTGCGCGTGCCGACACCCAATGTCAGCCTTGTCGATCTCACCTTCCAGCCCGGGCGCGATTGCACTGCGGAAGAGCTGAACGCAGCTCTTAAAGCGGCGGCGGAAGGCCCGATGAAGGGCGTGCTCGACTACACCACCGATCCTGTCGTCTCCTCAGACTTCAACCATTATCCCGCCAGCTCGACTATCGACGGGCTTGAGACAAGCGTGATGGAGGGCAAGCTCGCGCGTGTTGTCAGCTGGTATGACAATGAGTGGGGCTTCTCGAACCGGATGATCGACACTGCCGGTGTGATGGCGAAATTCCTCTAAGCGGAGGGCCGCATGGCTTCCTTCAAAACACTCGATGACCTCAGTGACGTAATCGGCAAGGTTGCGCTTGTCCGCGTCGACCTCAACCTGCCAATGGATGGCGGCTCGGCCAGCGATGTAACGCGAGTTAATGCGGTCAAGCCAACGATCCTCGAGCTGGCTGAGAAGGGCGCGAAAGTGCTGCTTTTGGCTCACTTTGGTCGTCCGGGCGGAGCGCGCTCATCCGTGCTTTCCACCAGCATGGTCCAAGGTGATGTCGAGGAAGTGCTGGGCAAGGAAGTGATGTTCATCCCCGAGGTGTCCGGCCCCGTGGTCGAGCAGAGCATCGGCATTTTGAGCGATGGCGATATTGGCCTGCTTGACAATGTCCGCTTCTGGCCGGGCGAAGAGGCCAATGATGCTGGTTTTGCCGAAAGCATCGCAGCGCATGGCGACTTCTACGTCAATGACGCGTTTTCTGCCGCCCACCGTGCGCATGCCTCAACCGAGAGCCTCGCAAAGCTGTTGCCCGCCTATGCCGGCCGCGCGATGGAGCGCGAGCTTACGGCGTTGGAAAGCGCGCTGGGCAATCCTGAAACACCAGTTGCAGCCGTGGTGGGCGGGGCGAAAGTTTCAACCAAGCTCGACGTGCTCAAGAACCTCGTTGGCAAGGTCCAGCATCTGATCATTGGCGGCGGGATGGCGAACACGTTTCTGGCCGCGCGCGGTGTGGATGTGGGAAAGAGCCTTTGCGAACATGATCTGGTCGAGACGGCCAATGCGATTATGGACGAGGCTGATCATGCGGGATGCACGGTGCATTTGCCCTATGATGTCGTCGTCGCGACCGAGTTTGCTGCCAACCCGGCGTCCTTGCGCACTTGCAATGTTCATGAGGTGAGTGCTGAGGAGATGATCCTCGATATCGGCCCGCAAGCAACCGAAGCTTTGGCCGATGTGCTCAAGACCTGCCGCACGCTTGTGTGGAACGGCCCGCTGGGCGCGTTCGAGACCGAGCCGTTTGATGCAGCCACCGTCTCGCTCGCCAGAACCGCTGCGGCGCTGACCCAAGAAGGCTCGTTGATATCGGTCGCCGGCGGCGGAGATACGGTCGCCGCGCTCGCCCAAGCGGGTGTGACAGATGACGTGACCTATATCTCGACCGCAGGCGGCGCTTTCCTCGAATGGATGGAAGGCAAAGAGCTTCCCGGTGTTGCGGCGCTGAGCGCGTAAATCCGATGGCTGAGACGCATCAGCTGTTCGCCACGCCGTTTGCCACCGATACCTTGCAAAGCGCAGAGGGTATCGCCTCATTGCGTCAGCTGATCGAGGCAGAGCATGCCCGCGATACGCAAGGCGTCAGCATCTCGAACATTGGCGGGTGGCATTCGAACACGCAGATGATCGAGTGGGGCGGCGAAGTCGCGCGCGCACTCGCGTTTAAGGCGATGACGATGGCGGATGAGCTTACGGTTGATAGCCAATCCCCGCAGCAAAGCCGCTATGGCTGGATCCCTGAAATGTGGGCCAATGTCAGCACGAAGGGCAATGCCAACCAGTATCATTTCCACCCGGGCAGCTATTGGTCGGCGGTTGCCTATATTGACGATGGTTATGACGGTTCTGACGATCCGGCGCTGGGCGGAGAGCTGCAATTGCTTGATCCGCGTATGCCGATGATCCGAATGACTGCGCCTGATCTGCGCCTCAAAGACCCTTCAGGCAATGCGCAGCCCAGCGAGATATCTTATCGCCCCAAAAGCGGGGCAATCGTAATCTTCCCAAGCTGGCTGCAACATGCCGTGCGCCCGTTCCATGGCGAGGGCACGCGAATTTCAGTTGCTATCAACCTTATTCCTGCACTTGAGGCAAAGGCCCCATAGTTAGACAGTTGGCTTCACCGCGGTTGCAGCATTTGCAAGCCCCGCCTAGAGCACAATTTTCGGCTTCCCCCCACTCCTTTTGGAAGCATATTGAAACGAGGATGATCGATGAATCCGGATGAGATGACAGCCCAAATCGCCAGTGGCGATGGCTTTATTGCAGCGCTTGACCAATCGGGCGGCTCCACTCCCAAGGCTCTGCGCGGATATGGCGTTGAGGATAGCGAATGGTCGGGCGATGAGGAAATGTTTGCCCGCATTCACGAGATGCGCAGCCGCGTGATCACCTCGCCCAGCTTTGGCAATGGCAAGGTAATCGGCGCGATCTTGTTCGAGCGGACTATGGATGGCGATGTCGATGGCAAGCCCACAGCCGATGCGTTGAAAGCGCGCGGTGTCGTACCTTTCATCAAGGTCGACCAAGGGCTGGCTGATGAGGAAAATGGCGTCCAGCTGATGAAGCCGCTCGACAAGCTGCCCGCACTCCTTGAAAAATCGGTCGGCAAAGGCATGTTCGGCACCAAGATGCGCTCGGTCATCAAATCAGCGAACCCTGCCGGGATCGCCGCGATTGTCGAGCAGCAATTTGCCGTGGGCAACCAGATTGCTGATGCGGGTCTGATGCCCATGCTCGAGCCGGAATATGACATTACGGCTGATGACCGCGCGCAAGGTGAGCAAGTGTTGCATGACGAGATTGTGAAAGGTCTCGATGCTTTGCCGCAGGGCCGCAAGGTGATGCTCAAGCTCTCGATCCCTGCAACAGCGGGGCTGTATTCTGACGTGATCGCGCATCCCAATGTGCTCAAAGTCGTGGCGCTTTCGGGTGGTTATTCAACCGATGATGCCTGCGCGCATCTGGCGCATAATCCGGGCATGATCGCCAGCTTCTCGCGCGGGCTCTTGCAGGATTTGCGCAAAGGTCAGTCGGATGACGAGTTTGACGCGGCTTTGGGCAATGCGATCAATCAGATCCACGCGGCGAGCGTTGCTGGCTAGTCCTCTAAGACTATCGAGCGATATTCCAACACAAAGCGGTAGCTCGAGGGTTCGAGCTTCGCGCCAGTATGCGCAGCAATCGGTTGGACTTGCGCGATGGTCACATCGCCGCCAACGATTGCGCGCGGTGTGTCGGTTGAGAATTCGGTCTGAATCTTGCCCAATTTATATCCGACCGCGCTGGTTCCGATCGTTTCAGGCTCAGGGTAGAAATTGCCTTCCGCTTCGAGCGTCACGCGACCTTCCCAAACGCATCGTGCATTGGGCGGGCAGCGGCTGTCTTCAATAACTTTGGTTGGGCGCGCGCGCAGATATGGTTTGTTGAGCCAGACCCATTCGCCCAGCGCAATAGGCGTTCCATAGGCGGCAGTTTCTGCCTCGATCTGTCCGGCGTCATCCAGCGCAACGCAGCCAGCCAAGCCCAAGGCCAGCAGGACAAGGAATATTCTTCTCATTGCGCCAATCTCCTCCATCGCTATGGAACGCAGGATGAACACGCCAACCACCGATTGCCAGCTCTATTTGATCTCTCCGCTCGATGTGGGCGGCGATTTTCCGCAGCGTCTTGAGCGGGCGATCGAGGCTGGCGAGGGGCTGGTCACAGCCTTCCAGTTCCGCGTTAAAGATGTCGAGCAGCATGAGGCCGCTTCGCTCGCGGCGCCCTTGCAAGAGATTTGTGCCGCACATGATGTGGCCTTTGTGGTCAATGACAGCGTGCCTTTGGCGAAACGGCTGAAGGCGGATGGCGTGCATCTAGGCCAAGGCGATGGCGACGTAAAAGAAGCACGCGAAGAGCTGGGCCGCGAGGTGCAAATTGGCGTGACGTGTCATGCCTCCAAGCATTTTGCGATGGAAGCGGGCGAGACAGGCGCGGATTATGTCGCTTTCGGCGCGTTCTTCCCCTCGACCACCAAAGAAACCAAGCACCACGCGGATACCGCGCTTTTGATCTGGTGGAGCACTTTGTTCGAGCTGCCCTGCGTGGCGATTGGCGGGATCACGCCAGACAATTGCGCGCCGTTGGTCGAAGCGGGCGCAGATTTTCTCGCTGTGTCAGGGGCAGTGTGGAACGGGGATGAGGCAGAGGCTGTGCGCGCCTTCGCGAAAGCTATTTCGCGCGTCTGAATTTGCTGCCCGTACGGAAGCAGATGATCCGCGTCTTCTCGCCATTGGCATCCAGCTTGCGCAGGCTGTTGTCGCCAAAACGCCGGAATTGCTCGCCCTTTTTGGGCCCGCGCGTAAATGTCAGCTGCTTGCCTCGCATAATGTAGGTGCCGCGCCCGTTGGGGCTGCGATAGCTTGAGGCACTGGCGATGCGGAAGGCCTCTTCAGCAACCGGGTTCCATGCCCGTCCGCCCGCAGAGCCGGGCAGCGAACATTCGTAGGTGCCATGCGGCAATGTGCCAAGCTTCCCATCTGCGCGGGCATCGCTTGCCACCAAAGCGCCGACGCTGATCGCGATGAGCGCAGCAAGGGCCGTGCGTGCGTTCGTGAACCTTTTCATAGGATGGGCAAATAGCATCGCTGCAACCAATACACCAGTCGCCTTGCCCGCAAGTGAAGCGTGGGCTAGAGGCGCAGCACTTGGCGGATGGCTTCTTCCATTGCGCTCATGCATTGCAATCAAAGGCTCACTCACATGAAAATCAGCGGTGTCGATATTCGCCCCGGCAATATCCTCGAATATGAAGGCGGTATCTGGAAAGTCGCCAAGATCCAGCACACCCAGCCGGGTAAGGGCGGGGCCTATATGCAGGTCGAGATGAAGAACTTGCAGGACGGCCGCAAAACGAACGTGCGTTTCCGCAGCGCTGACAGCGTGGAGCGTGTGCGGCTCGATACTAAGGAATTCCAGTTCCTCTATGAAGACGGCGATATGCTGGTCTTTATGGAGCAGGAGACGTTTGAACAGATCATGCTGCCATCTGATCTGCTGGGCGATGCGCGACCGTTCCTGCAGGACGGAATGCAGGTTCAGCTGGAGCTGTGGGAAGAAAAGCCGATCAGCGTTCAGCTGCCCAACCAGATCGAGGCCGAGATTGTTGAAGCCGATGCCGTGGTGAAGGGGCAAACCGCTTCGTCCAGTTACAAGCCAGCTGTGCTCGACAATGGCGTTCGCATTATGGTCCCGCCGCATATCGAAAGCGGCACTCGGATCGTGGTGGATGTGTATGAGCAAACCTATGTTGGCAAAGCGAGCTAGAAGGGTGCATTGGCCTCGGCCTTGGCTGCAAATCGCACTTCGCTCCGCTTCCGGTGCTCACCTATTGGAACATAGGCTGCGCTCCGGTTCTCGCGCCCCACGATTTTCGCACAAGCCTGAAGCCAATCCCCTCCTTCTAGGAGAAATATGAAGTGAGCATGTTTTCAGGACTGGTGCGCGTCATGGAACGCGCCGCGCGCAAAGCGGGCGGGAAATTGCGCCGCGACTTTGCCGAGGTCGAGCATTTGCAGGTCAGCCGCAAGGGGCCAGCAGATTTCGTCTCGAAAGCCGATATGCGCGCAGAGCGCACGATCTATGATGAGCTGCTTCATGCACGGCCCGATTGGGGTTTCGTGCTAGAGGAAGCGGGCATTATCGAAGGTGATCCGACCAAGCCGCGCTGGGTCATCGATCCGCTCGACGGCACGAGCAATTTCTTGCACGGTATCCCGCATTTCGCGGTGTCTATCGCCGCGCAAGAGCCCAAGCCTGATGGCAGCGGTTGGGGCGAGGTGACCGCTGCTGTCGTCTATCAACCGATTGACGACCAGACCTTCTGGGCAGAGAAATCGCGCGGTGCATGGTTGATGGATTCGCGCCTGCGCGTCTCCTCTCGCTCGCGCATGTCCGATGCGCTGATCGCCACCGGCGTTCCTTTTCAGGGGCATGGCGATTTTGAAGAGTGGAGCAAGATATTTGCAGCCATCGGCCCTCAGGTTGCTGGCATCCGGCGCTATGGAACGGCCTCGCTCGATTTGGCATGGCTAGCGGCCGGGCGGTTTGACGGCTTTTGGGAAAGCGATCTTAATGATTGGGACACGGCGGCTGGCTGTTTGCTGGTGCGCGAGGCGGGCGGATTTGTGACCGATTATCGCGGGCGCTCGCAGCCAATCCATTCAAAGCAGGTGCTGGCCGCGAATGACGCTTTGCACTCTAAACTGCACAAGGCGCTCGCGACCTCCTTGAAAGGTTGAGAAGAGGCGGCTAACAGCCTGCTTCCTGTTTGGTGCGCCCCTGTGGCGGAATTGGTAGACGCGAGCGATTCAAAATCGCTTTACTACGGTAGTGCCCGTTCGAGTCGGGCCAGGGGCACCACTCTTTCTCTTGCGACTTGTCTTGCGACAATTTGCGCAGCTCTTGCTTGGCGAGGGGAGGGGTGCAACTTCAAGCCGACCGAGCGGCCTTTGCGCAATTGAACCTTTCCCAAGTGCTGGTTTTTCTTGTAGTCCTCATGCCAATTCAGGAATCGGGCGCTAGGGGATGATGCCAGACTTACCTTCTTTTCACGCGATGGCCGCCATGGGCGTGACGGTCGCGATGTTCGTTGCGTTTGCGCGCGGCAGGCTGTCGGTCGAGATCATTTCGCTGCTCACTATCGCTGTGATTGCAGTGGGGCTGTATTTCTTCCCATTGGAAGGTGCAAAGCCGACAGACGGGCTGGCGCTCGCCTTTGGCGGCTTCGGGCATTACGCGCTGATCACAATCTGCTCGCTGATGATTATGGGCAGAGGGCTGGTTGTCACTGGCGCTCTGGAGCCCGCCGCGCGCCTTTTGGAAGGGGTCTTCAAGATCAATCTGCAGCTGGGCCTGCTGATCTCGCTATTGATTGCGTTCTTCCTATCAATGGCAGTGAATGACACTCCGGTTCTGGTGTTGCTGCTGCCGATATTTGTCGCGCTTGCCTCACGCGGGGCGATGCCTGCTTCAAAAACGCTGATCCCGCTCAATGCTGCGGTTTTGATCGGCGGGATGGCTACAACAATTGGCACCTCGACCAATATTCTGGTGACTTCCATTGCGGTTGATCTCGGCATGCCGCAGATGAGCGTGTTTCACTATACGCCGATTGTACTGATCGCGGCGCTGGTCGCATTGCCATATCTGTGGCTGGTGATGCCGCGCCTGCTGGGCGACAACAGCAAGGAAGCCGACGGTGATCGCCGCCGCTTCTACAGCCGTTTGCGCGTCGCGACCGACAGCAGCTTTACCGGCATGGATTTGTCCGAAGTCATTTCAAAACTGCCCAAGGATATCACCTTTCACGATACGCCTTCCGGCCCGCTTGAGCCGCAGCAGCAAATCCGCATTTCCGGCACGCATGAGGCGCTGGAAGAGGCGACCCGCGTTCTGAAGGGTGAGCTAGCACCCAGCTGGGTGATTGACCGGATCAGGCGCGAATCCTCTGTCAAGCGGATTGACATCACTGTGGTCGAGATGACGGTCACGGCGGATTCGCGGCTCTTGCGCCGTACGCTTTCAACCTCGGGCATTGCCGATCTTTATGGCGTCGGCGTGCTGGGTATTCACCGTCCCGAGCGTCCCCTAGGCCAGCGTGACGAGCGCGCCGGATCGGGCGAAATGCGGATTGCTGAGGGGGACGTGTTGCTGGTGATGGGACTGGGCGAGGACTTGGCCGAATTCGCCAGTGCAGACAGTCTGTTGATGCTTGACGGAGCGCGCGAATTGCCGCGCCGTTCCAAAGCGTTGCTCGCCGCTGCGATCATGTTCGGCGCGGTTGCCACCGCTTCTGTCGGCATTCCATGGATTGGTTGGGACGGGCCGTTCCTTCTCAAAATGCCGATTGCGATTTCCGCGCTTGCAGGCGCGATCCTGATGTTCGTGACCGGATGCGTGAAGTTTGACCGGGTGGGACGCGCGCTCTCGGGCAAGGTTATCGTGCTGGTCGCGGCCAGTATCGCGATTGGCCGGATTGTGCTGGAAAGCGGCGCTGCGGCGTGGCTTGGCGAGGTGATGAGCGCCGGATTGCAATTCTTGCCGCCTGCCGCTGTGCTCGCCGCGATCATGCTGTTTGTGACGTTGCTCACCAATTTTGCGTCGAATGCGACCGCAGCAACCGTTGGCACACCGATTGCCTTCAACATTGCAACGACGCTCGACTTGCCTGCAGAGCCGCTGATCCTGGCCGTGCTGTTCGGCTGCAATTTGTGCTACGCAACGCCGATTGCTTATCAGACCAACATGCTGATCATGGCCGAGGGGAATTACGAGTTTAAGGACTATATCCGAACAGGTCTGCCTCTGGTTGTTCTGATGGTCACAACGCTCTCGATCCTGCTGGTTGTGTTCTACGGGATGTGAAGCTGCGCTTGTGCCGCAAAAGCTGGCGTGCAAAAAGACGCGCAACACAGCTTTGGGGGACAGTGCCATGATCAAGAAAATTCTATTGGGCGCAGCGAGCATCGCCATTTTGGGTGCGACACCTGCACAGGCCGATGAATTGAGCGATGCCGTGGCAGGGGATATGCCGGGCTTGATGGAGCTCTATAAAGATCTTCACGCCAATCCCGAGCTGTCCTTTCAGGAATTTCAGACCGCTGCAAAACTCGCCAAACGCGCGCGTGCTCTGGGCTTTGAAGTGACCGAGAAGGTCGGGCAAACCGGCGTTGTCGCTGTGATGAAAAACGGCGAGGGGCCAACGGTCATGCTGCGCGCGGATATGGACGCGCTGCCAGTGGAAGAGCAGACGGGTCTACCCTATGCCTCCAAGGCGCGCGGTGTGCCCGCGAGCGGGATCGAAAGCTATCTCATGCATGCCTGCGGCCATGACACGCATATGGCGGCGTGGATTGGCGCGGCGCAATTGCTGGCTGAGCGCAAGGATGAGTGGCAGGGCACGCTGGTGATGATCTTACAACCTGCGGAAGAGCTGGGGCTGGGGGCATTGGCGATGCTGGACGATGGCTTGTTCACGCGGTTTCCCAAGCCTGATTACGTACTGGGCTTTCACGATGCAGCAGGCGCGCCGGCCGGAGCCATCGGCTATGCCAAGGGCTATGCGCTCGCCAATGTCGACAGTGTAGACATCAGCGTTCCGGGCATTGGCGGGCACGGAGCCTATCCGCATACGACCAAAGACCCGATTGTTATCGCCTCCTCGATTGTGATGCGGTTGCAAACGCTGGTCAGCCGCGAGACCGATCCGCTCGATTCAGCCGTGGTGACAGTGGGCAGTTTCTTGGCCGGCGCGAAGCACAATATCATTCC
>CAZJAG010000036.1:9783-19739 GCA_964543735.1 uncultured Porphyrobacter sp. | reverse complement strand
CGCACTGGCCCAGGCGCTATTGACGATTCCGACACAGGTCTCGCATGGCAGCTGCTCGCTGGTGTGCGCGCGCCTCTCTCCGACAATTTCGACGCACAGCTGAAGTATCGCTACTTCAATGCGCCGAATATCGAACTGGTTGGCACACAAGGTCTTCCGTTCGAAACTGATCTCTCGTCGCATTCGATCCTGGGTTCGGTGATTTATAACTTTGGCGGTGATACACCTCCGCCTCCACCACCGCCTCCACCACCACCGCCTCCACCACCGCCTCCGCCACCACCACCGCCTCCGCCGCCACCACCGGCAGCGACGCCGTGTAACACTGGCCCCTACATCGTGTTCTTCGATTGGGATCAGTCGGTTATCACTCCTGAGGCGGCGACCATTCTGGACAACGCGGTTAGCGCTTATGCAAACTGCGGTACGGCAACGGTCATGCTCGCCGGTCACGCTGATCGTTCGGGTTCGGCTACCTACAACGTGGGCTTGTCAGAGCGTCGCAATACATCGGTGCGCAACTACCTCACCGGTCGCGGTATTCCTGATGGTCGCATCGCTAGCGAAGCCTTCGGCGAATCGCAGAACCGCGTTCAGACAGCGGACGGTGTTCGCGAGTTGCAGAACCGTCGCGTGGAAGTTACTTACGGCCCCGGTTCGGGCAACTAAGTTTCTTATCAACGAGAAAACAGGGAAGGGCCGGAGCGATCCGGCCCTTTTCTTTTGTTTAAAGGGGTATTCCAATGCTGCGTTCGACTTTGATACTAACTCTATGCCTATCCTTGATCGCTTGCGGGCAACCTTCGAACGATACTGCAAGTTCTGAAGCGGCCGAAGCTGCGGAAGGCACGCCTTTGGCGACAGCGACATTCAATGATGCTGACGGCAAAGCGATTGGTTCTGCTGATCTTGCGGCTAGTGATGAAGGTCTTATCATGACAGTCACTATTGATGGCCTAGAGACTGGCGAGCGGGCGCTGCATCTCCATACGACAGGCCTATGCGATGCCCCCGATTTCAAGAGTGCGGGCGGACACCTCAATCCTTCAGGCGTGACACATGGCAAGAACAGCGAGACAGGCCCGCATTTGGGCGACTTTCCCAATATTGTTGTCGCTGAAGACGGCAAAGCCTCGGTCAGTCATGACATTCTTGGTGATGCAGACACGCTATCGAAGCAAATCTTCGACGAAGACGGCACAGCGGTGATGCTGCACGAAGGGCCCGATGATTATGCCACAGATCCCGCAGGTGCTGCAGGGCCGCGTATTGCATGCGGTGTTCTGAAGCAGGCAAGTTGAAAGGGCCGCTGACCGATTGGTAGGGCTGGCTCAAGGCGCCCTTACCTATCGGTAAGTTGATCCTCACCTGCGGCTCTCGCTCTTTCCAAGACCGAAGAAGCCGCGGGCGGCACAAGCTTGATCGCTGCCAAGACCAGGATCAGGCCAGGCGGTACAGCCACCAAGGTAGAGAGCACTCCAAGCGACAGATTGTCGCCATTGGTGGCCGAGACATAGCCCGCCATGAACGGCCCTAATCCCAACCCAACAAGAGTCGTCGCCAAGAAGAAAGTTGCGGTGGCCACGCCGCGCATTCGCGGCAGCACAAGTGCCTGACTTGTCGCAGCAGCCGCACCCAGAGCAGTCGCAATCAACGTGCTCGCGAAAAAGCTAAAAACGTAGAACACGACGAGATTGTCAGCGGTGTAGGCTACGATCACAGGAGGAATAGGTGCGAGGAGCCCGAAGAGAAGCACCCACATTCTTCCGTCTTCGCGCCTTTCGAGCAGCCAGTCGGCCATTCTCCCGCCCAAGATGACACCTACAAAACCTGCGACTGCTCCAGGCGCGCCTAGCCACCAGCCAAGAGCTGTTTTGCTTGCACCAATTTCCAGCCAGCCAAACACAGTTACGGGGCTGTCAGCGAATGTTCGCTCAGCATAGGGCGCCCCCCAATAGGACGCGGCATAGGCCATAAACGCCACCATTCCATAGCCGAAGATCACCGAAAGAAATGCCGGTGAGCCCCATGTCAAATCAAACGTGGGCCGATCCCGCTCTCGCAAGCCTGTTGCCCAGCTGAAGACGGCGTAATAGCCAACGGCTAAAAACAGCCACTGGTCTGAGATACCGCTGATAAGGTTGGACGAGGCGGGAACCCAATTGCTCAACAAAACCGCCAGAACGGCAAAAAATGCAATCCCTGCCAGGTTGATCAATAATGCCTTCGTCCCCCGCATTGCTGCGCCGACGATCGTGAATGGCGGTATCACCTGCGCCAGTTCCTTGAAGAACCCCTTAAAAGGTGCCGGATCTTCAGGCGCTTCTAGCCCATCAATAGCACCGCGAACTGGCTCCTTGAGAGTGAGCACCCACAAGGCCAGCAACAGCCCGGGGATCCCAACGCTCAAAAACGCAACTTGCCATCCAGCAAGATCATAGGGTGCATTTTGCGGATAGGCCGCGTTCCAATTCTCAACAATCAGCCCGCCAATCAGCAGCGATATGCCCCCGCCGATATAAAGGCCTGAGGAATAGACCGCGAGCGCGGTCGCCCGCAATCGGGCTGGAAACCAGTCAGAGATCAGCGAATAGGCAGACGGGCTAGCGGTTGCCTCGCCGACACCCACGCCAATCCGCGCAACTGTCAGCGTCGTCGCATTCTTGGCAAAGCCTGATAGCGCCGTCATCGTCGACCACAAGGTCAAGCCAATCGCGAGCAGACGCACGCGTTTCCAACTGTCAGCAAGCTTTCCTAGCGGGATGCCGAAAAGGGCATAAAAGACCGCGAAGGCAGTGCCATAGAGGAAGCCCAGATAGTCGTCAGAGACGCCCAGATCGGCCTTGATATCATTCGCCAGAATTGACAGAATCTGCCGGTCGACAAAATTCAGCACATACACAATCACCAAGACGCTCAGCGCATACCAGCTGTAAGCTGGCACGGGTTGCTCGACCTGTTGCGGCTTTTCGCCAGCCTGCTCTGTCATTCGCGCTCTCTCCCGCGTCTTTATCTACGCCGCATATTGTGTGCGGTCTTCTAATCCGGCCTCGCTAAAGCCCTTGCGCCGCAAGCGGCAGGAATCGCATTCCCCGCAAGCTTTTCCGGCTGGGGCCGGATCATAGCATGACCAGCTCCATGCCGGATCAAGCCCCAAGCGGTGACATTCACTAGCGATGTCAGCTTTCGACATCTCTTGCAACGGCGCATGTATCCGCACGCCCTCACCGCCTACGCCAATCTTTGTCCCGAGCCGTGCCGTCTCAGCAAAGCTGGCAATGAATTCGGGGCGGCAATCGGGATAGCCTGAATAGTCGAGTGCATTCACTCCAATAAAGATATCGCGCGCCCCGCTCGCTTCGGCAAATGCCGTGGTTAGCGCAAGGAACACGAGATTGCGCGCAGGCACATAGGTCACGGGGATATCATCCCCCAAGCCATCCTTTGGCACATCGATGTCATCGGTTAGCGCCGACCCTCCAAAGGCCCGCAAATCAAGTTGCTGCGTGACGTGACGTTCAACTTCCAACCTTTTCGCGATGGCGTGCGCAGCTTCGATCTCGCGAACATGGCGCTGACCGTAATCAATCGTCAGCGCGAGAACTGCATAGCCTCGTTCTTTGGCCAAGGCCGCACTCACCATAGAATCGAGACCGCCGGACAGCAAAACAACCGCTCGCGGTGTGGGGGATGAAGTCTTAGCCATTGGTAGCTGGCTTAGCGCGTCATTGCAGTTGTGCAATGGGGGAATTGATCGGCTGGTTGCCGCGACCTATTGGCAGGTGCCCGTGCGGCGCGCCTCGGCAGTGAACTGGAAGGGAACTCCGCCAGCAAAGCCCTGACTGTCGATCTGTGTCAGCGTAGCAGTTTCGCGCCTTATGCTAGTGCGGCCATAGCCATTACCCTGACAATTATACTGCACGGTCACCTCGCTCGTGCCATTGCGCACAACAACCTGACGGCAAGACGCGCTGCGGTGCTGGAGCTGGATCAGCTCGCGCCCAGTGCGGACACAGATTTTGCGAGCGGGCGCGCCATCGCGAAACCGGACAGTCCACTCACCCTTGCTCAAGCCATCCAGCATCGACAAGCCGCCAGATTGCGCGGCCAGCGGCACAGCAAAGCCCGCCCCTGCAGCAAGAAGTGAGCCGCCAATTAGCGGGACAAGGGGGATTTTCTGAACCATCATGTGTTATGTCGTAGCCAATTGCGGCAAACTAGACACAATCATCGCATTCTCACGATAAACCGTTGCTTAACAGCGCCCAGCCGTTAAGCGCGAAGCAGAAACTCGCGCGAACAGAAGGCGCAGTCGACGATAATCTCACCTTTCTCGTTGCGCATTGCCTCTTGTTCTTGGGCTGAAAAGCGCCCAACCATCTCTTCATAGCGCTCGATTGTGCAGCGGCATCCCTTGCTCATCCGAGCGCCCTGCTCGACCCGCACTTCCTCTTCCTCATGGAACAAACGCCAGATCAGCGCTTCCATCGATAGCGCCGGATCAAGCAGCTCTTCATGGCTGAGCGAGCGGGATAGCACAGCAACATGCTCCCAATCGGGATGCTCCAAACGCACATGCAAGCGCTCGCGACCTTCCTCACCTTCTGGCAGATGCTGGACAAGGAAACCGGCGGCAACGCAGCCATCTTCGCTTGAACGGATCGCGACGCGCAGCAAGGTGGGAATCTGCTCCGATTGCAGGAAGTATGACTGGCACGCTTCCGCCAGCGTAGCCCCTTCCAGCGGCACAATCCCCTGATAGCGCTGCCCCTTGTCAGTCTCGAAAGTGACAGCGAGGTAGCCAGTGCCAAACAAGGCCTCCAGATCAGGGTTAGCGCCAAGGCCATCCAGAGCATCGCTATCAAAATCGGCATAACCGCGCACCGCGCCTTCGCGAAAGTCGCAGACCAGCAATCGCACTGGGCCATCCTTGGTCTGGGCTTGCATGGTAAGCTGCGCGCCCTCACCCTTCAGCAATCCGCCCATCAATCCGGCCAGCACCAGAGCCTCTGCCAGCAAATGCTTGACTGGCGCAGGATAGCCATGCGCTGCCAGAACTTCGCCCAGCGGCTGGTCGAGCCGAACCACGCGCCCACGCGCATTGCGGGCAGGCAAGGTAAAGCCAAGCAATCGGTCAGCGAAGGTCTCTTCTTCAGGTGAGGGAGATAGGGTGTCAGCCATAGCTGGCTCCATATGGGGAGCGATCGGCAAAGCGAAAGCCCCCTTGCGCTTGCATTCTCAGTCTTCGCCAAGCAATCCGGCGCACCACAGCAGCACCGATTTTTGCGCATGAATGCGGTTTTCGGCCTCGTCAAAGACCAGCGAGCCCTCGCCTTCGAAAACTTCTTCGCTCACTTCTTCACCCACATGCGCAGGCAGGCAATGCAGGAAGATTGCATCGGGCTTGGCGCAAGCCATGAGATCGGCGTTGACCTGATAGGGCTGCATGGCTGCGCGCTTTTCCGCTGCATCTGCTTGTCCCATCGAAATCCAAGTGTCAGTCACCAGCACATCTGCACCGCTCGCCGCAGCTTCCGCATCCTGCGTCAAAGTGACTTCGCATCCAGCAGCGCGCACCATTTCCACAAATTCAGCTTCTGGCTCAAATCCGGCTGGCGTTGCCACACGGACATTGAACTTCATGATAGCGGCTGCTTCGAGGATGGAATGGAGCACATTATTGCCATCGCCAAACCATGCGACCTCCAGTCCCGGCAAAGGCTTGCCCTGCTCCACCACAGTCAGCAGATCGGCAACAATCTGGCAGGGGTGCGAGCGGTCGGTTAGCCCGTTGATCACTGGCACGCTGGCATATCGCGCCATTTCCTCGATCTTCGAATGATCATCGGTGCGGATCATAATCGCATCGCACATCCGGCTGAGAACGCGGGCAGTGTCAGCAATCGTCTCGCCGCGCCCCAACTGGCTGGTCGCGCTGTCGAGGATGAGCGCGCTTCCGCCCAATTGCCGCATGGCCATGTCAAAACTGACCCGCGTGCGGGTAGAGTTTTTCTCAAAGATCATGGCGAGCACATGCCCGTCCAGCGGCTTGTCTGCATCCGCCTTGCCGCGCGGCCACCCCACACGCGCTCCCTTGCGCGCCATCGCGTCATTGATCATCGCTGCAATCGCGTTTGCGCCTGCATCGCTGAGATCAAGCAAATGGCGCGGCGCGCTCGAGGTCATCACGCGGCCTCGGGCACTTCAAAATCAGCGCAGCCTGCCGAAAGCTTGTCGAAAAATTCTTCGATCTCAGCATCGCCAATCACCAGCGGAGGGATAATCCGCAAGGTCTGATCGCCTGCCGCGACGCACAGCAATTGGTGATTGTCGCGCAGATGGACGAAGAAGGGACGGCTCTCGACCTTCATCTTGAGGCCCAGCATCAGCCCCTTGCCGCGAACCAGTTCGAACAGATCGGGATAATTGCCGATGAACTGCTCTAGGCGCGAGCGGATTGCCTCGCCTTTTTCCGTAACGCTAGCGAGAAATTCCTCATTCGCAACGGCATCCATCACGGCATTGCCCGCCGCCATGCCGAGCGGATTGCCGCCATAGGTGGAGCCATGCGTGCCAAAGCCCATTCCGCGCGCGGCTTTTTCTGTCGCCAGACATGCGCCGAGCGGGAAACCGCCTCCGATACCCTTCGCACTGGCAAGGATATCGGGATCTACGCCGTAATGTTCATGCGCGAACAATTTGCCGGTGCGCGCCATGCCGCATTGCACCTCGTCCAGAACAAGCATCAGATCATGCTCATCTGCCAGAGCGCGAAGGCCTTGCATGAACTCTTGCGAGGCAGGTCGAATGCCGCCCTCTCCCTGAATAGGCTCGACCAGAAAGCCTGCGGTTTTGTCCGTGATCAGCGCCTTGGCTGCTTCCAGATCATCGAACTCGCAATATTGGAAGCCGGAAAGCAAGGGCGCGAAACCCTTGTGCATTTTCGTCTGGTTGGACGCGCTGATCGTGGCCATCGTGCGCCCATGAAAGGCGTTGGTAAAGGTGATCAGCTCGGTCCGATTCGAATCGCCATCCTCGTGCTGGTGATAAGCGCGCGCGGTTTTGATCGCAGCCTCGACCGCTTCTGCGCCGGAATTGGTGAAGAAGACCGTATCGGCAAATGTGTGGTCGACGAGACGCTTCGCCAGCACTTCGCCTTGCGGCGAGCCATACATGTTCGACACATGCATCAGCGTTGCCGCCTGCTCCTGAATTGCGCTGATCAATCCTTCGTGGCTGTGGCCCAGAAGATTGACGGCAATGCCGCTGGCGAAATCGAGATAGCGCGTGCCATCCTCGTCAATCAGATGGCAATGCTCGCCCTTAACAGGGCGCACGCCGCAACGCGGGTAAACAGGCATGAGGGGAGTGATCGACATGGATGCGGATTCCTTTGCAACTGGGCGCTTGGCCTAGAGAATACGAAAAATGGCGGCCCTGTCGATAAGAGCCGCCATCTATTCTGTGTGCTTCTAGGGCCGCTCTTCGAAAGGGTCAAACGGCCTTGAAATCTGTAAGCGCCTATTCCTGAGCAGGCACCAGATTAACGGCCGAATATTTGCCTCGTCGATCCACTTCAAGATCAAACTCGAACCGGTCGCCCTCGCTGATCTCCGAAAGGCCCGAACGCTCAACCGCGCTGATATGCACAAACGCATCAGGCTGGCCATCGTCACGCACGAGGAAGCCGAAGCCCTTCATAGAATTGAAGAATTTCACGGTTCCCTTGGCCTTTTCGCCAGTCAGCTCGCGCTGAGGCGGGGCGCTGTCACGCTCTTGCACAGCAATAACTTCGCCGACAACCTGCAGGTCTTGCGCAGAGACTTTGCCGCCGCGATCAACCAGATTGAACTCAAGCTCTTGACCTTCTGCAAGGCCGGAAAGCCCGGCACGCTCGACCGCGCTGATATGGACGAACACGTCCTCTCCGCCGCTTTCCTGAGCGATAAAGCCGAAGCCCTTTTGGCCGTTGAAAAACTTTACGGTGCCTTTGCCCGTGCCGACGACTTGAGCAGGCATGCGGTTAAATCCGCCTCCGCCGCCGCCACCACCACCGCCGCCGGGACCACCACGGCCACCGCCGCCAGGGCCACCACGGCCGCCGCCTCCGCCGAAGCGATCTCCGCCGCCGCCTTGGCGATCATTGCCATTGTTCCAGCGATCACCGCCACCAAAATTATCGCGCGGCGGGGGAAATGAATCAGGGCCACCACCGAACGGATCGAAGCCTTCCTCACCAATATTATCCCGCTTGTCCCGTCCGCGACGACGCCCTCTATCGTAACCCATAACGCAAGTTGTACCTTAGTCCCGCCGTCCTCAATTGTGATGTTTCAGCGCAAGGACGACAGTCACGCCAAACAAATTTGATCTGGAAACTCACCCAAATCCCGTCATTTAACCCCAAGGCCATAGCGCAGATTTGGCGCGCAGGCGAATTTTTTAATATCTTTGCGTCCAATGCCGAGGTCTTGTGACATTTTCGCATGGCTGTTTTCGCTTGCCAGCAAGAACTCTCGCTGCGTAGCATCCGGTAAGAAATCAATTTTTACGGAGCCGCCAATGGCCGATTTTAGAGAGCTTTGCGATACCATGCTCGCCAGTCCGCAGATTGGGGCTGATGATGTGAAAGAGGCCGCTGCACAGGGCGTCAGCCTGATCATCAACAACCGTCCCGATGGCGAGTCGCCCGATGAGCCGCAGGGCGACGAGATCGAGGCGGCTGCCGCTGCATTGGGCATAGCCTATCTGGCGATACCCGTCAGCCATGCCGGTTTCAGCCTACCGCAAGTCGAAGCCATGGCAGGGGCGATTGAGAACACGAAGGGCAAGGTTTTGGCCTATTGCCGCTCGGGCACGCGCTCGACCTTGCTGTGGGCCATGGCGCGCGCGAAAATGGGCGATGCGCCAGATAGCATCGCCGCCTCTGCTGAGAAGGCCGGATACGATGTCGGGCCCGTGCGTCCGACGATGGATATGCTGGCTGGCGGTAGCGACGCGTAATGCGCCTGGGCCTTGCATTGGCCGGGCTGTTCCTTTTTGCGCCCTCGACAGTCGCGGCTAAGAAAGAACAGATCCATGTCTGCATCGCGGAGCACTTCCTTGGCGGCGAAGAGATTACGGTCGAACGCATGTTTCGGGCCAATGGTGACGAGATCAAGCTGCCTGAAAGCACATTTGCGCCCAAGGAAAAGCTTAAGCAAGTCCGGCTGGTTGAGCAGCAATTGCACAATTACATCTCGGGCCTGACAGCGGATTTGCCCAAACACTGCCCTCCGCGCAAAAAGCGGGAACGCCATTATCACTATTTCAATTGCGATGTGGCGCGGCGCGATGGCAACCAGAGCTTTTATGCCAGCGGAAAATCCGTCTCTTGGCGCTATGAAGAGCAAGATGAGATAAAGCTCACGTCAAGCTATTCCTTCTTTAGCTCGCAGTTCATACCTCAGCTTGAGTTTCCAAAATCGCCCTATGGCGGGCCAACAATCCATTGGGATCGTATAGGCGGGCTTGGCGGCGCAAACGGCGGCGTGGAAGTGGATGGCAAAACGGTTTGGACCTATACCGAAGCGGCCCAGTTTGACTTCGGCGGCAAGCATTTGCGCAAGTGGACAGTTTCCAACGTCCTGCTCTCTTTCAACCATGCCGAGCTGGCGCAAATGATGAAAACGGGCGCGGAAGATGCCAGCCTGACACATTGGGATACGAAAGCAGGGCTGATTAAACGTCACACTTTGCCGCGCGCGATGTTCTCGGGCTTGGGCGGCAAGATGCAAAGCGTCTATGACGAGTATATTGCAAAATCGATTGATCTGACCACGCGATGCAAAGCGCGACAAGATCTAGAAATCACAATCACACTCCATTAAGAGCTAGCGCGCCTGCCCGCATCACTTTCACCGATTACTGGCACCGATTACCGGCACCGATTACCGGCACCGATTACCGGCACCGAT
>CAZJAG010000036.1:4976-9683 GCA_964543735.1 uncultured Porphyrobacter sp. | reverse complement strand
GATTACTGGCACCGATTACCGGCACCGATTACCGGCACCGATTACCGGCACCGATCACTTGCGGTAATCGAGCGGTGGCTTGCGATCTCCCAACAGAGATTTGTAAGTGTAATTCGGCCCGCGTGCTGCATCGAACTCGGCCTTGGCATCGGCGCGCAGCTGAGGATTTGTGAACAGCTCTGCCGCCATCAGCGCCATCGCCTTGGCCGCCAATTGCGTGCCCTTATGGCCAATCGAGTGTCCGCTGGCCGCGACCGCTTGCCACGTATGCGCGCTGGTGCCGGGAACCCATGTTGCTGTGCGAACGCCCACGGTTGGCGTTGCATAAGAGACATCGCCCACATCGGTTGAGCCATAGCCAAGGCTGCGCGAATAGCGGCCAATTTGCCCGGCGCTCTCCAGCGGTTTTGCACCCTTGCCCAAAGTCTTGCTGATCTCGGCCGCCCAAGCGCGCTCTTCCGCTGTGTATTCCACGCCGCCAATCTGGCGCAGCTTCTGATCCATCACTTTGGCGAGCGCTTCATTCACCAGCAACGGATTGTTGCCATGGATGACTTCCCACTCCACTTCGGTTCCCGTGCCCATAGCAGCGCCTTTGGCTGCCGCTTCCAACCGCGCCCAAATCTCGTCCACCCCATCGGGCTGAGGATGGCGGACATAATAGAACACTTCGGCAAAATCGGGCACGACATTGGGCGCATTGCCGCCCGAAGTGATGACATAATGCATCCGCGCATCTTGCGGCATATGTTCATGCAGCATGTTGGCCATCATGTTCATCGCCTCCACCCCATCAAGCGCAGATCGCCCGCGTTCCGGCGCGCCAGCAGCGTGAGCGGAAATCCCCTTGAAGCGGAATTTGGCCGAGCGATTGGCAAGGCTGGTCTGCGCCGCAGCTGAGTTCTCGTCATCCGCATGCCAGTGGATCGCGATATCGACATCATCGAACAGGCCAGCACGCGTCATATAGACTTTGCCAGAGCCTCCTTCTTCCGCAGGTGTTCCATAAAGCCGGATGCGCCCGGGAGTGCCTGTCGCCTCAAGCCATTGCTTCACAGCAATCGCCGCGGTGAGTGAGCCAGCCCCGAACAGATTGTGCCCGCAGGCATGGCCTGCATGCTTGCCCGCAATAGGATCGCGGCTGGACGAGGCGGATTGATTGATACCGGGAAGCGCATCCATCTCCGCCAGAATCGCAATCACTGGCCCGCCTGTCCCCCACTCGGCAACAAAGGCAGTGGGAATGTCAGCAGCGCCTGTAGTGATGCGAAAGCCTTCGGATTGCAGCTCTTCCTGAAGCAGCCCCGTTGTGCGCAGTTCCAGATAGCCGACCTCTGCCCAATCCCACAGCTGTGATGCGACCCGCTTTGTGCGCTCTTCTTGAGCATCGACCAATGCGGCTGGATCGTGATTGTCCGCTGCCAGCGGCGTTCCTGTGATCAGTGCAGCTGCGGCTGCGATTGAAGGCATCCATTTCATTTTCGCAATTCTCCCGTTGATGCGCAGCTTGCCGCAAAGCGCCGCGCATGCCAATCCCCTGCCGTGATGGAGCTGAACACCGAACTTCTGGTCTTTGCAGGATCGCTGGCCGCGATCTTTCTGCTGGCAGGGCTTGCACGCGGATTGAGGCTAGGGCGTGATCCGGTTCTGGCAAGCGAGGCTGAAGCTGCGCGCTGGGCGGGCGAAGTGCATGACGGGTTTCTACCCTCGCGCACTGCGCTCGATGCGGATGGCAAAGGCGCTTTGCTGGAGGATGCGAGCGGGCGTTTGATGGTCTTGAAACCCCATGGTGGCCATTTTGCCGGGCGGATTCTGGATGGCACGGCACGCGCTGAGGATGCGCAGGGCAAGCTTCAAATTATCAGCGGTGAGAGACGTTTCGGCACAGTCACCTTGCAGCTTGAAAATGCGCAGGATTGGGCAAGCGCAATCAATGCGCTAAGAGACACCTGCGATGCCTGATTTCAGCCCAACCCAATATGCCGTGCCGTTTTTCGTTGTCGCAGTGCTCGCCGAGATGATCTGGGCGCGTTTCAAGGCGCGCGAGGCGTATGAGCCGAAAGACACTCTGATCAGCCTCGCCTTTGGCCTGGGCTCAACCGTTGCAGGCGGATTGCTGGGCGGATTTGCAGCTTTCGTGTTTCTCGAAGCCTATCAATATCGCGTGTTCGACCTTGGCCCCGAATGGTGGGCAGTATGGTGGGCATGGCCATTGTGTTTCGTGCTCGACGATCTTAAATATTACTGGGTTCACCGCGCAGGCCACCGCATCCGCTGGATGTGGGCAGCGCATGTGAACCACCACTCCAGCCAGCATTACAATCTCTCGACAGCGCTGCGGCAAAGCTGGACCGGATCGCTCACCTTCGGAATGCTGTTTGCCGTGCCGCTGATCTTGCTCGGCTTTCATCCAGCGATGATTGCCATCGCAGGCGGGTTTAACCTCATCTACCAGTTCTGGATCCATACCGAAGCGATTGACCGGATGCCGCGCTGGTTCGAGGCGGTAATGAACACGCCGTCGCATCACCGCGTCCATCATGCGACCAACCCGCGCTATCTCGACCGCAATTATGCCGGCGTATTCATCATCTGGGACAAGATGTTCGGCACGTTTGAGGCGGAAACGGACGAAGAGACAATCCGCTATGGCATCATCAAGCAGCTGGGCAGTTTCAACCTCTTGTGGGCAGTGTTCCATGAATGGATCGGAATGCTGAGCGATATTGCGCGAGCGCCGTGGCAGCACAAGCTGAGCTATCTGTTGCGCGAGCCGGGATGGACGCACGATAACAGCCGCGACACATCCGATACAATCCGCGCACGCTGGCTGGCGCGGCAGGATAGCGCTGCGCCCAACTCAGTCCCTGATAAAAACGCAATTGCGAAATCGGCCAAGCCTGCCTAGCGTCCTTGCCCAATAAGGGAGAGACCATGGCAGAGGGTTCGCAAAGCTTCGATTATATCGTCATCGGCGGGGGCAGCGCAGGCAGCGCTGTCACCGGACGGCTGGCAGAAGATGGCAAATCGACCGTCTGCCTGCTCGAAGCGGGCGGGCGCAACAATGGCATCCGCGTGCGCACGCCGGGTCTGTTTCCCTTCCTGCCCGATAGCGCGAATTACAAGTTCGATACTGTTCCGCAAAAGGGCCTCAATGGCCGGATCGGATACCAACCACGCGGGCGCGGGCTTGGCGGCTCCAGCGCGATCAATGCCATGGTCTATATCAGAGGCAATGCTTGGGATTATGACAATTGGGCTCAGAATTTGGGCTGCGAGGGCTGGGCTTATGAAGACGTGCTGCCCTATTTCAAACGCTCAGAAGGCAATGTGCGCGGGAGCAGCGAGTTCCACAGCGGCGAGGGGCCATTGGGCGTCTCCGATCAGCTCTGGCCCAACCCCACTTCCAAAGCCTTTGTCGAAAGCGCAAGCCGACTTCAGCTCCCCGTCACCGATGATTTCAATGATGGAGAACAAGCAGGGTTCGGAATCTATCAAGTCACCCAGCGCGATGGCGAACGTTGCACAGCCGCGCGCGCTTATGTCGAACCATTGCGGGGCAAGCCCAATCTCGATATTCGCACAGGCGCAGAGGTTCAGCGCCTTGTGATCGAGGAAGGCCGCGTCACCGGTGTTGCCGTGGGGCGCAAGGGCGAAGTGATCACAGCGCGCAAGGGCGTGATCTTGTCCGCAGGCGCGTTCAACTCACCCCAGATCCTGATGCTTTCAGGCATTGGCCCAGCCGAGCATTTGCGCGAACACGGGATTGATGTGGCGGTGGACAAAGCCGCTGTCGGATCAGAATTGCAAGACCATCTCGATTATGTGTCGAGCTGGGAATGCGCCTCAACCGACACAATTGGCGACAGCCTCACGGCGACTTTCCGTATGGCGAAGGCGATTGTCGAGCACCGCTTCAAGAAAACAGGCATTATGACCACACCCTATGCGGAAGCCGGAGGGTTCTGGTCAGTGATGCCAGACGCGCCTGCGCCCGATGTGCAATGGCATTTTGTGCCCGCCATGCTGGAAGATCATGGCCGCGAAAAGGTGAAGGGGCACGGCTTTTCGCTTCATGCCTGTGTGCTGCGACCGGAAAGCCGGGGCACAGTGCGATTGAATTCAAACAGCGCAAGCGATGCGCCTAGAATCGACCCCAATTTCCTCTCGGACGAGCGCGATATGGCAGTCCTTCGCGAAGGCATTCGCTTGTCGCACCGGATTGTCGATGCGCCGCCTTTGTCCGATTACGAGCCAGCCGATCGCTACGAAGTGGACCTCAACGATGATGACGCGCTGGATGCGCTGATCCGTGAGCGCGCGGACACTGTCTATCACCCTGTGGGCACATGCCGGATGGGGCCGGATGCAGACAGCGTGGTCGATACAAAGCTGAAAGCGCGCGGGGTCGAGGGGTTGTGGGTCGCTGACGCGAGCGTGATGCCCAAGATCGTCTCGGGCAATACCAACGCGCCTTCGATCATGATCGGCGAGCGTTGTGCTGATTTTGTCAAAGCCACAGATGCATAATTTGTTGTCCGCACGCCATCCGGCGCGCGATATCCTCGCTCCTTGACAGTCGCTGCGGGCGGGCAGTCGCCCTTGCGGCTGCTATGCAGCCGGTCACCCGACCTCAGTCATAATCCACTAACACAAAAAAGGGGCCCGAGCGGCTGGCTCGGGCCCTTGTCAGTTTGTTCGTTCGCA
>CAZJAG010000036.1:0-4876 GCA_964543735.1 uncultured Porphyrobacter sp. | reverse complement strand
AAAAAAGGGGCCCGAGCGGCTGGCTCGGGCCCTTGTCAGTTTGTTCGTTCGCAGGAGGAACAAGGTTAGGTGGGGAGAGGTGGGAGAGGAGAGGTACCTCCCCCCACCAAACTGATATTCTATTCTGGTCGCATCGCGGATAGTGAAAACCGGTGGCCACTTTTCACGCGATGCTCCCGTTTAAGTTCGTGCGAATTCGGGATAGGCTTCCACCCCGATCTCCGCATGGTCGAGACCGCCGGTTTCGTCTTCAATGCTCGGACGGACACCAATGGTGAATTTGAGAGCATACCAGACGACTGCCGATGCTGCGCAGACCCAGACCATCGTCAGCAATACGCCGACCAGCTGACCCATGAAGGTCGCATCACCTGTCCAGGCGACAATCAGCGTGCCCCAGATACCTGCAAACAGGTGCACGGGGATCGCGCCAACCACATCATCGATTTTCAGCTTGTCGAGCAGCGGAACTGTAAAGACCACAATCGCGCCGCCAATACCGCCGATCAGGATCGACTGGCCAACGGTGGGAGCAAGCGGCTCTGCCGTGATCGACACAAGGCCAGCCAGCGCCCCGTTCAGAGCCATTGTCACATCAGCCTTCTTGTAGCGAAGCTGGGTGAGGATGATCGCAGTCACCACGCCGCCAGCAGCAGCCATATTGGTGTTCACAAAGATCTTCGACACGTCAGAGACATCGCCCACAGTGCCCATCGCGAGCTGCGATGCACCGTTAAAGCCGAACCAGCCGAGCCACAGAATGAACGTGCCAAGCGTTGCCAGCGGGATATTGGTTCCCGGGAAGACATTGACTTCGCCGTTCGGGCCATAGCGGCCGGTGCGCGAACCGATGATCAATGCGCCAACCAGAGCTGCCCAGCCACCTGTCGAGTGCACCAGTGTCGAGCCAGCAAAGTCGCTGAAGCCCCACTGGCTATCGAGATAGCCGCCGCCCCATTCCCAGCTGACTACAACTGGATAGATCACAGCGGTCAAAATGGTGACGAAAATGAAGAACGGCACAATCTTGATCCGTTCAGCCACCGTGCCTGATACGATTGAAGCGGTCGTCGCACAGAAGACCATCTGGAAGAACCAGTCGGATGCGACCGAATATCCGGTTTCCGTGTCCGCTGCGCCAACAGCCTGCATTCCGTAAGGCGCGTCAGCCATTCCGAACAGACCAAGCGCACCCTCGGCAAAACCGGGATAAGCAATCGAATAACCGCAGACCCAGAACATCAGACCTGCGATTGAGTAAAGACCGATGTTCTTGAGACACTGGGTTGATGTGTTCTTGGCGCGGACAAGGCCCGCTTCCAGCATGGCAAAGCCAGCGGCCATCCACATAACCAGAAAGCCGCCGATCAGAAACAGCAGCGTGTTGAGAATATAAGCAGTGCCTTCCGAAACTGCCTCAGCAGCGGGAACAGGCGCCGCCAATGCGGGCTGCGCAGCTACAAGGCTACCAAGCCCCAAAGCTGCGAGTGAAAGAGATTTGCGGTTCATTGGAAAAGTCCCCCTGATCACGGCGCGCATCACAGCGCCGTCTCGCCCGTTTCGCCGGTGCGAATACGAGTGGCGGTTGCAAGATCGAGTACGAAAATTTTGCCGTCGCCGATGGCGTCGGTGCTGGCAGTGTTCTGGATCGTCTCCACGACCTGATCTGCCACTTCATCGCTCGCTGCGATTTCCAGCTTCACCTTGGGAAGCATATTGGTCGAATATTCGGCCCCGCGATAAATCTCGGTCTGCCCTTTTTGACGGCCAAACCCCTTCACTTCGGAAACGGTCATACCAGCGATTCCGATGGTGCCCAGCGCTTCGCGGACTTCATCGAGCTTGAACGGTTTTATGATGGCGATGATGAATTTCATCTCTGCCCCCTACTTTTCGCCGGACCTGTTTCCGGCATGAGGGGTTCTGCAAACGGCGTGCCAGACTCTGTTTACGTCGCGTTATCGGGGGTTTAGTCAGTTTCACCCAGGTCGCTGCCGCGAGTTATTGCCCAAATCTTAACCGCATGACTAATTTTTAGGCAATAGTGTACTTGAAACAGCAAGGAACTCGAACCTGCGCGGCTTATTCCTCGCCCGCAATATAACGGTCGGTCGCGCGTGTGGGCAGGCCATCAATGCTGCTGATGCGGGTCGACATCTTGGCCGCCCATTCATCCGGATTGGATTGGCGATGGGCTTTCTTGAGCGTGTCACGCTCTTCCTCGAACGTCATTTTGGGCACGCCCCAGCCGCAGCTCGTCTGCACGCTCTCGACATCAATCGCGAAGATTTGCCGCGTTCCGGGCATCAGCGTGAAATGCTCGCTCAGCTTTTCCCACCCTGCATCCTGCGGCAACACAGGCACCCCGCGCCCGTAAATGCGCAGGATGTTCGCTGGCTGCTGGAAGTTGTTGAACATCACCGTGATCCGCCCATCATCAGCCAGATGCGCGTGGGTTTCATTTCCCGACCCTCCCAGATCGAGATAAGCGACCCGCTTGGGGCCGAGCACGCGAAAGGCGTCATAGCCTTTGGGCGAGAGATTGATCCGGCCCGTTGTCGTCGCGGTTGCCACGAAGAACATCGGCTGGGCTTCGATCATCGCAATATGCTTGTCTGTGAGGTGATCGGAAAACTCGGCCATATCAGAGGAACTCCCGCAAGGTTTTGATCCACTTGTCAAACTGATCGTGGTGGAGCCAATGGCCCGCTTTTTCGAACTCGATCACTTCGGCAGTATTGAAGTGCTCGATCCGCCCGTCTTTCGCCGGATTGCTCGCCCAGCTGTCCGCGCCATAGAGCAGAAGCGTGGGAGACGTGATCGCAGCCCAAGTCTCTTGGACGAACTCGTCGCCAATATCTTCAACCCCCCAGACGTTGAGATGCGGGTCAAATTTCCACGTATAGGTGCCATCCTCGTTGCGGTTGACGCCGTGGATGGTGAGGTGCCGCGCCTGATCCTCTGTCAGATATGAGTTTTCCTCGATCATCCGCGCAAAGGCGGCCTCGATGCTTTCATATTTGCGCGGGGTGCGGCCCGATGCCTTGCGCTTTTTCGCAATCCATTCCGCTGCGCGTTCAGGATAGGGCGTTGCGCGCTGCTCCTTGCGCCATTCAGGGCTTGGCCCCAGCCCTTCAATCGCGACCAGCTTCTCGACCATATCGGGGAACATGCCAGTGTAACGCAAAGCCACATTGCCGCCCATCGAATGCGAGACAATCCGCACCGGCCCCTCGTCAAGCTGATGGATCAGCTGGGCCAGATCATAGACCATGTCATTGGCGTGATAATTCCCGTCAGACACCCAATCGCTGTCGCCATGCCCGCGGTGATCCATTGCAACGACATGATATTCGCTAGCGAACTCTTCCGCTGTCCAGTCCCAGCTCCTCGCATGGTCACGCCCGCCATGCACTAGGATCAGAGGCGGCTTGGCTTTGCCTTGCGCGTCATATTTGCCCCAGTCGAGATAATGGAGCTTCAAGCGCTGCGAGATGAAGGTTTGCGATGTGGGGCCAGAGGACGAAAGAGCTATTGTCATGGAAATGCTTTGGCCAAACCCGTATGATTAGGCAAGCCGCTCACAATGCACCTACCGCTCTTTCGTAGCCGAGAACGTCAGCTCGGCATTGTTTTCCTGCTGATAATTCACGTCCCACGGACTTTTCGCCATGAACACCAGATCGCCATCGCGGTCCTTGGCCAAATTCGCGCGGTTGAAATCCTCGAAACTCTTCATCGCCGCATCCGGCCCGCTGATCCAGCGCGCAGTGGCAAAGGGTGCGTCTTCCAGCGCGGCCTCAACCTTGTACTCAGCAGACAAGCGGCTGATCAAAACTTCGAGCTGCAATTGCCCGACCACGCCGACAATATGCTGCGCGCCAATCTCGGGATAGAAAACTTGAATGACACCCTCTTCGGACAAATCATCCAGCGCTTTGCGCAATTGTTTCGTCTTGGTCGGGTCTTTCAATTGAACACGCCGCAAAATCTCCGGCGCGAAATTGGGCAATCCGGTAAAACGCACCTGATTTTTCTCGGACAGAGTATCGCCCACGCGCAAAGTGCCGTGGTTGGGAATGCCGATAATGTCGCCCGCTTCCGCCGTATCGGCAATCTCGCGGTCTTGCGCGAAAAACAGGATCGGCGAGTGGATTGCAATCGGCTTGCCAAGGCCGGACGGGGTCAATTTCATGCCGCGCTTAAACGTGCCAGAGACCTGCCGCATAAAGGCAATCCGGTCGCGGTGGTTCGGGTCCATATTGGCCTGAACCTTGAAGATGAAGCCGGTCATCTCGCCATAGTCAGGCGTGATCTCGCCGCTGTCGGAGGGCTGCGGGCGCGGCGGCGGTGCGTATTTGGCAATCGCCTCGATCAGTTCGGTCACGCCGAAATTCTTGAGCGCAGAGCCGAAATAGACCGGCGTTAAGTCGCCATTGCGATAGGCTTCCAAGTCAAATTCGGGATAGCCGATCTGGGCCAGTTCAGCATCTTCAGCAAACTGGGCGGGCAAATCCGCTTCGTCATAGCGGCCCTGAAATTCCTTGCTGTCACCATCGGGCCGCGCGATTTTGCCGGACGCGAAGTCGAGAATGCCTTCAAATTCGCCGCCCATGCCTATGGGATACATTTGCGGGGAGACATCGAGCGCGAGCATGTCAGCCACTTCATCGAGCAGTTCGAAAACCGGCCTGCCCTCGCGGTCAACCTTGTTGACGAAAGTGATGATCGGAACGCTGCGCAGGCGGCAAACTTCGAACAATTTGCGCGTCTGCGGCTCGATACCCTTGGCCGCGTCAATCACCATGATTGCTGAGTCAACTGCGGTGAGCGTGCGGTAAGTGTCTTCCGAGAAATCCTCGTGACCCGGCGTATC
>CAZJAG010000035.1:0-20521 GCA_964543735.1 uncultured Porphyrobacter sp. | reverse complement strand
TTGGGATCGAACAGAAACTCTTTGAGATAGCCTTGCACATGCTTGCGCGCACCCCTCACATCGATCCAGTCGCCGCCTTCGGCCAGCACGTCGCGCACACTTCGCGAGCCTTCCAAAAGGCTGCGTTGCTGGTCAATCATCACGCCTGACAATTTGTTCGATCGGGTGACTTTACCGCTATCGGGCACAAGATCGCCGGTTAGCATTTTGAGCAAGGTGGTCTTGCCCGCACCATTGCCGCCGACAATCCCGATCCGGTCACCGCGCTGGATGCGCAGGGAGAAATCCTTGATGACCGCTCGCCCGTCATAGATCTTGGAGATGTTCTCAGCGACAATCACGGACTTCGATTTGAACGCATCATCATTTTCAAGCTTGAGCTTGGCCGAGCTGCTATCCGAGATCATCGCAGCCCGCACGCTGCGCATTTGGTAGAGCTTCTCAAGCCGCCCTTGGTTGCGCTTGCGCCGCGCGGTTACCCCGCGTTCAAGCCAATGCGCTTCGATCTTGAGCTTCGCATCAAGTTTCTCAGCCGCGCGCGCCTCTTCGGCATAAACCTTCTCTTCCCATGCCTCATATCCGCCAAAGCCGACATCCTTGCGCCGCATCGACCCGCGGTCGAGCCACAGGGTCGCATTGGTTAGCCGCTTTAAGAATGTGCGGTCATGGCTGATCGTGATGAAAGCGCCTTTGTAGCGCTTCAGCCAATCCTCCAGCCAGTCAATCGCGGATAGATCGAGATGGTTGGTTGGCTCATCCAGCAGCAGCAGATCGGGCTGCTGGGCGAGCGCGCGCGCTATCGCGGCGCGGCGTTTCTCGCCCCCGCTGGCAGTGGCCGCATCGCAGTCCATCGCAATGCCGAGCTGGCCGGCAATTGCTTCAACCTCGTAGGCAGGCGGCGCATCATCGCCTGCAAGCGCAAAGTCCATCAATGTGGCAAAGCTGCTGAAATCCGGCTCCTGCTCCAGAAAAACGATCTGGGTATTCGGCTTGACCGTGCGCAGGCCGCGATCCGCCTCGATCCGGTCATCGATCAGCCGCATCAGCGTGGTTTTGCCCGCGCCATTGCGCCCGATCAACGCCAGCCTGTCGCGCGGGCCGATATGCATGGTGATATCTTCAAACAGCCAGCGACCGCCCTGCTGAAGGCCGAGGTTTTCCCAGGAAAGGATCGGAGGCTGTGCCATGGCGCGGCGATTAGGCGAGGGGTGGAGATTGCACAAGCCACTTGCCTTTGGCGGCTGAACGCGTGACAACACGCGCATTCACAAACCGTTCAAAGCGGTGGGGGTAATAGGGTTCGCATGATGGTGAAGGCACTTCTCTTGAGCATGTCGGCATCGCTCTCTTTCAGCGGAGCGCCTGATGCTGCACCCGAGCTGGACGCGGTCTGGGCTCAGGCGCGCGGTGATCAGGGCGAAGCGCGCAAGGAAATGCGCGCTGGCAACCAACTGTCTTTGCGCGAGATTGAGCGGAGAATTCTGCCGCGTATGCGGGGTAGCCAATATTTGGGCCCAGCTTACGATTCGGCGGCGCGCGCCTATCGCCTCAAATTCATCAGGAAAGGCCGCGTCACTTTTATCGATGTTGACGCGCGCACCGGCAAGATTATCAGCCGTTCGCGCTGATCAACTTGCCCAAATCCAGACAATCATGCCTTTGATTCGGTGACTGCAAGGCTTGCTCGCTTGACGCGCGGCGGCCAAGGTTCCACATGGTCGCTCAAGGCTTTAACGGAGTTACGGTAAACCATGCGCATCCTGATTGTCGAAGACGAACCGACACTGGGTCAGCAGCTCAAATCCACGCTTGAACAGAACGGCTACGCGGTCGATCTGTCGGCTGATGGTGAAGATGGGCACTTTTTGGGCAGTACAGAGGATTACGATGCTGTCATCCTTGATCTGGGCCTGCCGGAAATTGACGGGCTGACCGTGCTGGGCATGTGGCGCAAGGAAGGCCGCGATTTTCCGGTGCTGGTGCTGACCGCACGCGATAGCTGGTCGGACAAGGTTGCAGGGCTTGATGCGGGCGCGGATGATTATCTCGCCAAGCCGTTCCAGACCGAAGAGTTGATCGCCCGCCTGCGCGCGCTGATCCGCCGCGCCTCGGGCAATACCTCAGCAGAGCTGACGGCTGGCAATGTCCGGCTCGATACGCGTTCGGGCCGGGTTACGCTTCAAGGTGAACCGGTGAAGCTGACGGCGCAGGAATATAAGCTGCTTTCTTACCTCATGCATCACAAGGGCAAGGTGGTGAGTCGGACAGAGTTAATCGAGCACATCTATGATCAGGACTTCGACCGCGATTCGAACACGATCGAAGTGTTTGTGACGCGTATCCGCAAAAAGCTTGGCGCAGAAGTGATAACAACGATCCGTGGCCTCGGTTACAGCCTCGACGACCCCCAAGACGCTCCAAGAGCGTAATCCGGCTATCGCTGATCCGGCAGCATCGCCTGCCAGTGATGATGCGATTGCCGAAAGCGATGCTGCGTCCGCTGATGAGGCTGGCAACGCTAGTAGGGAACTCGCACCAGAGCAGGGTTCGCTCGCTCGCCGGATGGGCTTTATCGCGGCGGGTTGGATTATGGTGCTGCTGCTGGGCGGCGGAATTGCGCTGGATCGCACGCTGACTGCGCAGGTTGAGAACAACCTCGATGAACAGCTCGAATATACGCTCACATCGATGATCGCTTCGGCGGAGGTCGACCCACTGGGCGAAGTGCGCTTTACACTGGCGCTGGGCGATCAGAAATTCCTCGAGCCAAACAGCGGGCTTTATTGGCAGATCAGCGGTGAAGGGTTTGAGCCATACCCTTCTCGCAGTCTGTGGGATGCGCCGCTTGAGCTGAAGAGCCCCGATGATCCCGTCCATGCCGATGCCGAGCCGCATTTCTACAATTCGGTGCAGCGCGAGGACGAATCCTTGCGCATTGTCGAGCGGCTGGTGATCTTGCCGGGGAGCGAGACGCGCTGGACCTTTGCAGTTGCTGAAAGCACCGCTGAACTGGACGAGCAAATCGCCGAAATCCGCCGCATTCTGGTGATCAGTTTTGCGGTCTTGGGACTGGGCCTGCTGGTGATGGCATTGCTCCAAATCCGCTATGGCCTCTCGCCATTGCGGCGAGTGCGTGCCGCGATCCAGCGCCTTCGTACTACGGGTGAGAACCGGATTGTCGAGCCGCTTCCGACCGAGGTTCAACCATTGGTGCAAGAGCTCAACGGACTGCTCGAACATTCCGAGACGCAGGCGGAAGAAGCACGCACCCATGCGGGCAATCTTGCCCATGCGCTCAAGACGCCGCTGACAGTGTTGACCAATGCGGCAACGGCAGAATCGCCGGGACTGAGCGAAGCAGTTATCCGCGAAACTCGCACTATGCAGCGCCATGTCGATCACCATCTGGCGCGTGCCCGCGCGGTCGGGCGGCGAGCGGTGGGCCTAGCGCGCAGCAATGTGCGGCAAAGCGCGGAGGCGGTGCGGCGCGCGGTGGAGCGGCTCTATCCCGAAGCGCGGCTCGATATTGCCGGAAACAAGAACGCAGAAGTTGCAATCGAGCGACAGGATCTTGACGAAATCCTCGGCAATCTGATCGAGAATGCTGCGAAATATGGCGGCTCCAGCGTCTTTGTTACCGTTGATGAGGAAGACGGCAGCAAGCAATGTGTGATCTGGGTCGAGGATGATGGCACTGGCATTCCTCCGGACAAGCGCGAGGAAATCTTCGATCGCGGAATGCGGCTCGATACGGGTAAGCCGGGCACGGGGCTGGGCCTTGCGATTGTGCGTGATGTGGCGGAAATTTACGGAGGATCGGTGACGCTAGAGGAAAGCGAGGATTTGGGCGGCTTGCTGGTGAAGCTCAGCCTGCCGCGCGCGCAGCAAATGCAGCAAAGCGAATAATCAGCCTTGCTGTGCCCGCTCATGGTGGCGGATCACTTCGTCAATGATGAAGCGCAAGAACTTCTCGCTAAATTCGGGGTCAAGATTGGCTTCTTCTGACAAGGCTCGCAGACGCTCAATCTGGCGCTGTTCACGCGCGGGATCGGCGGGCGGCAAAGTGACCTTCGCCTTATACTCGCCCACAGCTTGGGTGATGCGAAACCGCTCTGCCAGCATATGGATGAGAGCGGCATCGATATTGTCGATGCTCTTGCGAAAACCAGCTAGAACCAAATCGGTTTCAGGAGCGGTTTGCTCGGGCGTGTTGCGCTCGGGTGAAGGGTCATTGGCCATTTTGCATCACGCTAGCAGCAATTCTGATCTTGCCAAGCGCGAAGCCACAGAGCATGGAAATGCGTCATGACTGCTAAGGTTATTCCGCTCCCGCGCAAACGCCCCACGCTTGACCCTATGCTGGCTCTAACAGCGCAGGGTATGAACGATGTCAACGCTGTGATCCTTGAACGGATGCAGAGCGAAATCCCGCTCATCCCGCGCCTTGCTGGCCATTTGATTTCAGGCGGCGGCAAGAGGCTGCGCCCGATGCTGACTCTGGCTGGGGCGGAACTGGTGGGTTATCAGGGCACGCGTCATCACAAATTGGCAGCTGCGGTGGAGTTTATTCACACGGCCACTTTGCTGCATGATGATGTGGTCGATGGCAGCGAATTGAGGCGCGGGAAGGCGGCGGCCAATATCATCTTCGGCAATCCCGCCACTGTGCTGGTCGGCGATTTCCTGTTCAGCCGTGCGTTTGAGCTGATGACAGAGGATGGCAGTCTCAAAGTGCTCAAGATCCTTAGCAACGCCAGTGCGGTGATTGCAGAAGGCGAAGTTGCGCAGCTCACAGCCCAGCGCAAGATCGAGACAAGCGAAGAGCGCTATCTCGACATCATCGGCTCGAAAACCGCTGCCCTGTTTGCAGCCGCCAGCCATATCAGCGCGGTGGTCGCTGAGTGCGAGGAGCCCAAAGAGCGCGCTTTGCAGGAATATGGCCGCAATCTGGGCATCGCCTTCCAGCTGGTCGACGATGCGATTGATTACGATTCGGATGCAGCTGAAATGGGCAAGGATCAGGGCGATGATTTCCGTGAGGGCAAGATGACGCTTCCGGTCATCCTCGCTTACGCTCGCGGGAGTGAGGAAGAACGCAAATTCTGGAAAGATGCGATTGCTGGCCACCGCGCGCGCGATGCTGACCTTGCCTATGCCATCGAGCTGATTGGCAAGCATAACGCGCTCGATGATACCCGCGCCCGTGCGCAGCATTTCGCCCAGCGTGCGATTGATGCGATCTCGATCTTTCCTGACAGCAAGGCCCGTGTCGCGATGACAGAAGCGGCGCAGTTCGCAGTCGCGCGGGGCTATTGACGCGGCATTGTCCGCTCAGCTTCCCATTCATGAGGTTCTGGCCGAGCTAGCGGCTGCGCTTGCCGCAGATGGCGCAGCTGTGCTGGTTGCGCCGCCGGGAGCGGGTAAGACAACCGCAGTTGCACCTGCGCTGCTGGATGAGAGCTGGTGCGACGGGCAAATCTGGCTGACATCTCCGCGCCGTGTTGCTGCGCGCGCAGCAGCCGAGCACATGGCGCAGATGCTGGGTGAGAAACCGGGCGAGACGGTGGGTTATCTCACCCGGCTCGATACCAAACAATCCGCCAAGACACGCATCCTCGTGATGACGGAGGCGATCTTCGTGAACCGGCTGGTCGATGATCCTGAGCTTTCGGGCGTCTGCGCAGTGCTGTTCGATGAAGCGCATGAGCGGCATCTCGACAGCGATTTGGGGCTGGCGCTTGCTCTGGAAAGCCGCAGCGTATTGCGCGAAGATTTGCGTGTGCTGGTGATGTCGGCAACGATTGATGGCGCGCGTTTTGCAAAGCTATTGGGTGAGAGTGCGCAAGTGATCGAGAGCGAGGGGCGCTCATACCCGCTCGATGTTCGCTGGCTGGGCAGCGCGCCGGACAAGCCTATGCAAGACGCGATGAGCGATGCAATCCGCACGGCTTGGCGAGAGGAAAAGGGCGATATCCTCGCCTTCCTGCCCGGTGTTGGCGAGATCGAGCGGGTGCGCGAGCGGCTGGCCGAACGCTTGCCCGATGCCTTGGTCTTGCCGCTCCACGGACAAGTCGACCCCGCCAGCCAGCGCATTGCGATCCAGTGCGACCCGAAAGGGCGCAGGCGAATAGTGCTGGCCACCGCGATTGCAGAAACTTCGCTCACTTTGGATGGCGTGTCGGTCGTCGTTGATAGCGGCTTGGCCCGTATGGCCGAATTTGACCGGGCGGCTGGAACCACTCGGCTGGTGACACAAAGAGCAAGCCAAGCAGCAGCTACGCAAAGGGCAGGGCGTGCCGCGCGGCAGGGCCCCGGGGTGGCTTATCGCTTGTGGGAAGAAGGCGGCCATGGCGGACGGCCAGAATTTGCTCCGCCGGAGATCGAAACCACTGATCTTGCGCCGCTAATGCTCAAGCTGGCGAAATGGGGCACGCGCGATCCGGCGGATTTGCAATGGCTGGATGCGCCGTCACAAGCCTCGGTCAATGCGGCAAGGGCAAGCTTGCAAGCGATGGGTGCGCTTGATCAGGAAGACCAGATTACGCCGTTCGGTTCGCAAGTGGCGCAGCTTCCGCTCGATCCGGTGGGCGCTGCTGCGATCCTTTATGGCGCGGAGGTTTCGCAAGCCAAGGAGGCGGCGCAATTGGTGCTGCTGATGCAGGAGCGCGGGCTTGGCGGACGCGGTGAGGATTTGCTGGCGCGGCTGGATCGCTGGAAGGGCGAGCGCGGCAAGCGTGCTGACGCGGCGCGAAAGCTGGCAGAGCGATGGGCGCGGCAGGCGGAAAAGCTTATTACTGGCGCCGAGCCTGATCCGATCAATCCGGCGATTTTTCTCGCCTTTGCGCGCCCTGACTTCATTGCAAAGCGGCGCGATGCTTCGGGGGAGAACTGGCTGTCGGCTGGCGGGCGCGGATTTGCGCTCGATCCGACATCTTCGCTTGCACGGGCAGAATGGCTGGTGATTGGCGACGCTGTAGGAAAGGCGAAAGGTGCGCGGATTACAGCGGCGGCGCAATTGACCCGCGAGGAGATTGAGAAACATCTCCATTACCGGATTGAGAGCCGTTCGATAAATCACTGGAACAATGCAGAAAAACGGGTTGAACCTCGACTGGAGAAGCGGCTGGGCGCAATTGCGCTTTCCTCGGGGCCTGACCCTGATCCGGATTCTACAGCTATTGTGGAAACCCTTGTGGATAAGTGTGTGGATTGCTGGGGACAGTGGATTCCGGCTGATCTTTTGGCCCGTGGGCGCTTCGCCGGGCTCGATCAACTCACGCCTGAAAATCTGCGCGAAAATGCTCAGCTGTGGCTCCATCCATTGCTCGCTGGGCGGCGCAATATTGACGTGTCAGAGGGGCGCAAAAGGGAGGCATTGCTGGGCCTGCTTGATTGGGATGCGCAGCAAAGGCTTGAGCGAAAGGCTCCGCGCGAGTTCACTTCTCCTGCCGGAACGCGCCATGCAATCGATTACACTGGCGATGATGCGCCCAGCGCCCAGGTGCGCGCACAGGCGCTGTTTGGCCTTGATCGTCATCCGATGATTGGCGAGACGCCGCTGCTGCTCAAACTCACTTCGCCCGCTGGCCGCCCGATCCAGTCGACTCGCGATCTGCCGCAATTCTGGCGCGGCAGCTGGGCCGATGTGCGCAAAGAGATGAAGGGCCGCTATCCCAAGCATCGCTGGCCGGACGAGCCGTGGACCGAAAAGCCCAGCCTCAAGACCAAGAATAGGTTTGAAGGTCGTTGATTTTGGACTATTGGAATTGGCGGAAATCTTGGGTCCGGGGCACACGCCCCGCAAGGTCAAAGGGCCGCCCGCAGCGACGCGACCATAACGGCGTAAGAGCGAGGAAGTGAAACGATATGTCTGCGCGAATTTATCAACGTCCCAAGAACGCCATGCAATCGGGCAAATCGCGCACGCGTGAGTGGGTGCTCGAGTTTGAACAATCCCAAGCGCGCAAGCCTGACCCGCTGATGGGCTGGACGGGCAGCGGCGATACACAGGCGCAGGTTTCGCTCAGCTTCCCCTCGAAAGAGGCAGCGCAAGCCTATGCGAAGAAATACGGCATTGCCGCCCGCGTACATGCGAGCCCGAACAAGTCGCTCAAAATCCAGGCCTACGCTGACAATTTCAAGTGAGGGCTGAGCGGCATTCGCTGCTTGAAATCTCAGATTTTACGCGCCATATGCCCTGTCGGGAGTCGGGTGGACGTTTGCGTTCGCTCACCGGGTCAGGTCCGGAAGGAAGCAGCCCAGGTGGATTGCGGCGGGTCGCTCGGCTCCTTAAGTAAACAATCTGTGTGATGATAGCAGCCTATCGCTCGGCAGTGTCTTTGGCCGCTTGCTCAAATCGTGCGGCGCGCTCTTCCCATTGCTCGATCCGGTTTGTTCCGCCTTCGATATCGCGTGAGCAGTAGAGCGACGTTGTCTCGATCCCGCCGTCAGCCAGCAGCCAAAGGGTTACCGCTTTTCCGTTCAATTCAGCAGCCTTGGTGAAATATCTATTAGCCCATTTCTGGATCAGCGGATTGTCATGCCGGAAGGGTTTCCATTCGCTCTCCTTGCCCACCTTTTCGATATGCGCTGCCAAGCTATCCTGATCGAAATCGGGGGTGGTAAAGCCTTCATATCGAAGCGTTGTGTTGGCGCGCCATCGCTGAAATTGAACCAGAGGGCCAACATAGGGTTGCAGCTTCCATGTCGGTCCTTTCCAGGTTCCTTCATCGAGAAGGGGCGCGGTGATCTCGGCCTCCCCGAAAGGGCCGGCCAGACCGCCATTGACCGAACACATCGCATCGAGCGCAGCGGCATCGATATCGGCCAGTGTTCCGGCGGGTGGGCGCTCGGCCGGGTTCGGGACGGCTTCAGCAATCTGCACCGGTTGCACCAGTGCGAGACTTGTCAAAATTGCTGTGAGCATTTGCGCTCCGTCCCCAGTCTTTTCTTCGACAATAGGTGTAACTGCGCCTACATTGGCTGGCAATGAACGATTCTGATCGCCCCGATGACACAGCTGAGGAAACGGTTGAAGACAAGCCCAGCGCTGCCGAGCTGGAAGCGGCGGGGCAAGACTCGATGTTTGGCGGCGCGCCTGAAAAGCCCGCCAAGGAACAGCATGTTGAGTCTGCGACAGCAAGTGGCGGGGAGGAGACTACCGCGCAACCTTACCGCGTTCTTGCGCGCAAATATCGCCCGCAAACCTTTGCCGAGCTGATCGGTCAGGAACCGATGGTGCGCACGCTGGCCAATGCGATCGAGCGTGACCGGCTGGCCCATGCCTTCTTGATGACAGGCGTGCGCGGGGTCGGCAAAACCTCGACCGCGCGGCTGATTGCCAAGGCGCTCAATTGCATCGGCCCGGATGGCGAGGGCGGCCCAACGATCAGCCCATGCGGTGAGTGCGAGCCATGCACGGCGATTGCCGCTGGACGGCATATGGACGTGATCGAGATGGACGCGGCCTCGCACACGGGCGTCGATGATGTGCGCGAAATTATCGAGGCGGTGCGTTATGCGGCGGTCTCTGCGCGCTTTAAGATATATATCATTGACGAGGTGCACATGCTCTCGCGCAATGCTTTCAACGCATTGCTCAAGACATTGGAAGAGCCGCCCGCGCATGTGAAATTCCTCTTCGCAACAACCGAGGTTGAGAAGCTGCCCGTCACCGTGCTCAGCCGCACCCAGCGGTTCGATTTGCGGCGCATTCCGGCTGAACTTTTGCAAAGCCACTTTGCGACGATCTGCGAGAAAGAGGGTGTTGAGGCCGAGGACGAGGCGCTCAACATCATTGCAGGCGCTGCGGAAGGTTCCGTGCGCGATGGCCTCTCAATTCTTGATCAGGCGATTGCTCATGCAGACCTTGACAGCGAAGGTTTGGTCACGGCTGAACGCGTGCGCGATATGCTGGGCCTTGCCGACAAGAGCGTTAGGCGCGATCTCTTGCGAATATTGCTCTCAGGCGACGGCGCAGCGCTGCTTGAGGGAATTGAGGATCAATATGCGCTGGGGGTTGAACCACTTGCGCTGGTGCAAGGTTTAATGGATCTCACGCATCGCATCACTGTTGCCAAGGTTTCGGGCGGCGATGTGGACGCGCCAACGCAGAAAGACCGCGAGGCGCTGGCGGATTTTGCCGAGAAGCTCAGCCCGCGCCAATTGCACCGGCTGTGGCAATTGCTGCTCAAAGGGTATGAGGAAGTGCGCCAAGCGCCCGATCCGCTGGTCTCCGCGCAAATGGCTTTGCTGCGGGTCATGCACGCTAGCGATATGCCCGATCCGGGTGATCTGGTGAAGCAAATCGCCGAAATGGCCGCCAAGGTTCCGCCAGCGCCAGCAGCTGAGAGTGGCGCAGGCGATGGCCCGTCCGCAGAGGGCGGCGCGGTCGATTGGAGCGCGCTGGTCGACAAGGTCGAAAACGCCGGGCAATTGCGCATTGCCTCGGTCATGCGCGACTGGATCAGAGTGATTGCAATCGAGAACGGACGGCTGGAATATTCGCTGGTTGACGGGTTTAGCGGTGATCCCGCTCCCGATATTCGCGATGCTCTGTTCAAGCTGACGGGTAATCGCTGGCAAATCGAACGCGGTGAGGGCGAGGGTGCGCCCTCCCTTCGCGAGCAAGAGGAAAAAGCCGAGGCTGATGCCGAGGCGGAACTCAACGCACACCCGCTGGTTAAAGCGGCAAAGACCGCCTTTCCCGAAGCACAGATTGTAACCCCCAATGACAATGTCGCTCGCCCTGATCAATCGGGCGCCGGGCGCAAATGGAGCCAATGATATGAAATCGATGGAAGAGATGATTCAAGCCGCGCAGCAAGCGGCTGAAACGATCCAAAACCAGATGAACGACATGCAGGCCAAGCTCGATGATATCGAGGTGGAAGGGCAATCGGGCGGCGGCATGGTCAAGGTTCGCGCCAGCGCGAAAGGGCGCATTTTGGGCGTCACGATTGATGACAGCTTGATGAAGCCGGAAGAGAAGCAGATGGTCGAGGACCTTGTGACCGCTGCGTTCAACGATGCGCGCGACAAAGCGGATCGGGTGTCAGCTGAGGAAATGAAGAAAGTGCAGGGCGGAATGGGCCTGCCACCGGGTTTCAAGCTTCCTGGTATGGAGTAACGCGCGCGCTGTATCTGCGACCTATTCACCCCTCTTCCACAGCGGATAACCCCTAGCCATTGCGAGCGCGGCTGAGGCTTCCCATATCCTTATACAAAGGCGCGCCCCAAAGGCCGCCACGGATATTCTATGACACAACAATTCCCCCTTCTACCCCTGCGCGATATCGTCGTCTTCCCCGGCATGGTTGTGCCGCTTTTCGTGGGCCGTGATAAGTCGGTTGCTGCGCTTGAGGCCGCGATGGAAGCGAGCAAGGATATCGTCCTGCTCGCCCAGCTCGATCCGGCCTGCGATGATCCGATGCGCGATGATCTTTATGATCTGGGCGTGGTGGCGCAGGTGCTACAGCTTTTGAAACTGCCCGATGGCACGGTGCGCGTGCTTGTGCAGGGCAATGCCCGTGCTAAGCTCGAAACTCTGCGCGAAGAAGGCGATTACACGCTTGCCGATATTTCTATTGTCGAGCCGGAAACGGCGGCTGGCAATGAGGTAACCGCTTTGATGCGGCAGGTGGTCGAGCAGTTCGAAAACTATGCCAAGCTCAACAAGAAGCTGGGCGAAGACACGGCCAATGATCTTGGCGAAATGGACGATGCCGGCGAGTTAGCCGATACCATTGCCGCTGCGATCACGGCAAAGGTTGCCGACAAACAATCCATGCTGGTCGAAGCGAACCCCTTGAAGCGGCTGGAAATGGTGATGTCCTTTATGGAAGGCGAGCTATCCGTCCTTCAGGTCGAGCGCAAAATTCGTGGGCGCGTGAAACGCCAGATGGAGAAAACCCAGCGCGAATATTATCTCAATGAGCAATTGAAAGCGATCCAGTCGGAGCTTGGCGGCAGCGATGGCGAAGACGGTGATGAGATTGCCGAGCTTGCGAAGAAGATCGAGGAGACCAAGCTTTCTAAAGAGGCCAAGACCAAGGCTGAAGGCGAATTGAAGAAGCTCAAAAGCATGCAGCCGATGAGTGCAGAGGCAACCGTCATCCGCAATTACCTCGATGTGCTTTTGGGCTTGCCATGGGGCAAGAAGTCGCGGTTGAAGAAGGATATCGCAAAGGCGCAAGAAGTGCTCGACGCTGATCATTACGGGCTTGAGAAGGTCAAGGATCGGATCATCGAATATCTTGCGGTGCAGGCGCGCACCAACAAGCTCAAAGGCCCGATCCTGTGCCTCGTCGGCCCTCCCGGCGTGGGTAAGACTTCGCTTGGCAAGTCCATCGCGAAGGCGACGGGGCGCGAATTTGTGCGCCAGTCACTGGGCGGTGTGCGCGATGAGGCGGAGATACGCGGCCATAGGCGCACTTATATCGGTTCGATGCCGGGCAAGATTGTCAGCAATCTGAAAAAGGCGGGCTCGAGCAATCCGCTCTTCCTGCTTGATGAAATTGACAAGCTGGGTCAGGATTTTCGCGGTGATCCCGCGTCAGCTTTGCTGGAGGTCCTCGACCCCGAACAGAACAGCAAATTCCAAGATCATTATCTCGAGCTGGATATCGACCTGTCCGACATCATGTTCGTGACAACCGCGAACTCGCTCGATCTGCCGCAGCCTTTGCTTGACCGGATGGAGATCATCCGGCTTGAAGGCTACACAGAGGATGAAAAGGTCGAGATTGCAACGCGGCATTTGCTGCCGAAGCAAGTTGACGACCACGGACTGAAAAAGGGCGAGTTTTCGCTTTCGGAAGATGGCCTGCGCGATCTTATCCGCTATTACACCCGCGAAGCTGGTGTGCGCACTTTGGAGCGCGAAATCGCCAAGCTGGCGCGCAAATCTCTGCGCAAAATTCTTGAAGGCGATGAAAGCAACATTGCAATCACTCCAGACAATCTGGGTGACTTCTCCGGCGTGCGCAAATTCAAGCATGGCCAGTCCGAAGACGAAGCGCAGATTGGCGCGGTCACGGGTCTTGCTTGGACTTCGGTGGGCGGCGAATTGCTGACCATTGAAAGCGTTACAACCCCTGGCAAGGGCGAGATCAAATCAACCGGCAAGCTGGGCGATGTGATGGGCGAGAGTATCGCGGCCGCTTTCAGCTTCGTGAAATCGCGCGCGCCAGCTTACGGGATCAAGCCGAGCATCTTTGGCCGCAAGAACATTCATATCCATTTGCCCGAAGGTGCGGTTCCAAAGGACGGTCCAAGTGCGGGCATTGGAATGGTCACCTCGATTGTCTCGACATTGTCAGGCGTGGCGGTGCGTCCCGATATCGCAATGACAGGCGAAGTGACTTTGCGCGGGCGCGTACTCGCGATTGGCGGCCTGAAGGAGAAGCTGCTGGCGGCATTGCGCGGCGGGATCAAAACGGTGCTGATTCCGCAAGAAAACGTGAAAGACCTTGCTGAAATTCCTGACAATGTGAAGGAAGGGCTGGAGATCATTCCGGTTGAGCATGTCGATGCTGTGCTGGAACATGCACTGGTCACCAAGCTGTCAGCGATCGAGTGGAGCGAGGCGGATGATCTTGCGAGCCAACCGGGGGCTCTGGCTGCTAGTTCTGGCTCACCGACAGCGCATTAGTCGACCCAGGCGGTGATGGTAGACAGCTTTGCAGCCTCCCCATTGGAGAGACTAAAACCAGTCCTTAGTCGAAACCATTTTTACTAATTGGCAGCGAAGACGCGCGATTTCAGCTTTTTTGTCCATTTTTGAAGCCTTTTTGGCTGATTTCCCCTTGATCAATTTGGAAAAAATCGCTCATTTTACAACTTCATGACGCTGGCGAATCGTGAGATTGCGCTGCCGCGAAACATAAGAGGGGGTTCAAAAGATGAATAAAGCCGACCTTATCACTGCTGTTGCCGACACCAGTGGTCTTTCAAAAAGTGATGCATCGGGCGCAGTGGAAGCGGTGTTCGACACAATCACCAAGGCTTTGAAAAGCGGCGACGAAGTGCGATTGGTTGGTTTCGGAACTTTCTCTGTGGCGAAGCGGAAGGCTTCGACCGGGCGCAATCCGCGCACTGGCGAGCCCATGAACATTCCGGCCTCGACGCAACCCAAATTCAAGGCTGGCAAAGGCCTTAAAGACGCGGTGAACTGATCGCCGCGCGCGCCGAATAGGCGCTTCTTCGACATACAATTAGGCAAAAGCGCATAGAAAAGAGCTCCATCGGAACGTCCGAATGGGGCTCTTTCTTTTGGTTTTAGCAGTCTTACGGAGCGAGACGCACCAAGGCCGTGGGCGCAGTCTTCGTTTGTTGATCCAACTGCCAGGTCAGCCTTTGCATAGCGCCCTGTGACACTGGCCCCTCATCGGTATTGTTGGCGAGGATTTGCCCATCGGTCACAATCGAGAACGCGCCATCAATGAATGGCATTTCCGGCGGCTTCTCGTCTTTGTCACTACTGTCAGAGAGCGCAGCCATCGAGGCAAAACCTGCCATGCCTGTCATCATGCCGCTCATCCCGGCGCCATCCTGCGGCGGGGCAAGACCGGTCGCATTAACGCGCACAACGTTCCCTTGGCGAACAATCGCTTCGACAAACATCGTGCCGCGCTGAAACCCTTCGATGACAGGGAACATCATGTCATGGGTGAGCTCGCCCGCAATCGCATATTCCACATCGAACTTGCCATCGCCCATATGGGTAACCTTGTTCCAGCCCTTGTGGCGCAACAGCAATTGTTCAAGCTTCGTAGCAGCTTCTGGATCGCTCGGATCGATACCGCCCATCATAGCCGCCATCTGTTTGGCTTGCCGTTCGCCTTTTTTCGCGCGCTCGGCAGCGTCCAGATCCCACTCCATTCGCTGATTGGCAGTCTCGTCGGCGGTGCATTCGCGCTCCTCGCCCGTGTCATCATCGTAGCATTCGGTCGGCGTGAACGTCTCTGTATCGTTGCGCGCTTCCATCTGGGCAAGCTGGGTAAGCCCTAGGAAATGGATCTCGCCGTCATAACTGAATGCAAACTCGCCGCCCTGTTTGAGTATTAACTCAGATGAAAATTTGCCGGGCAGGATCAGGCATCCGCTGAGCACCAGCGCACAGGCAGTAAGCAGCGCGGTTGTAGCGATCCGTTTGGGTGTAGTCATATCCATTGAGAATTTCCCCGCTTCTTACTCGTCAGGCGATCTTGGCCGCGTGACGAGGGCATAGAGAGCAATTGCTGCTGCATTACTAACATTGAGGCTTTCAATTGCGCTGGAAATTGGCAGTTTCGCCAAAGCATCGCAATGCCCTTCGATGTTGTGGCGCATGCCTTCGCCCTCAGCGCCCAGCACCAGCGCGGTGGGAGTGGCGGGCAATGCCTCGGCCAGTATTGCCTCGGCCTCTCCTGTCAGTCCTATCCGCCAATAGCCAGCTTCCGCCATTTCATCGAGCGCACGGGCCAGATTGACAACTCGTACCCATGGCACGGTTTCCAATGCGCCCGAGGCTGATTTTGCGAGTACTCCGCCTTCGGGCGGAGCATGGCGGTCTTGTGTGACGAGAGCTGCCGCACCAAACGCTGCGCAAGAGCGCAGGATTGCCCCGACATTATGCGGGTCTGTCACCTGATCGAGCACGATGATGGGTTTTGCCGGGTCACCTGTGAGAAATTCGTCGAGAAACTGATCGGCCAGCGGTTCGCATTCAAGCACCAATCCTTGATGGGGTGCATCTTTCGCGACGAGCCGGGCAAGGTCAGTAACGTCAGCATATTCGACCGGAAAATCACTCGGCAGTTCGCCATCGAGGCTTTCTACGCCATCGCGCGTGGCCCATAATTTGCGGTGCTGGCGTGCCGGGTTCTTGAGCGCAGCCTCAACCGCATGGCGGCCCCAAAGCCGGACATGACCTGCTGTGCCGCGGCCCGAACCGCGTCCGCCCTTCATCCGGCCAGCGCGACCTCTGAGCGCGCGTTTGCGCTCTCCCTTTGCCATTGCTGCATTGTCCTCTTTTTGCGCCTAGGCACATCTCCTGCCAGCAGCCCCATTGACAGGCAAGCGCCCGTTCGCCAAAGGGGCGCCTCTCGGCAAGCGGACTGCTGGTTATGCACAGTCCTTTTTCCCGCATGCAGCGATGATGTGGACAGGTGGCCGAGTGGTTAAAGGCAGCAGACTGTAAATCTGCCCGCGCAAGCGTACGCTGGTTCGAATCCAGCCCTGTCCACCACCGCTGCATCCATTCACAGCTGAATAATGTGCACAAAACGATTGTTGCTTGCCGTGCAATTGCTCTGCCGATAGTCACGCGGACATGACACAAACAAACCACCCTGTGATCTCCTCAACCGGCCTGTTCACGCCCGAGGATAGCATCACCAACGAAGAGCTGGTCGCCAGCTTCAACTCCTATGTCGAGCTGTTCAATTCCGAGAACGCCGATGCAATTGCTGCTGGCGAGATAGAGGCTTTGCAGCCCAGCTCGGTAGAATTCATCGAGAAGGCAAGCGGCATCAAGGCGCGCCATGTGATGGCCAAGCAGCCCGTGCTCGATCCGCAGATCATGTCCCCGCGCTGGGAAGAGCGCTCGGATGATGAAATCTCGATCATGGCCGAGATTGGCGTGAAGGCGTGTGAGCAAGCCTTGGAGCGGGCGGCGCGCGATCCGAAAGATGTCGACGCTGTGCTGTGCGCCGCATCCAACATGCAGCGCGCTTATCCGGCAATGGCGGTCGAGATACAGGATGCGTTGGGGATTGACGGCTTCGGGTTCGATATGAATGTCGCATGCTCATCGGCCACTTTCGGGATCCAGACCGCGGCTGATTATGTGCGCGCTGGCAATGCGAAAAGCGTGCTGGTCGTCAGCCCGGAAATCACCTCGGGCCATCTCAATTGGCGCGACCGTGATAGCCACTTTATCTTCGGCGATGTAGCCACTGCAGTGCTGGTTGAGGATATCAGCATGGCACCGGCTGAACATTGGGACATCCTCGGCACAAAGCTGAAGACTGTTTTCTCAAACAATATCCGCAACAATTTCGGCTTCCTCAACCGCGCCCATCCCGAAACTTCGGGCGAAGCAGACAAGTTGTTTGTGCAAGAGGGCCGCAAGGTCTTCAAAGAGGTCGTGCCGATGGTCGCGCAGATGATCATTGATGAGGCCGAGCGGCTGGACGTTGATCCCAAGGCCTTGCGTAGGATGTGGCTGCATCAGGCCAATGCTGGAATGAACCGTCTCATCGCACATAAGGTTTTGGGCCATGAGGCGGACGCGGACGAAAGCCCCACTGTGCTCGACACCTATGGCAACACGTCCAGCGCTGGCTCGATCATTGCCTTCCACAAGCATAGTGAAGATTTGACGAGCGGTGACACCGGCCTCATTTGCAGCTTTGGCGCGGGTTACTCGGCCGGAACAGTGTTTGTCCGCAAGGCAGGCTGAGCGCGCCTCTCAAGCCAATTGTCCCACGCCGCGATAAGGTGCTTTGAGCACCACCAGATCGCAGCGACCGCGATGAGCGAGACCAGCCCGTCAACCGCATAGTGGTAGGCGAGGTGGACGCTCGACAGCCAGGTGATCACAAAGAACGCACCGAAAAACAGGCCCGCACCCCGCGAAATCTGGCGGCAGGCCAGCCAGAACAGGAATGCAATTGCACAATGCATGCTCGGCATGGCGGTAATCCCGCTACCAAGCCCATTGGCGTCCGCCGCATACCAATCGAGCAGCATCTGCTGCACGGTAAGCGTCATTACAGGGAACTGCTCATTCGCTGCGTTGATATAGGCCATCTGATCGTCAAAACGCGGATCGCCCAAGAGCGGGCCAACAAAGCAGGGACCAACCGAGGCAAGCCATGTCGCCATTGCGCCGCCGATCAAAGTCCAGCTCAGAACATAGCTTAGGAAGAATTGCCGTCTGAGTGTTTGGTCGACCTTGCCGAATGCGAAATAGAGGCAGCCGGGATAAAGCAGCAGAAACCACAACTGATAGAGCAAGGCGAGTGCCGCTGTGATGATCGGATAGCCCAGCACAGGTTGCAGAACTTCCCATGCGTCGCGCCCGAAGAAGATTGCTCTGTCCCATTCAACAAAGGCGTTGTCCCAGGTGTAATCATTGAACAGCGGGATCGCGGCCTTCATCTTTGAGAAGAACGGCAACAATGCGATGCAGATCGCTAGAAGTGGCAATCCCGCCAGTGTCGCCGCGCTTATTTGAGGCGAGCCAAAGCGCGCTTTCAGATGCTCAAGCGGGCCTTGCGGGCGATGCTTGATAAGCTGCCAGCCAGCATCCAAGCTTGCGATGGCCACAATCGACAAAAGGAAAAGCCGCGCGTTCACCCAGATCGGCGCGAACTCAGGGTAAATGCCTTTCATCGCAAGCAATCCGGCGCAGATGCTAAACAGCATCAGGCTTGCCGCATAAATTGGCAATTCGCTAGCCCAGCGGCGCAAGTGAGGAGAGGTATTCGCCATCGCCGCAGGCGATACAGTACAAAGCTCACCAAAAACCTAATTTTAACCATGATTGTCGCCCGCCAATGCAGAGCATGGCTTGCCGCATTTGCAAGCAATGCCTAGATGCTCACTCATGGCAGGTGAAATTCTCGACAATAAAGGCTCGGGCGATGTTAGCTGGAGCTTTCCGCCCATCCATCCCGAAGGGCGCAAATTTGGCATCATTGCAATTGCGTTGAGCCTCATTCCGCTCCTTCTCCTCGATTGGGAGATTTTGGGCTGGCCGATGCTTGCGCTTTCAGCAGGCGTCTTCGCCTTTTTCCGCGATCCAGAGCGCGTTGTGCCGCAAGCAAGCGAGGCGATAGTTGCGCCTGCTGACGGGCTTGTCTCCATGATCACCAAAGTGCCTCCGCCCGAAGAGCTATGTATCAATGACGGCTCGGGCCATCAGGGGCTGGCGCACGAACCGGTCACGCGCATTTCGATTTTTATGAGCGTGTTCGATGTGCATATCAATCGCGCTCCGATCAGCGGTACAGTGCGGCGGCTGGTCTATATGCCGGGCAAGTTCATGAATGCCGATCTCGACAAGGCGAGCGAGGAAAACGAGCGCCAGCATTTTCTAATTGAGCGCAGCGATGGCCTCAAAGTCGGGTTTACCCAGATTGCCGGACTGGTCGCGCGGCGGATCATCCCGTTCGTAAAAGCAGGCGATATGGTCGCGGGTGGTCAGCGCGTAGGCCTGATCCGTTTCGGTAGCCGTGTGGATGTCTATTTGCCGGCAGGAACCGATTCTAAGGTTCTGATGGGACAGCGAATTATCGCTGGCGAGACGATCTTGGCCGAAGTCGGCGCAAGCTCGCTTCTTGAAGGGACGGCGCAGTGAAGGGCTGTGGCGGCGTTGGGTCAATGGTTGCGGCGGTACCGCGCTGATGGCCCCCGATGATCCGCAAGACGACCCGGTCGAAGCACGGGTAGGACCGCGTGCGAGCGAGGGCGACCATCCCGCCATCAAACCGCGCGGGGCGAGGGGGCTTTCGCTGCGCGCGATGCTACCCAATGCGATTACAGCGGCTGCCTTGTGTTCGGGCCTAACTGGTATCCGCTTTGCGATCTCTGAGAATTGGGAGCTGGCGGTGGCCGCGATTGTGCTTGCCGGAGTGCTCGACGGGATAGACGGGCGAGTGGCGCGGTTGCTCAATGCGCAATCGCGTTTCGGTGCAGAGCTCGACAGTTTGGCAGATTCGCTTTCGTTTGGGGTCGCCCCAGCGCTCATCATTTTTCTTTGGACGGTGCAGGATGTCCCACGGCTAGGCTGGTTCGCAGCCTTGGCCTTTGCGATTTGCTGCGCCTTGCGCCTCGCTCGCTTTAACGCTCAGATTGATCTCGACGATCAACCGCATAAGCGCGCCGGATTTCTTACCGGAATGCCCGCACCGGTTGCTGCCGGAATCGCCTTCCTACCGTTCTATTTCTGGATGACGACGGGAAGTGACGTCTTCCGCAACCCTGCCTATGTCGCGGCTTGGATTGCGATCATCGGATTTATGATGATTTCCAACATCGCAACTTTGAGCTGGGCCTCCTTGCGGCCCAAGCGCAATGTTCGGTTGGAGCTTATCGCATTGGCTGGGCTCATGTTTACTGGCCTCTTGCTCGAGCCGTGGTGGGTCTTGATCGGCATTAGCGTGAGCTATCTTGCGCTAATGCCAGTGGGCATGTGGCGCTACTCCAGGATCAAGCGGCAAGCGCAAGCGGTGAATTGACGACCGGCAGCCGCACAGGCGCCTTGCTGCGATGTTGATCGCGGCATGTATCAAACGCGGCGACATCGCAGTTTAGCTGATGCAATGCCAGCGCGTCTTCGAGCTCCATTGAGCGCTTCACTGCACGAAAAGCATTGCGCGCCTTTATCGCACTGTCTGCAAGGCTGAGCACTGCAGTGCAGGCGGCGATCACGAAAAGGGTGTCGATCAAAAGTTCCAGCATCAAAAATTCCTTCCACCTGAAAAACGAGCCGCACCTTCGGTTTAATCCCGATTCGTTTGTTCGCCTTGTGTTC
>CAZJAG010000034.1:9372-21463 GCA_964543735.1 uncultured Porphyrobacter sp. | reverse complement strand
CCGATTTACACCGGGGGACCGGTTGTCCGACAAATGTTGGCGACCGTTGCGATCGTGCCAGTCAAAGACCGGCAGCGCCGCGTCGGTGGAGGTCATCTAGGCGCGCTCTCGGATTCGGTCAACGCCTTTTTGCAATTTTATTTCAAAGACCCGAAAAATTCCCGCAAAAACGGGGATTTGGCACCTTTGATCTTGTCCAAAAATAGGGTGTTCGAGGTGATTTTCAAGGGCCAGCTTAACCATGACGCGCAGCTGCACCTTCAAAAAGGCCCAGAAAAGCCGCGTTGAGCGCGCCAATTTGTTCACTTTTCGCGGTTAATGCGCTCCCAATGGCTAGCACCCAGCTCGATAAGGGCCCCGCGCCCGAGGATAACAGCGAATCAACCGCTGACAGCCCGCATGGATTTGCGGGCCGCGTGCGTTCGGCTGTTGTATGGCGCTGGGGCAGTCAGGTCGCAGCGCAAATCATCACATGGACATCGACCATTATGGTCGTGCGCCTGCTCGAGCCGACCGACTATGGTCTGTTCGCGATGACGCAGGTGGTGCTGACCGCCCTTGCTTTCCTCAACGGGCAAAGCTTTGCTACCTCGCTGGTGCAGACCGACCGGATTGATGATCGCCGTATCGGCCAGATCTTCGGACTGTTGCTGCTTTTCAATGGAGGGCTTGCGCTGACCCAGCTGATGATGGCGCCGCTTGCAGCGCAATATTTCGGCGAGCCTATGGTCGAGCATATGCTGCGCATTCAGGCGGTCATCTTTCTCACCGTGCCCTTCACCGCTCTGCCGCAAGAGCTGCTCGCTAGAAAGCTGGAGTTCCGCCGCCAAGGCCAAGTCAATATGGCCGCAGCGATTATGGGTGCTGGTGTCGCGCTGACGCTGGCGTGGTATGGCTGGGGCGTATGGGCGCTGGTCTATGCGCCAATAGCGATGTTCTTCACCCGCGCTATCGGCATGTCGGTCGCAGCGCGGCTGTGGATCAAACCCGTCTTCGACCCGCGCGGCGCATGGGATCTCGTCACCTTTGGCGGAACGCTGACACTATGCCAGCTGTTCTGGATCATCCAGAGCCAGTCCGACATTGTGGTCGCGGGCCGCATATTGAGCACCTATGATCTGGGCCTTTATTCCGAAGCGCTCTTCCTTACTCTTATCATTACCGGCCGCTTCCTGCCGCCAATCAATGAGGTGGCGATTGCCGCCTATAGCGAGCTGCGCCGCGAAGGGCGCTCGCTTGGCCCCTACTTCCTCAAGACCGCGCGCATGGTGATGATGGTCACGCTGCCGATCTATGTCGGATTGTCGCTGACGGCAGAGCCTGCGATCCACACCCTGTTTGGCGAGAAATGGGCCGGGATGATCCCGATTGTGAGCGGGCTGGCGCTCGCCATGCCGGTGATGGCGCTGCACTTTATCTGCTCGCCCACCACCAATGCGCTTGGCAAACCGCATATCTATCTCTCGACCAGTATTGCAGGCGCGATTGTGATGCCGTGCGCGTTTGTGTGGGGAAGCTCGCAAGGCGCCATGGGACTGGTCCATGCATGGTGGATTGCCGCCCCTGCCCTCCTCACCTTCACCCTCACCCGCACCTTGCCGCGCATCGGGGTGAGCCCGCTGGCACTCTTCAAGGAACTGCTGCCGATTATCGTTGCCGCAAGCGCAATGGCAGGCGCGGTGGTGCTTGCGCAGGCCTTCGTCAGCACTGGCATCCACATCATCGACCTTGGCATTTATGCCGCAATCGGCGCGCTGGTCTATGCCGCGACCTTGTGGTCGGTGTGGCCCGATCTGGTGCGTGAGACATGGGCATTGCTGCGCCAGCGCGAGCCAGCGACAACAACACCAGAGCCTGCCGAAGCGCCTCCCGCCTAGTTGCACCTTTCGCATTTGGGACTTTGCCGAGACGGTGATAAGCTTGCCAGCGGATCATCGACGGGAGCTTACTCATGCACATCATCTGGGCGCCAGCCGCGCTTGCCTCGGCTTTGGCATTGAGCACCGCGACCTCATCTGTGCCGGCGTCCAATCCGCCGCCCAAGCCAGCGATTGCCGATGCACCTGTTGCGCCCAATCTGGCGGACAAATCAACCGAAGTGATCGACCTCGACATTGACCGTACCGACCGGCTGACCGTGCCTGTTACGATTGATGGCGCAGGCCCGTACAATTTCATGATCGACACCGGCTCCCAAGCGACCGCAGTCACGCATGAGATCAACAATGCGCTCGATCTGGCCGACCTTGGAACAGCCACGCTGATCGGCATGGCATCGCGCCGCTCTGTCCAACTGGTCGAGCTGGGCGAGCTGGAGCTGGGCAGCCGCACCATCTACAATCTGCGCGCGCCCGTGCTCAGCCGCAAAAACGTGGGGGCAGACGGCATTCTCGGCCTTGATACCTTGCAGGATATGCGCGTCCTCATCGATTTCCGCGACGAGACAATCGCGGTTGCCGATGCGCGCGAGAAGCAGAGCAATCGCGGCTATGAAATCATTGTTCGCGCGCGCGAACAGCTGGGCCAGCTCCTCATCACCAAGGCCGAGATCGAAGGCGTCAAAACCACTGTCATCATCGATACCGGTGCGCAGGGCAGCCTGGGCAATCTTGAGCTCAAACGCCGCATCCGTGCCAAGCGATTGCAAGAGGTCATCACAACCGATGTCAATGGCGTCTCGATGTCGGGCGAGCTGGCCTTTGCCCGAGAGCTGAAGATACAAGGCCTCACCCTTTCAAACATGCCGATCACTTATGCCGATGCGCCCGCGTTTGAAGCGCTGGGCCTGAAAGACCAGCCTGTGCTTTCGCTTGGCATGAGCCATTTGAGCGTGTTTGACCGGGTCGCGATTGACTTTGCCAAGCAGCGCATCTTGTTCGATCTGCCGAGCAAATACCGCATGCGCCGCCAATTGCGCAAAGCGGACGCGTCGCGGCTGTAAGCCTGATACCCGCGAATATTGGCGGAGAGGAATTCTAACCAGTGTGAGCATCTGCTGCCTGCTCCCTTGTGCGCATCCAACATAGCGCCCACATAAGCTCCGCAATGCCGCCCGATACAGCCACCAGCGAAGACGCCAAGAACGCGCAGGAATTTGACGGGTGGCATACGCTCAAGCGGTTCTGGCCTTATCTGTGGCCGCGCGATAATCCCACACTCAAGCGCCGGATCATCGGCGCGATGATATTGGTGCTGGCAGCCAAGGCAGTCACGCTTGCCCTGCCCTTTGCTTACAAAGACGCTGTCGACCGCATGGCTGACGAGGCAAGCAGCCAGATTGCCACAGCAGCAATGGCATTAGTGCTGGCTTACGGGCTGGGCCGCTTTACCTCTGTCGCGTTCGATCAGCTGCGCAATATGGTGTTCGAACGTGTCGGTCAGGTCGCAACGCTGAACCTTGCAACCGACGTGTTCCAGCGCCTGCATCGCCTTTCATTGCGATTCCACCTCTCGCGCCGCACGGGCGAGGTGACCAAGGTGATCGAGCGCGGCACGAAAAGCATCGACATGATGCTCTATTTCCTGCTGTTCAATATCGCGCCCACCGCGATCGAGCTGATAGCGGTTGGTGTAATCTTCTATATCAATTTCGGCTGGGAGATGGTTGCAGCCACCGCTCTCACCGTCGTCACTTACATTGCAGTCACCCGCTGGATTACCGAATGGCGCACCAAGCTTCGCCGCGAGATGAATGATCTGGATGGCAAGGCTTTGCACCGCGCGGTCGATTCGCTGCTGAATTACGAGACGGTCAAATATTTCGGAGCCGAAACGCGCGAGGAAGCTCGCTATAAGGATGCCGCGCAATCCTATTCTGAAGCCGCGATCAAATCGGAAAACTCGCTTGGCATTCTCAACATTGTCCAAGCGCTCATTACCAATGCGTTGATGGGCGGCGCGATGGCTTACAGCGTATGGGGCTGGAGCCAGGGCAGACTGACCGTTGGCGATCTGGTCTTTGTGAACACCTATCTGTTGCAGCTTTTCCGCCCGCTCGATCTGCTCGGCTGGGTCTATCGCACGATCCGACAAGGCCTTGTCGATATGGGCGAGATGTTCAAACTGATGGATACAGCGGTTGAAGTAAATGATGCGCCCGGCGCGCCAGCGCTGATTGTGCGCCAGCCGCATGTCACTTTCGACAATGTCACCTTCGGATACGAGCCGGAGCGCACGATCCTCAAAGGCCTAAGCTTCGAAGTGCCAGCCGGATCAAACCTCGCGATTGTTGGCCCCTCGGGCGCGGGCAAGAGCACTATCGGGCGATTGTTGTTCCGCTTCTATGATCCTCAATCGGGCCGCATTCTGATCGACGGGCAGGATATCGCACAGGTGCAGCAAGCCAGCGTTCGTGCCGCGATTGGTATCGTGCCGCAGGACAGCGTGCTGTTCAATGACACCATCGGCTACAATATCGGCTATGGCGCACCCGCTTGTGCTGATGAGGCCGCGATTGAGCAGGCCGCGCGCGATGCTGCGATCTGGCCGTTCATTCAGGACTTGCCGGACAGGCTGGATACCGAGGTTGGCGAGCGTGGGCTGAAGCTGTCAGGCGGCGAGAAGCAACGCGTCGCAATTGCCCGCACACTCGTCAAGAACCCGCCGATCCTGCTTCTGGACGAGGCGACCAGCGCGCTCGACACCCGTACAGAGCAGGACATTTTGCGCACATTGAAGCGGGTCAGCGCCAATCGCACTACGCTGGCAATTGCGCATCGGCTTTCAACCATTGCCGATGCGGATGAGATTTTGGTGCTCGATGCTGGCTCTCTCGCGGAACAAGGCACGCATGATGCCTTGCTCGCCAAGCGCGGGCTTTATGCAGAGATGTGGGCGCGCCAGCTGACCGAAAGCGAGGAAGCGCAAGCAGCGGAGTAAAAGCTTACTGTGCGGCGGTGTCCTCGCTCGCCTCATCTGCTGGAGCTGCCTTCATCAAGGACGCGGTGGACAGATCGATCTGGTCAAACGGGATCACCTCGACATTGTCGCGCACTTTCTTGAGATCATCGAGAAACTCGTCAGCCTTGCCGACCACAACCAATGTCGCCTTGTCCGGATCGACATAACGCTGCGCGGCATCGGATGCTTGCTCAGCCGATACCCCATCCAGCCTGCTGGCATAGGCAAAGGCTTCGGACGGCTCCAAACCTTGTTGCAGCAACCCGGCAAGGATGCTGTTGAAGCCCGAGCTTGTCTCAAGCGAACGCGAATAGCTGCCCGACAAATAGAGCCGCCGCTTTTGCAGCAGATCATCGGGCAATGGCTCATCGCCCAGCCGTTCAAACTCTGTGAAGAAAATCGCGGCGACCTCGTCCACTGTTTTGTGATCGGTTTGCGCTCTGGCGCTGAGTACCGATGCATCAGCGCGGCTGGCAAAGCCCGAACCCGAGCCATAGCTTAGCGAACGTTTGGTGCGAATTTCCTCGAACAAGCGCCCGCTAGAACCACCGCCCAGCACCGAATTGGCAAGCCGCAAGGGATAGAAATCCGCGCTTGAGCGATTGGGCGCACGCACCGCTGCCCGCAAGGCAGATTGGCCAGCCTTGGGCATATCGATAACAATGGTGCGCGCAGGTTGAGCCTCGCCCGCCGGATTGGCAGGCGCAGCAGGCGGCGCGCCTTGAGCGCTCCAGTCACCGAACAATTCTTCAGCCAGAGCAATTGCGGCTTGCGGCTCCATACCGCCGCTCACAATGATCTGGGTGGTCTTGGGATGCCAGTAAGCTGCGCGGTGGGCCACCAGATCCTCGCGAGTGATCGCGCCAAGGCTTTGCGGCGTACCGCCCGCTAGCGTTCCATAAGGCGCATCGCCATACATCGCCACTTGCTCCACATAGCGCGCGAGCGTGCCCGGCTCTTTAAGCGATGCAGTAAGGCCATCGACCGCACGTTTGCGTTCGCGTGCAAACTCGGCTTGCGGGAAGGTAGCCGAACGCATGATTTTCGCCGCGACCTTGCCTGCAGCGCGCATATTCGCAACCGGCGCGGTGAGGCCAAAGCTGCTGCCATCGGTGAAAGCGCCGCCGCCAAAGGATGCGCCAAGGCTTTCGAAATGGGCGGCAATCTCGCCCGCGCTCATATCCGGCGTGCCCTTGTCAGCAAGGCCAGCGGCCATTTGCGCAACGCCCGCTTTGCCGCGCGTATCGCTGCGGCTGCCGCCGCCGACCAGCATGCTCATGGTCGCAATCGGCACATCGCCTGTTTGGACAGCGACCACTTTGATCCCGTTGGAAAGCTCTGCCTCGACCACTTCGGGCGCAACAAGGCTGGGCGCTTCACCGGGCGGAGGCGGCGCTTGCCGCTCACCCTCGGGCAGAACCTTGAGCGGGGTCAGCGTGGATTTGGGAAGCGTGCGGAATGTCGGGAACGGGGCGGGATTGGCATATTTGGACGGATCATCCTCGCCCGCAGTATATGTGATATCGGTGCGCTGATTGGCAGCATAATAGGTTTGCGCCACGCGCATCACATCAGCCGCTGTCACCGCTGCAATTGCCGCCAACCTTTTGTCAGCAGCCGCCGGATCACCAGTGCGCACCAAAGCCTCGCCCAGCTCGAACGCGCGGCCCCGCGATGTCTCGCGGCGGCGCAAGGCGGATGCGATAATCTCGTTCTTCGCCTCGGCCAGCTCAGCATCGGAAACGGGCTGCGTCCGCATCTTCTCGCGCTCGGCAGTCAATATCCCTGCCACCTCTTGCGGGTTGGCCGCCGGATTGGTCACAGCAAATTGCGCGAGCATTCCGCCTATCTCGTTGAGCTGGGCAAAATGGACCGCTTGCACCGCCTTGCCGGTTTTGACCAAAGCCTTGTGCATCCGGCTGTTATCGCCGCGCGACATGATCGCATCCATCACTTCAAGCGCGGGTGCATCAGGATGCATGGCTCCGGGCAATTTCCACACAGCGCCGACCAGCGGCAACGGCACATTGGGCGCAGTTGCATTGACAGTGCGCGGCCCATCGCGCGGCTGCTCGCGCTCTGGAACCAGCACCGGCACAGGGTTGGCGCGCGGTTTGATGTCAGCAAAATACTGGTCGACCATTGCGCGCAAACGCCCGATCTCGAAATTGCCCGCGACAATCAGCGTGGCAGTGTCGGGGCCATAGTAAGCCTCGTAAAAGGCCAGAGCATCGTCCAATGTTGCAGAATCCAGCTCCTCGATCGAGCCAATACCCGGGCGGCGATAGGGCGTGGTGTCATAGGCGTTTTCAGGAAGGACAAAGCGCTGGAAGCGGCCATAGGGCGGTGCGAGCACGCGGGTGCGCAATTCTTCCTTCACCACATCACGCTCGGAATTGAAAACCTGCTCGTCAATCACCGGAAATGCCATCCGCTCGCGATGCGTCCACAGCATCTGCTCAAGATAGGCAGCTGGCACGATCTCGAAATAATTGGTGCGATCCGGACTGTTCGAAGCATTGCGCGTGCCGCCCACATCTGCGGTCAGCCCGTAGATCATATTATAGGGCATATTCGCCGTCTTGCGGCTGAGGATATGTTCGAAAAGATGCGCAAATCCGCTGCGCCCTTCGGGATCAAGCTTGGAGCCGATTTCATACCACATGGAGGTCATCACCGTGCCGGTCGAATTGTCCGGAATGGCAATGACGCGCAGGCCATTGTCGAGCGTCCATTGGGTGAACTCGATTTCGGGGGCGGTGAGCGTGGGGGCAGCGCTCGCATCGGCGTGGTCATCAGCCAGCGCTGGTGCCGCAGCCATCAGCGCAATCGCGCCCACACCTGTTTTTAGAAAATCCCTTACCATCACGCACGCTCCCTGTTCGTCACCAACATGCAAGCGAATAGAGCGCGAATGCGCGATAGGCTCAAGAGCTAATGAAGCAAATGCGCGATGAGCAGCCGATTACTCTCGATCAGCGTCTTTCGATAGGTCTTCCAAGATGCCCAGCGCAGCTTCGCGGCGCTCCCACGGCACAAACAGATGGTCGTGATGGAACGCGGCGACAACATTGCAGGCAATCCCTGCCTCCGCCAAAGCATTAGAGACGGCGGCGGTCAGCCCCACGCCTTCCAAATCGGAATGCACGGTGAGAGTGAGGCGCGCCATGTCAGCCCCGGCCTGCTGCAATTCCTCAGCCAATGCTGCAGGGATGATCGCGGTTACGCCCTCATCCTCGCGGAATGTGCCAATGGCTGCTCCCAAAGCTTGCGGCGCAATCAGCGGCGACAAAAGGATAAAGCGGTAGGCTGTCTCGTCCAGCGCAGGCGCCATGCCGGAAAGCATCGCAGACAGCTCGCTAACCGGCGCGCCAGTGGTCACAGAATATATTTCGACAGGTCAGCATTGCCCGACAGATCATCGAGCCGCTCGCGCACATATTTCGCGTCAATCGTAATCGTCTCGCCTGTATGCTCCTCAGCTTCAAAACTGATGTCCTCAAGCAGCTTTTCCATCACAGTCTGCAAACGCCTTGCGCCGATATTCTCAACGCTCTCGTTTACGCGCGCTGCGATTTTCGCAATCTCGCCCACAGCCTCATCCTTGATGTCGAGCGTGACTTCCTCTGTGCCGATCAGCGCCTGATATTGCTCAACCAGATTGGCGCGCGTTTCGGACAGGATCCGCACAAAATCCTCCTCTGTCAGCGCGCGCAGCTCCACCCGGATCGGCAAGCGACCCTGCAATTCGGGCAGCATGTCAGACGGCTTGGCGACATGAAACGCGCCGGAAGCGATGAAGAGGATATGGTCCGTTTTCATCGGGCCATATTTGGTCGCAACAGTCGTGCCTTCGATGAGCGGGAGCAAATCGCGCTGCACGCCCTCGCGGCTGACAGAGCCGCCGCGCACATCAGAAACCGCAATCTTGTCAATCTCGTCCAAGAACACGATCCCGTTCGTCTCCGCATTGCGCAGCGCGGTCTGGTTCACATCATCATCATCGAGGCGTTTGTCCGCTTCCTCGTCGACAAGCTTATCCCATGCATCGGGAACGCGCATCTTGCGGCGTTTGGTCGGCGCTTTGCCAAAGGCTTTGCCCATCATGTCGGACAGATCGAGCATTTGCATATTGCCGCCCATATTGCCCATGTCGAAAGGCATGTTGGGAGCCTCGGTCACATCGATCTCGACCTCAACCTCGTTCATCGCGTTTTGAACGATACGCTCGCGGAAACTTTCGCGGGTCGCCTCAGAAGCATTGTCACCCACCAGCGCTGTCAACAGGCGCTCCATCGCCGCTTCTGAAGCCGCCTCGCGCACGGATTCGCGGCGGCGCTCTTTCTCCAGCCGGATCGCTTCTTCGGCAAGATCACGCGCAATCTGTTCAACATCGCGCCCGACATAGCCGACCTCGGTAAACTTGGTCGCCTCGATCTTCACAAAAGGCGCTTCGGCCAGCTTCGCCAGACGGCGGCTGATCTCCGTTTTACCGCAGCCAGTGGGGCCGATCATGAGGATGTTCTTAGGCGTGACTTCATCGCGCAATTCAGGGCCAAGCCGCTGCCTGCGCCAACGATTGCGCAAAGCCACGGCAACCGCGCGCTTCGCGTCCTTCTGGCCGATGATGTGCTCATCGAGCGAGGCGACAATCGCCTTGGGTGTCAAATTGTTGATCATGGAACTAGGAGACTTTCTCGACCGTCACATTGCCATTGGTGAAGACGCAGATATCGGCCGCAACCGCCATCGCCTTGGTCGCGATTTTCTCTGCATCTTTCTCATATTCCGCGAGCGCGCGTCCGGCAGCCAGCGCATAATTCCCGCCCGAACCAATCGCGGCAATGGTTGAGCCATCCTTGGCTTCCGGCTCCAGCACATCGCCATTGCCAGTGAGCACCAGCAGGCTTTCAGCGTCCGCCACAATCATCAGCGCTTCCAAATTGCGCAGATATTTGTCCGTGCGCCAATCCTTTGCCAGCTCAACCGCAGCGCGCAGCAATTGGCCCGAATGCTGCTCAAGCTTTTTCTCGAGCCTCTCGAACAATGTGAAGGCATCTGCTGTTGCGCCTGCGAAACCGGCGATCACTTTCTCGCCCTCGCCAATCCGGCGCACCTTGCGCGCATTGGGCTTCATAACCGTATTGCCCATGGAGACTTGCCCGTCTCCGGCAATCACGGTTTCCTTGCCGCGTTTCACGCCAATAATGGTTGTCCCATGCCACTGGGTGAGGCCGTGGCTCGCCATATCGTCACTCATGCTGGCAGATATGGGGAAGCTGGCGCGCAGCTTCAAGCTATCGGCCTATTGGCCTATTGGCCAGCTCCGGGCCCAGCGCCCGTGCCAACCTGTCCGATATTGCCGAACAGATCTTCAAGAAATGTCCGCTCGCGCCCAAGCGTCGGCGTTTCATCGCCATTGGGGCTAAGATAAGCGACCTTGTCGATACCCGTGCGATCGGCGGCAACAACATTGCCCGCCGCGTCAAACTGCACCGCCAGCACCGAATGCGTCCTGATCGAAGGGCGCACAAAGGGGCGGCGACCCGTGATCGAGGAGACGTAATACCACGTCTGCTGGCCATATTGGCTGGTGAAAGAGGGGCGACCCAAAGTCGCTTCGACAGAACGGCGGTTGTCGATTCCGGGCTGCACCGACTGGATGAGCGCGCCGTCCACCACATAGCCTCGCGATTCGCGGATAGAGGAGCATCCTCCCAATCCGAGAGCCAGCGTCGCCATCATTGCTGCTGCTATCGCCTTGTGATGCATCAACCTGCCAACCTTCTTCGTATCTTCACCGTGGCGCCTGATTGCGGGACTTTATTGTCCCGCTTGGAAGAGCACCTATATGACGTGTCGTTACCGCCCTATTCTTTTGCGATACGGCTTGCAACGGCGCGTCTGCTGCGAAATGGGTATAGCCAATTGAATTGAAGATGAATGCTGCGCCGGGCGCGGCACGCAAATGAGCAGAGACCCGCAATGAATTTCCTCACCAAACTGCTTGGACTTGAAGCTGACCCGCGCGAGCGTTTGCGCCCCTTGTGGCACCGCGTGGTCGAATGCGCGCGCGAGCCGGGCTGGTATGCTGAGTGCGGCGTGGCTGACACGGTGGACGGGCGCTTCGACATGATCACCGCTGTGCTCTCCGCCGCTTTGGTGCGGCTGGAGGCGAGCGATGCAACCCGCGCGGACAGCGCTTTGCTCACCGAATTTTTTGTCGACGATATGGACAGCCAATTGCGCGAATTTGGCGTCAATGATGTCGTCGTCGGCAAACGGGTCGGCAAATTGATGAGCGTTTTGGGCGGCAGGCTTGGCGCGTATCGCCCTGCTCTCTTGAGCGGCGACAATGAAAAACTGGACGCGGCGATTGAACGCAATGTCAGCTTTACCGATGATGGTTCGCCCAGCGCAGTGCGCGCAAAGTTGGTCGCATTGGCCGAACAATTGGCGGGGCTGAGCGATGACGAACTGATCGCAGCCGAGCAACCTCTGGGTGCATTTGAATGAGCGCATCGGAAGATCAGGAAACAGGGTCAGAGCTTGTCCGGCTGATCAAACCGCGCGCGCTGCCAGCCGAAGCGGTCGAGATTGTGGCCGATGAAAACGAGCGCGCTGCCTTGGCAAAAAGGTTCGGCCTGGCATCGGTCAAAACGCTCGAATCAAGTGTCAAATTGTCGCAAACAGGCGCAAAAACGCGCGTTTTGGGCTCATTTTACGCCGATTTTGTGCAATTTTGCGCCATTTCTGCCGAAGAATTCCCCGTTTCTGTCTCCGAAACGCTCGATTTTCGCTTTGTTGAAGCAAGCGCGGGCGCAGCTGGCGAGGCTGAGGACGAACCGATAGAAATTGAACTTTCCGATGAGGATTGCGACGAGATCGAATATGCAGGCGACGCATTTGATCTGGGCGAAGCGATTGCGCAGACGCTCGGCCTTGCGATTGATCCTTATGCCGAAGGACCCGGAGCTGACGCCGCACGCGAGAAGGCCGGCATTACCAGCGATGATGCGCCCAGCGGCGCGCTGGCCGAGGCACTGGCGGGGTTGAAGAAAGATTAGCGGTCTGCCCCCCTTTCGTACGCGCTGACCAACCCAACAAAAAGCCCCGCAGTTGCGCTGCGAGGCTTCCTGTCTTCAAACTGTGTGCAGACCTCAAAACGGGATATCATCGTCGAGGTCGTCAT
>CAZJAG010000034.1:0-9272 GCA_964543735.1 uncultured Porphyrobacter sp. | reverse complement strand
TGTCTTCAAACTGTGTGCAGACCTCAAAACGGGATATCATCGTCGAGGTCGTCATACCCGCCCGAGCCGCCGCCTTGCGAACCGCCGCCAGAGCCGCCGCCATCACCGCCGGGGCCGCCGCCCCCTTGGTTCCAACCGCCGCCAGAGCCACCTTGTTGACCGCCAGCATAGCCGCCACCGGAGCCGCCGCCATAATTGCCACCACCGCCAGAGCGGCCTCCGCCGCCCCCGCCGCCGCCTGCGCCATCCAGCATGGTCAGCGTGCCATTATAGCCGCGCAGCACGACCTCGGTTGAGTAGCGGTCATTGCCTTGCTGGTCTTGCCATTTGCGGGTTTGCAGCTGGCCTTCGATAAAGACTTTCGAACCCTTCTTGACGTAATTCTCGACGACATTGACGAGGCCTTCGCTAAAGATCGCAACCGTATGCCATTCGGTGCGCTCCTGCCGCTCACCCGTATTGCGATCTTTCCAAGTCTCTGATGTGGCAATGCGCAGATTGGCCACGCGGCCGCCGTTTTGAAAGCTGCGAATTTCCGGATCAGCGCCCAGATTGCCGATCAGCATGACCTTGTTGAGACTGCCTGCCATGTGCCTGTTACCCCTTGGCTATGTGGCGCTCAATCAATGCAAACGCCCCTAGTGATTCTTTCTAGCCATGTCGTGGCAGGCGTAAGCGGCGCGGGCAAGCGGCCTATATGGACTTATGCGTAGAGTTGCCTCGAAAATGGAGAAAATACCGAGAGATTTGCTTAGCGTCCGCCCGAGTGGGAGCGCTTTAGCGCGCCCGCTGTGGGGCGGGCGGGCGCGGACTCGTTTCTCGCGAAACGAGTCAAAATCAAGAATGAGGCACAACCCTCAGCTGCCCGGATAGCGCAGCCTTCCCAAAAAGCGCGTGACGGAGAAATGCTCGCGCTCGCGACCAAGAAGCTTGGCCTTGGCCTTTTCAAACTTCATCACGCCTTCAATCCGGCGATCTAGGAAAGCGCGGGTTACCTCTTTGTCCGGTGTCTCGTCATCGACAAACACTGCCAAGGTCGCGCCATAGATCGAGCCGAGGATGGCGCGCTTGGTATAGTGGTTGTAATCGGTTGCCGTATCGCCTGCCAGACGCCACATCAGATCAGCGCTATTCCAGCCCATCTGCACAGAGGCGCGCGCATTTTGCGGCATGGCCATCACAGCGCGCGCGCGGCGCAACGCCTCTTCCAGCCCTGCAATCGCTTCCAAGCGGAACCAGACCAACTCGCGGATACGGTCACGAATTTTCATCGCTTCGATGCGTTCGGGCGGAAAAGCTTCGACCATCGCGGCATCGACGCTTTCGATCCAAGCACCGATCATATCCATCGCGCCGCCCGGATAAGCGAGCCGCGCCACGTCAGGATCAGCGCCCGCCATTTCCGCAGCAGCCTCAAGCGCGGTCTCATTCCAGCCATCGAAAATCGCCGAAGCGGCCACATCAGGTGCAAGCGCAATCCGCAGCTCGTCCAAAGTCATGTCGGTGAAATCTGTCATAGTGCTAGATTGCCATTTGTTCAGAAACTCGGCCCGTAGCTTTCCTGCGTGCCTTCCGCTTCGCGCTTTTCATCGGCGCGGCGAAACTCGCCCATGAGGACAGAGTTCGAAGGAATGAGCTGCGCGTAATCGCGCGCAGTCCGGCCCGAATTGTCCGTCCGGTCAGGATCCGCGCCTTTCGTGAGCAACAGCCGCACCAGTTCGGTATTGCGCGAATGAACCGCGCTGATCAGCGGGGTTTCGCCCGTGCTGTCAGTGATATCGACCTGCGCGCCCGCCTTAAGGAGAGCTTCAACCCCGTCAACATGATTGAGCCGCACGGCCAGTTGCAAAGGCGCAACCCCGTTGCTGTCACGAATGTTCGGATCAGCCCCGCGCTGGGCAAGGAATTTGATCCATGTCGTATCGCGGCGCGCGGTGACAATATGCAGCGCAGTCTCGCCCGAAACCTTGTCCCGCGTATTGACCAAAGTGTTGCCCGGTTCGTTGAGCGCATTGGTGGCTTCTGTTCCCTCTCGCTCTTTCACAGCTTTGAGGAATTTGTAGCCATCCGACTGGAATTGCGCCGCCGCCGGCGCTGCGATCAACATTCCTGCCGCGCCCAAGAAAATCAAAAACTTTTGCATAACGCCCCGCACTACGCTGTTGTCCCTTTGAAGTTTGTGCCAATCACAAGACTTGAAATCGAGTATGACGAGCCCCCAGTTAGCAGACCATGAACCGACACGCGACCCCTTCTCCCAAGCCCTTGCGCCGTTTCGGCACATTTGCCTTGGCCGCCGCCGCTTTAACGCTCTCAGCCTGCCAGAGTGAACCGCCCGGCCCTTCGCAATATGGGGTGGATTTGCGCGGTTCCAGCCTTGGCGGTGAATTTACGATGACCTCGCATGAGGGAAAGCCGGTGAGCTTTTCCGATTTCGACGGGCAATACCGCCTCGTCTATCTCGGCTTTACCTATTGCCCTGACATCTGCCCGACCGATGTTCAGCGCCTTAGCCAAGGGCTGCAAGCGTTCGAGAAAGCTAATCCTGATGGCGGCAGCCGAGTCCAGCCGATCTTTATCTCGGTCGATCCGGCGCGCGATAGCGTGGATGTGCTGAGCCAGTTCGTGAGCAATTTTCACCCGCGCCTGATTGGCCTGCGCGCGGATGAGGAAACCACCAAGCAGGTTCTCACGCAATTCGGAGCGGCCGCGCCCAAGGATGAGCCCGATGCAAGCGGCAATTACAACATTGCTCACACCACGCTGACCTATCTGTTCAGCCCGGAGGGCGAGCCGTTGGGCGTGATCCCGACCGACAAGGGCGCTGAAGGCGTCACCGCTGAACTGGCGCGATGGGTCCGCTAAGAGACACTTTCTGGGAGCTGCCGCTTGGCGAGCTGACCCGCGCCGAATGGGAAGCGCTGTGCGATGGCTGCGGGCGGTGTTGCCTCCACAAGATCGAGGATGCGGACACTGGCGCAATCGAGCACACCAATGTGGCGTGCAAATTGCTCGATTGCGAAAGCGCGCAGTGCAGGGATTATCGCAACCGGCGCGCCTTTGTGCCCGATTGCTTGCGCTTAACGCTCAAGATTGTCGAGGATGTGCCATGGCTGCCGAGCACTTGCGCTTACCGGTTGCGGGCAGCGGGTGAGAGATTGCATGGCTGGCACTATCTGATCTCTGGCGACCGCGAGGATGTGGTGCGCGCAGGGGTTGGCGTGGCAGGGCGCGTTGTGTCCGAAACCGAGGCTGGCCCGCTCGAACATCATATTGTCGACTGGAGCGAGCACCGCAGCCGTTCGCACTGGCGCGCCAATGCGAGAGATGGCGAATGATTGACTGGTTGCGCAAGGAAATGCTCGAGCCGGAGATTGTGCTGGGCGATCAGGTATTGCCCATTGAGCTGCGCCGCAATGCGCGTGCCAAACGGTTGACCTTGCGGCTTGCTCCAGATGGCAGCGCTGTGCGGATCACCATGCCGCAATGGGCGCGCGCGCAAGAGGCGATTGCCTTTGCTCACAAACGGCAGGAATGGCTGGAAGAGCAGCTCGTCAAAATTCCCAGCCGCGCAGAACCTGTGCCCGGCGGCACGGTGCAATTTCGCGGGGACGCGCTCACCATAGATTGGGACGAGAAACGCCCGCGCACCTGCCGCTTTACAGATGACCGCGTAACGCTTGGCGGGCCGCGCGCATCGCTCACCACACGTTTGCAGCGCGCCTTGGAAAGCCAAGCGCTCGACCTGTTTCAGCACGACCGCGATTTCTATTGCGAGCGCGCCAGTCTGCCCCCTGCTCCGGTGCGCCTATCGCGCGCGCAAAGGCGCTGGGGCAGCTGCTCTGACAAGAAAGCAATGCGGATCAACTGGCGGCTGGTGCAAGCGCCCGATTATGTCCGCCGCTCTGTCGTAGCGCATGAGGTCACCCATCTTGTGCATTTCGATCACAGCCGCGCCTTCCACGCGATGCTGGGCGATCTTTTCGAAGGCGATATCAAGCGCGCCGACCGCTGGCTGAAGGACAATGGCCGCACGCTCTATGCCAGCTTTGGCTAGCGCTCGGCGCTCTGCCTGCCTATATTGCTATCCATGTTTCGCAAATCGCGCTTCAATCCGGGCCCGGGCCTTGCCGATTTCTGGCAGGAGTTCAGAAAGCCCACTCCCCATCGCTGGCCGATATTGGTGGTCTCTGTGCTGCCGATTTCGCTGGTGATCATGTGGGCGAGCGGGGAGAAAGTGGTCAATCCATTGGAGCGCCCGCAGGTCACCTATATCACCTCCTTTGCGCCCGATCGCTCGGATGCAGAAATCGCCGCCTCTAACGAGGAAAACCAGCGCATTCAGGATGCCCGCCGCGCCGAGATTGAAGAAATCGAGGAGAAGAAGAAAGAGCTTTACCGCGCTTTGGGCCGCGCCTCTGGCATGGATGTCGATGCGATGGAGCGCCAGATTGCTGAGGAAGAAGCGGCAGAAGAAGCGGCAGCCCAAGACAAAGCTCAACCAAGCGCGCCTGCTGCATCTTCAGAGAATTAGGCGCGAATGCCTGCTGACCCCAAAAGCGATCAGCAATGGATGACAAGCGCTGCGCGGTTGGCGCAGCGCGGCATCCCGCTGGCTCGCCCTAACCCGTCTGTCGCCTGCCTGATTGTTCGCGGTAGCGAATTGCTTGCGCGCGGATGGACGCAAAGTTCCGGTCGGCCGCATGGCGAAGCCCAGGCATTGGACGCATTGGCAGCGCGCGGCGAAAGCGCTGAAGGCGCGAGCGTCTATGTCACTTTAGAGCCTTGCGCGCATGTTTCTAAGCGCGGGCCGTCCTGCGCAGATTTGCTGAGCGAGGCAAAGCCCGCCCGCGTCATCATCGGCCAGCGCGACCCTGATCCGCGCACTTGTGGCAAAGGAATTGCGCAGCTTGAGCAGGCAGGGATTGCCGTGCAGGTCCTCGATGATCGCGCCTCGCGCCAATCCTTGCGCGGCTATCTGATGCAAGCCGAACAATCGCGGCCTTTCGTCACGCTCAAACTCGCCATGTCCGAAGACGGCTTTATCGCCCGCGAGCAGGGCCAAGATCAGTGGATCACCGGCAAGGAAGCACGCGCCCACGTCCATTCGCGCCGCGCCAAGCAGGACGGTATCCTTGTTGGCGGCGGCACTTGGCGAGCCGATACCCCGCGCCTCGATGTGCGGTTGGAAGGTTTGGAAGACCGCTCGCCCCAGCGTTTCGTCCTCACCAGCGGCTCGGATATTGATGGCGCGACTGCGCTATCCAGCCCGCAAGCTGTGCACGGATTAAAGGCCATTTCCACGCTCTATGTCGAAGGCGGTGCGGGCACAGCGCAAGCTTTTGCCGAGGTAGGGCTGATCGACCGGATCGAGCTATACATCGCGCCCGTCACAATCGGCTCCGGCACGCGTGCACCCGAATGCGTCTCACCCGCCGCGCTTGCCGATTGGGAAGTTGTCGAAAGCTGCCAACTTGGCAGCGACCTTTTCACCGCCTATCAGCGCAGCGAGAAATAGGAGAGCGAAGCGCGTGTTCACCGGAATTGTCCAATCCATCGGCACTGTCACAAGCCATGACCAGCGCGGCGATTTGCGGCTGACCATCGCGGCCCCGCTCGATCCTGAAAGTATCGCGATTGGTGCATCGATTGCGTGCAGCGGCGTATGCCTGACCGTGGTCGAGCGCGGCGGCAGCAAGGGCGATGCATGGTTCGCAGTCGATGTCTCTGGCGAAACGGTCAATTGCACCGTCACAGATATGTGGGCGCAAGGCGCTCGGCTGAATATCGAGCCAAGCTTGCGGGTGGGTGACGAGATTGGCGGCCATATCGTGACCGGCCATGTCGATGCGGTGGGCACGGTGGTCTCGGCCACCAGCGAGGGCGATTCGACCCGACTGGATATTCGCGCACCTGCCAGCATGGCGCCATTTATCGCGGCCAAGGGCTCGATCACTGTGCAAGGCGTCTCGCTCACTGTGAACGCGGTGACGGATGAGGCTGATGGAAGCTGCGTCTTTTCGCTCAACATCATCCCGCATACAGGCGAAGTGACGACATTGGGCGCTTTGGATGCGGGCAGCGAGGTCAATCTGGAGATTGATGTGCTGGCGCGTTATTTGAAGCGGATGCAATCGCTGGCGGGTTAGCTTTCAGCGCCCAGCCCCTCAGCCCCCAGCCCTTTTGCAAAATCATCGCGCGTCAGCTCATAGACAATGTGCAGAACCCGCTTGCCCTGATATTGCGACAATTCGGTGCGGCGTGAACGCTCGGCCCCGATGTTTTCGAGCGCAATGCGCGAGCGGTAATTGGTCTCGCCCACGCGGAAATCGACCCGTGCAACATGCTCGAACGCATGGGCGAGCATCAGCCGCTTGACCTCACGGTTGATCCCCTTGCCCCAAAACTTGCGCGCGATGAAAGTCCAGCCGATCTCGACAGAGCCGCCATCATTGCCATCTTCATCCGGCTCATATTCCTGAAAGCGTGAGGAACCGATTATTGCGCCATCGCGCTTGTCGATTATGGCGAGCGCCCCGCCCTTGGCCAAAGCATCTTGGAAAAATTCGCGAAACACATCGGAGCGCCAGCGGTCATGCATCGGATGCTGTTCCCAGATCGCCGCATCGCTGGCAATCTCGAACAAAGCATCCCAATCATCGCTCGCAAGCGGGCGAAGCAGCACCCGCTCACTCTCTAGTCTCGGCTGGCGATCCATAGACAGCCCGCTCTAACCTGTCACCTGCGCCAGCGCCGCGACAAATTTCTCGATATTCCCGTCGTGCAATCCGGCGATATTGATCCGGCCAGAGCCTGCCATATAAATCGCGTGCTCCTCGCGCAGTTGGGCGACCTGTTCCTTGCTCACAGGCAGAATAGCGAAGAGGCCGTTCTGCGTGCCCAGCGGGGTCAGATCGACGCTGCCCGCCGTGCCTGCCTCGGCCAGTTTTGCCCGCACTTGCCGCATCCGTGTGCGCATATCGTCAAGCTCGTCCTGCCACATTTGCGTCAGCTCGCTATCGCGCAAAATCAGCCGCACAGCCGCGCCGCCATGATCAGGCGGCATAGACCAGCTTGCCCGCGCCAGTGCATTGGCGTTGGAGAAGACCAGCTCAACATCCTCTGCCGTTTCAGCCAGAGCATAAAACGCGCCCACACGGTCACGATAGACGCCGAAATTCTTATCGCAGCTATAGGCGATGAAGGCTTCGGGCACGGCGTCCACCACGGCGCGCACGCCATAGGCATCCTCTTCCATCCCATCGCCCAGCCCTTGATAGGCGCTGTCGAGAATGGGGAAGATTGTGCTGTTCGCCAAAGCGCTCGCAATCGCGTCCCACTGCTCGTTTGAGTAATCAATACCGGTCGGATTGTGGCACGATCCGTGGAGCAAAATCGCCTCCCCCTCGCCCGCTGCCGCGATAATGGCGAGCACAGCTTCAGCATTGGCGCTTCCATCGGCATTGGCATGGTCAAACGGTGCCATCTCCAGCGCAATATCGCCGAGAATTTGCGCATGGTTGGGCCAGCTGGGTGTGCCGATATGCAATCTGGTCACGCCAGCCTTCTGCGCCAGCGCTGCGGCGAGGCGCACCGCACCCGTTCCGCCAGGCGTCTGCATCCCGCTAATCCGGCCCTTGCGCGTTGCATCGCTGCCGAAAATGTATGGCATCAATCCGGTCACAAAACCCATATCGCCTTCCGGGCCGAGATAGGCTTTGGAGGGCTGCTCATCGACCAGCTTCTGTTCAGCCGCCTTGATCGCCTTGAACACCGGCGTATCCCCCTCGCCCGTGCGATAGACACCGACGCCAAGGTCAATCTTGTCAGCGCGGTCATCGGCTGCATACATTTTGATCAGCGCCAGCAGCGCATCGGGTGATTGGGGAGAAAGGTTTTTCAGCATAATGCGCTCTCCCATGCCGCCAACAGCAAAGAGCCGCAACCAGGTTTTGCCCGATTGCGGCTCTTTTTGCGCACCTTAACGAAAGTGCGCGGCTGTGACGAAAACCGTTAGAAGGGCAGCCAGCGCTGCTTCTTCGAAAACTTCATATAGCCTGCATTCACGCCGAGACGCAGGCCCGCACCCACGCGGATGGGGATCATTACCACATCGCCGCGCCGCACATAGCTCGCATGCAGACCCCCCACGAGATAGGCTTGCCCCTCGCCGGCTGGATAACGCTTGTAGAGGTCTTCTGTGTCGAACAGATTGTAGACCAGCACGAATGTGTTGCCCGCATTCGCCCCTGCATCAAACCCGATAGAGGGGCCTGTCCAATACACCTTGCGCTCGCCCTCGACCTTGTGGTGGAGCGTGCCCGAACCATAACGCGCCCCGATAATGAACGCGCCGCCAGCCTCGCGGCCCACGATATAGCCATTGGGCTCGCCCTGATCTTTGAGCAAATTCTGGATCAACTTAGCGACGCCTTTTGCCCCCTTGCCAAAGATGCCTTCAGCCGCGCCGATCAGATCGTCTTCGCCGTAAGTTTTCGAATCGACCGGATTGGCCGCATCTACCAGTGCCGGGTCTACCATCGCCGAATCGACTGCATCGGTAGCGGGAATATCGCCCGCGCCCGCCTGAGCTGCTGTGACATCGGGAGAGCTGGAATAGGTCACCATCGCATCGGCAAACGGATCGCTTGCCTCGCTGACCGCTTGCACCGCCACATCTTCCGCCGAATTGGCGACATCTGAGACCGCAGAGCTGGCCGCTGCACTCGCCTCGCCCGCCAGATCGCCATCAATCGCGCCGGAATAGGCCGCGTCCGGATCGAAGCTTTCGACCCCTTGTGCGCTCGCAGGTGCTGCAATGACAATGCTGGCAGCCATAAAAAGCTTCGCCAGCGGTGAGAGTTTTGACAGGATGTGTTTCATAGCCCGTCCTTTCTGCACAAAAACAGATTACTATATGGTAAACAGATTCCTAAGTTTGCTTACGCGCAATTGCTGATCGGCAGGAGGAATCCTATCTGCGACAGGCCGAGCACACCTGTGCATTTTGAGCGGTGAAGCGCTTTCGGCACAATTTTCACGAATGGGTTCTTGCCGCGTTAACCTGCTGTGCGTATAGCGCGCTTTCCTGATCGCTTGCGGTTGGGAAGCACGCTTTGGCAGCGGTTGATAGCTCGGCCGCATTCAGCGCCTGAGACGTGCAAAAGATGGTTCGGAGACGTGGGTGAGTGGCTGAAACCAGTTCCCTGCTAAGGAACCATACCCATTATCGGGTATCGAGGGTTCGAATCCCTCCGTCTCCGCCATTTTCC
>CAZJAG010000033.1:18334-21940 GCA_964543735.1 uncultured Porphyrobacter sp. | reverse complement strand
GCGGAATATTTGATCACTTCGCTGCGGGTCACGTCTTCCAGATCGGACGCAGTGCCCACAATGGTGAAGGCTATCAAATGCGGAATATGGCTGGTGACAGCCAGCACCAGATCGTGATGCTCGGCCTCCATAATGTCCGTTTTCGCGCCGAGAGATTGCCAGAACCCGTTCACCGCCTCGACCTGCTCAGGCGCTGCATTGTCAGGCGGTGTGATGATGCACCAGCGACCCTCGAACAGGCTGGAAAAGCCCGCCTTGGGCCCTGATTGCTCGGTTCCGGCAACAGGGTGCGCGGGGATAATCGTGTGGTCGGGCAGCTCGGCCTGAAGATCAGCCAGCACGCTTTGCTTGGAAGAGCCGACATCGCTGATAATCGCATCCGGTTTCAGCATGCCTGCAATCGCGCTGGCGGCCTCGCGCATTTTGCCAACCGGCACGCAAAAAATCACCAAATCCGCATCGCGCACAGCGTCTGCTGCACTGTCGCACACCTGATCAACCAGCCCGCGCTCGCTCGCTATATCGCGCGCGCCTGCATCATGATCGTAGCCGGCAGTTTTGAGGCCCGGCGCATGGTCTTTCACGGCCAAGCCAATCGAGCCGCCCAGCAAGCCGAGGCCAATGATGGCAACCCGTTCCATCACGCTGCCTCGCCGCATAAGTGGCGCAATGTGGCAATGACATCATCCATATGTTCATCCGAGCCGATTGTGATCCGCAAGGCTTGGGGCAGACCTTGTCCGGGTAAATCGCGCACCGCATAACCTGCCTTTGCAAGCGCTGTGAGCGCATCAGGAGCGGTTACTGCACCCTCGAACAGGATCAGTGCGAAATTGGCTTGGCTGGGAATTGCGCGCAATCCGTGATTGCCCAGCGCGCCCACTGCCTCGATCAACCGAGCGCGCCCTTTGGCATTAACGGCCCGCGAGTGCGCGACGAATTCCTCGTCAGCCAAAGCTGCGAGCGCGGCTGCCTGCCCTTGCGCTGACACGTTGAAGGCGCCGCGCAGCCGGTTAATCGCAGCGATCAGATGAGGGTGGCCGGTCGCCCAGCCAATCCGCAGGCCCGCCAGCCCATAGGCTTTGGAAAAAGTCCGCGTCACCAGCACATTGTCGAAGCGCTGGGACAGCTCAATGCCGCCATCATCGCGCGCTTCCTCGACATATTCGGCATAGGCTTGGTCGACCACCAGAACCACATCGGGCGGCAGGCCGGCATGGAGCCGGGCGACTTCGCTGGCGGTCAAGGCTGTGCCGCAAGGATTGTTGGGATTGTCCAGCAGCACCAGTTTTGTGCGTTCGCTCACGGCCGCCAGCAATCCGTCAACGCTAGCGCTGTAATCCTTGTCTTCGGCCAGCACCGCTTGCGCGCCAACTTTGCGCGCAATCAAAGGGTAGAGCGAGAAGGCATAGCGCGAGAACACCACTTCATCGCCCTCTCCTGCGAAGGCTTGGACAATGCAATGCAGCAGCTCCCCCGAACCTGTCCCGCAGACAATCTGTGCCGGATCAATGCCGTGCTTCTCGCCAATCGCCGCGACGAGCGCTGATGCACCAGGATCGGGATAATCAGCCGGATTGCCCGGTTTGCCGAGCGCCTCAAGCGCAGCGGGGCTGCAGCCGAGCGGGTTCTCATTGGCCGACAATTTGACCAGAGGCTTGCCATCCAAGCCAGCAGATTTGCCCGGCACATAAGGCTTGAGCTGGGCAATCCAGGGCTTCATTTCAGGACGCTTTGCCATAAGTGCGCTGCGCATAACCGCTTTGCCATGATAAGGACAGCACGAATACTTGCGCGATTGACTTGCGAGCCGGGCTCGCCCAATCGGCAAGCCTGATGTCTAACGCGCGCCCCTCCAGCAGCTTTGCGCTGCCGCAACCCTTGCCGCTCGATAGCGGTGAGGCGCTGGAGAATGTCGAGATCGCGTATGAAACCTATGGTGAGCTCAACGCTGACACAAGCAATGCCGTGCTGATCTGCCATGCGCTGACCGGTGATCAATATGTCGCCAGCACCCATCCGATTACCGGCAAGCCGGGCTGGTGGGAGCGGATGGTTGGCCCGGGCAGGCCGATTGATACAGACCGCTTCCATGTGATCTGCGCCAATGTGATCGGCTCTTGCATGGGCTCGAGCGGCCCAGCGAGCGTGGCCGCTGATGGCAAGCCTTATGCCATGCGCTTTCCCGTCATCACGATCCGCGACATGGTGCGCGCATTGGTCGGCCTGCTGGACGGGCTGGGGGTCGAGCGGCTGCACAGCGTAGTGGGCGGATCAATGGGCGGGATGCAGGCATTGAGCCTTGCGGCCAATTTCCCCGATAGAGCCGAGCGCGTTTTGGTGATCGCCTCGACCGCGCGCCATTCCGCGCAAAATATCGCGTTTCACGAGCTTGGCCGGCAAGCGATTATGGCCGATCCCAACTGGCGCGAGGGGGATTACTATTCGGGCAATTCGCCGGGCGAGAACAATCCCGATGCGGGCCTCGCCGTGGCGCGGATGGCCGCGCATATCACTTATCTATCGGAAGAAGGGCTGACCGAGAAATTTGGCCGCCGATTGCAGGATAGAGACGCGAAGAGCTTCGGATTTGAAGCCGATTTTCAGGTCGAAAGCTATCTGCGCTATCAAGGCAGCGGCTTCACCCAGCGCTTCGATGCGAACAGCTACCTCTATATCACCCGCGCGATGGATTATTTCGATCTGGCAGAAGAGCATGGCGGACGCTTGGCCAATGCCTTTGCCGCCCATGCGATGGGACAGGGCGCGCGCTTCTGCCTTGTCAGCTTTGACACGGACTGGCTCTATCCTACTGCTGAAAGCCGCCATATCGTTCATGCGCTCAACGCAGCAGGCGCGAAGGTCAGCTTTGTCGAATTGTCAGCGCCCAATGGGCACGACAGCTTCCTATTGCCACATGACCAGCTTGACCGTGTGATCAGGGGCTTTGTCGACTGATGAACGCGCACACGCCTGTATCCGACTTCGGTCTACGCCCTGATCTGGCCGCGATTGCCAAAGCGGTAAAGCCGCAATCGCGTGTGCTGGATATTGGCTGCGGGGCGGGCGAGTTGATGGAGGTTTTGCAGCAAGATTTCTCTTGCGATGCGCGCGGGCTTGAACTGGATGCGCAGCAGGTCGAGCGCTGCGTGGCGCGCGGTCTGTCCGTGGTTCAGGGCGATGCGAACAGCGATCTAGCCGAATATCCGGACAAGGCGTTTGACTACACCATTCTTTCGCAAACCTTGCAGACGGTCAGCCGGCCCGATCTGATGCTGGACGAGCTTTTGCGGGTGGGGGAGCGGGCCTTCGTCTCTTTCCCCAATTTCGCGCATTGGCGCACGCGAGCAGCCTTGATGTTTGGCGGGAAAATGCCGGTGACGCGCGCATTGCCTGTCAGTTGGTATGCGACCACCAATATCCATCATGTCACGATCAGCGATTTTCGCGAGCTTGCGCGCGAGAAAGGCGCACGGGTCGAGCGTTCGTGGTATTTTTCAGGTGAGCAGCAGATCAGCGCGCTCGCTGCCAATTGGCGCGCCGAATTTGCGGTTTATCTGTTGAGCAGGTGAAGGGGCGCTTTCGCTGGGTGGCCAAGCCGCCCAC
>CAZJAG010000033.1:16624-18234 GCA_964543735.1 uncultured Porphyrobacter sp. | reverse complement strand
GTTTATCTGTTGAGCAGGTGAAGGGGCGCTTTCGCTGGGTGGCCAAGCCGCCCACGCCCTCCACCCTTCCACCCGGATTATCACACCGGGTTACGATCCGGGTGGAAGGGTGGAGGGCGTGGGCGGAACTGCCAGTCTGACAAAAGCTTTGTGAAGCCGCCCACTCCCTTAGCACGCTTTAGCCAGCGCGGTGGATGCCGCAGATCTTGTGGCCGTCCGGATCGGTGAAATAGCACAGGTTCATCGTGCCCATGCTGCCTTCGCGCGGGCCGGGAGGGTCTTCGATCGACGTGCCGCCATTGGCCACCGCCGCATCGTGCAGGGCTGTGACTTGCTCCAGCGAATCGCAAGCAAAGCCGATTGTGCTGCCGTTCGAGGGCGCTGCTGGCTCGCCATTGATCGGCTCGCTGATGGAAAAGGTGCTGCCGCCGTGGATGTAGAACAAACGCGTCTGCCCCGTATCGTTCACATGCGCCATCGGCTCGCCCGCTCCCAAAACGCCCAGAACCGCGTTATAGAATGTCTTGGAGCGTTCGATATCATTGCTACCGATCATGATATGGCTGAGCATTGCGGAGAGTTCCTTTCGTTAAATTTCATACGCGGCGTAGCATGGCAGGCATTGGTGCGGCTATAGCGATTTCATGACACGTAGTTTCCGCCTTACTTCCTTGCTTTTGACAGGGGCCCTGCTGGCATCTGCGCCGTCGCTGCACGCGCATGAGCCGGATGGCGCCATCCCGCCGATTGCCGAGCTTCCGCTGCAAAAGGCAGCCTCTGCGCGCTGCGCGATCACATTGGCGCTGATTGCGCGCTGGCAGAATGACGGGGCAGAGCGCGCTGCGGCCTATCCCGCAATCGACACATTGCGCGGCCGCGAGTTTTTCGTGCGCACATTCTCAAGGTTGATGGATGAATATGGCATCGCCGACCGCTCCTATGTCGCTGAATATGTGCTGGAGGAAACCCAGAAGATCGAGGCAATGGAGCGCAAGGATTTCGATGCGCTGGTGCCTGCGTGCAATCTGCTGCTCGAAACCGCGCAGCTGTGACATATGCGCTCGTTCAGCTTTAAGTCATTGAAAGTGAACTAATGCCTTGCCAAGCCGAAATTTCGAAGGGGATTCTGATGCGTGCCTTTGCTCTATCTGCAGCTGCCGCGATTGCGCTGGCCGTGCCGTCTGTCGCTATGGCCGAGGAAAAGCCTGCAAAACCTGTCGATCCAGCTGCACAGCAAGCGGCCATGGCTGAAGCCACCAAAACGCTGCAAGACCCAGAGTTTCAGGAGCAAGCTGCGCAAATGACATCGATGATGATGCGCGCTTTGCTCGACATTCCGGTCGGCCCGATGGCTGATGCGATGAACCGTGCGACCGGCGGCAAGATGAAACAACCGGCTGATCCCACCGCGACCTTGCGCGAAATGGCGCCCAAGGCGGACATGATCCCCGATCAGGTCGAGGACAAGATGCCGATGATGCTTCAGGCCATGGGCGGAATGGCCGAGGGAATGCAGGCGATGATGCCCGCGATGCGCGAGATGGCGGAGCGGATGAAGACCGCTTTCCCGCAAATGGCGAAACCCAAGGCAAAGGCCGCGCAATAGATCG
>CAZJAG010000033.1:4347-16524 GCA_964543735.1 uncultured Porphyrobacter sp. | reverse complement strand
AGGCGATTGCGCGATTTGCGCGCATTCGGATCAAACAATTCACAGCCGTTTGGTCGGGCTGGTGGACGTTGTCACTCGTATGAGGCATGTTAAATCCCCTAATGTACCGGCTCTATCAATTCCCCCTGTGCCCCTTCAGCCGCAAAATCCGCTTGCTCCTGAGCGAGAAGAACATCGGCTATGAAATGGTCCGCGAAGATCCCTGGTCGGCCTCTGACATGTTCTTCAATCTGAACCCTGCCGGACGCACGCCGGTGATCGTCGATGCGGACAAGGAACTGGTGCTGGCCGATAGCCGCGCGATTGCCGAATTTTTCGAGGAGACGGTGCAGACCGCGCCTATGATCAATGGCACAGCGGAAAACCGCGCGGAAATCCGCCGGCTGGTCGCTTTGTTTGACGAGAATTTCTATGCCGATGTCACCGCGCCCTTGCTGGTTGAGCGGATGAAGAAACGGCTGGTGCTGCATCAGCCCCCCAATTCGGCCATGCTGCGTCAGGCGATGAAGCTGGCCCATGGCCATCTCGATTATATGGACTGGCTGATTGACAATCGCCCGTGGCTCGCTGGCTCCAGCATGAGCATGGCGGACCTTGCCGCTGCTGCGCAAATCTCGGTCGCGGATTATCTCGGCGGGATTGACTGGGCAGGGCACGAACAGACGCATGGCTGGTATTCTGCCTTCAAGAGCCGGCCCAGCTTCCGCCCGCTGTTGACCGAGCGGATGGATGTGATCCAGCCGCCCGAACATTATGCTTTGCTGGATGGATAAGGGAAAGACGCGAGGTATTCTGGCAAGATCGGTCACGAAGTGACCGCAAGGGCGCCGCTAGTTTTTGTTTTCCGCACGCCCTCCGGCGTGCAATATCCTCGCTCATGCGACCTAAAGGTCGCGTCGCTGCGGGCGGCCAGTTGGCCTTGCGGTTCAACTGCGTCGAACCGATATCACCGCGAGTAGAAAGGTCACTTCGATGAACTCTGACCCCAAATCAATCACAGATGCCGAATGGCGCGAAAAGCTGTCGGCGGAGCAATATCACGTCCTGCGCGAGGCGGGCACGGAGCGGGCTTTCACAGGCAAATATGACAAGCATTACGACGCGGGCGAATATTTTTGCGCGGGCTGCGGCACGCGGCTTTTCGCCAGCGATGCGAAATACAATTCGGGCTGCGGCTGGCCTGCCTTCACGCGCCCGAGCGATGAAGACACCGTGGCCGAGCATCGCGACACATCGCACGGGATGATCCGAACCGAGGTCACCTGCGCCAAATGTGATGGGCATCTGGGCCACGTCTTCCCCGATGGCCCGCCCGATCAAGGGGGGCTGCGCTATTGCATCAATTCCGCCTCACTCGACTTCGAGGCGAAGGAATAACCGGATTTGATCGGCCCTGCCCTTGCCCCCTTTATGGTTAACGGGCAAAAATGTGTGTTCACGAGTAATTACAACTTGTTGGGGTAAGGGGGCTTCAGATTAGGTTGGATTTCTCAGCAAAGCAGACCGAGTGACCTCAAAACGTGGAGCCAAAATGCGCGCCCAGAACGTGGGCAAGCGCGGAAGCCGCAAGGCCGCGGCGGAACGCTCGTCGTCTGGAAAGGGCGCGTCTGGGAAAAGCGCGTCCAAAAAAGGCGCGTCCAGAAAAGGCGGGGGCGGACGCAAGCCGCCCAAGAACGGCGATCAACCCTCATTCTTCTGGCGCTGGTTCAAGCGCCTGTTTGTCTGGGGCACAGTGCTGGCGCTGATCGGCGTGCTGTTTGTCACCGTATCTGTCGGCATTGCCGCGCGCTCGATCCCCAGCTTCTATCAATTGAAAGCGACCACCAATGCGCAAACCATTGTGGTGCGCGCACGCGATGGCTCGGTCGTCGTCGAGCTTGGCCCGAGCTATGGCGAGTGGATCAACTATCAAGACATTCCGAAGAACATGACCAATGCGATGGTGGCGGTTGAAGACCGGCGCTATCACTCGCATTTCGGGATTGATCCGCCCGGCTTGGCGCGCGCTTTCTACACCGCTGCCACGGGCAATGGACGGGTCGCGGCGACCTCTACCATTACCCAGCAGCTCGCGCGCAATATCTTCCTCAACAACAACCGCACGCTCGACCGCAAGGCACGCGAAATGGTGCTGGCGATGGCGCTGGAGTGGAAGTTCTCGAAAGAGCAAATCCTCGAGCTGTATCTCAACAAGGTCTATTTCGGCGGCGGGGCATATGGGATCGACAGCGCCAGCCGCAAATTCTTCAGCCATCCCGCTACCGAGCTGAGCGTGGGCGAGGCATCGATTATCGCAGGGCTGGTGAAAGCGCCCTCGCGCTATTCGCCCACAGCCGATGTCGATGCAGCGGTTGACCGTGCGCAAGTGGTGCTGCGGCTGATGCGCGAGCAAGGCTATATCACCAGCGAGCAGGCCAATGTCGATGTTGATGCGGTGAAGCTGCGCAAGGGACGCTCGCAAAATTCGGTGCGCTATTTCACCGATTGGGTGCTGCCGCAGCTCGATCTGCTGCTGCCCGAGACATTCGAGCCGATTGAGGTGTGGACGACGATTGACACAGGGATGCAGCGCGCGGCCTCTGCATCGATCAAGTCCAACGCGCCAGGCGGCGCGCAGGGCGCACTCGTCAGCTTGGACCGCGATGGCGCGATCCTCGCCATGGTGGGCGGCAAGGATTATGTCGAGACGAATTACAACCGCGCCACCAATGCGCTGCGGCAACCCGGTTCCTCGTTCAAGCTGTTTGTCTATCTCGCCGCGCTTGAAGCGGGTTACAAGCCGGGCGACAAGGTCAAGGATGCGCCGGTCACCTTTGGCGACTGGTCGCCGCGCAATGCGAACGGGCGCAATATCGGCGTGACCAATGTGCGCACGTCCTTCGCGCTCTCGATCAACACAGTGGCTGCCCAATTGGCCAATGAAGTGGGCTTCAACACAGTATCGGCGATGGCGCGGCGGTTCGGGATTACAACGCCGATTGGCGCTTACCCCTCGATGTCGCTGGGCAGCGAAGAGGTGCGTCTGATTGATATGACCCGCGCCTTTGCCGCTGTATCTGCGCGCGGAAAATCGATCGAGCCTTACGGTATCACCAAGGTTGTCAGCGCCAGCGGCGAGACGCTTTACCAACACAAGAAGAAACCCTCCAAAGACCTGATCCCCGATTATGTCGCAGCAGGCATTACGGACTTGCTAGAGACGGCGGTGAAAAGCGGCACAGGCAAGGCGGCGCAAATCGGGCGGCCTGTTGCGGGCAAGACCGGCACGACCAGCTCCAACAAGGATGGCTATTTCGTCGGCTTCTCCTCCGGCATTACGACAGGCGTCTGGATGGGCCGCGATGACAATAAGAAGGTTGCGGGCCTTCAGGGCGGACGCGCTCCTGCGCAAGCCTTTGCCGCCTATATGAAATATGCGGTGAAGGATCGTCCGGTTGAGGAATTTGATACAAAGATCATCCTGCCCGATTGGCAGCAGGACGAGGACGAGAAAGAGGCCTATGTCGGCGATCCGGACGAATATTATTATGTCGATGAGCAAGGCAATCTGATCGAACCGGGCCAGACCGACAGCAATGACAGCAGCGCCTTCCCCGATGACAGCATCTATGGCCCGGGCGCAGGCTCGCAGCCGTTCAATCCGGGCGTGCCAGAGGAAGAGCAGGCCGCGAGCGATGATTTCCTTGAGCAGGCGATTGGACGGCCTCTGCCGCCCGACAGGCCGCCGCCGCCGCCTCAGCAGCCGCAATATCCGCAGCCAGTGCGGCCTGAGCCGCTGCCGCAATATGTGCCGCCTCAGCAGCAACAGCCGCCGCCGCCGCCAAGCGGGTATTAGAGCAAGGCTGACTAGTTAAGCGGGCGCGTTAGGCGCACGAGCAAGGTTCACAATCTTGCCCGGCGCGCGCAAAAGAAAGGCCGCAGCTTTCGCCGCGACCTCTCGCTTTTCTGAATTATCTTGGAAGCGCCTTAGCGCATCCGCACCGCGATATAGCGCGCAGGCTGTCCGCGCCTTTGGATGCGCAGCAGAACCGCATCGCGGTCTGCGCGGGTTGCATCGCGAATGGCTTTTTCCAAATCGGCAGTGCTCGCAACCGCTGCATAATTGGCGGTGAGAATGATATCGCCGCGCCGCAAGCCTTTGCGCGCTGCATCCGAGTTTGGATCAACCCCTGCAATCACCAGACCGCCTGCATCACGCGCGCCCAATTGGTCGCGGATTTGCGGGGTCATCTCGATCACTTGCAGGCCCAGCTTCTCGGCAACTTCGCCGTCTGCGTCTTCCGGCGGAGTTTCCGGCTCTGCATCGGGATCGAACATTTGCTGCTGGCGCAGTTCGTCTTCGCTCGGGCGTTTGCCAACCGTCGCGTTAACGGTGCGGGTCTTGCCCTCGCGGATCAACTCGATCGGGATTTTCGTGCCCGGGGTGATGTTGGCGACGAGGAAGGACAAGGTCTGATCCTTGGTGACTGCCGAACCGTTGATCTTGGTCACAACATCGCCAGCCTTGATACCGGCTTGCTCAGCTGCACCGTCAGATTGCACCGACTGGACGAATTCGCCGCGATTGCGCGGCAGGCCGAGCGAATCGGCCAGATCATCGTTCACCGGAACAATGCTGACACCCAGGAAGCCGCGCTCGATCTCTGCGCCGACTTTCAGCTTTTCGACAATGGGCGCGGCAATCTCGGAAGGAATGGCAAAGCCGATCCCCACGCTCCCGCCCGAGGGGGAGAAGATCGCATTGTTCACGCCGATCACATTGCCTCGCATATCGAACAAGGGCCCGCCCGAATTGCCGCGATTGATGCTGGCATCGGTCTGGATATAACGGTCATATGCGCCGCCTTGGCCGGTGTTGCGATAGACAGCCGAGACAATCCCCGATGTCACCGTTCCGCCAAGGCCGAACGGATTGCCAATCGCCATCACCCAGTCGCCCGGGCGTGCTTCTGCCGAATCGCCGAATTTGACGAAGGGGAAGCTCTTGCTGCTCTTGATCTTGAGCACGGCGAGGTCTGATGCGGCGTCCGCGCCGACCAGCTCTGCCTCATATTCGGAGCCATCGGGCATGGTCACGGTGATCTCTTCCAGCGTGGCGCGCTGGTTGGGGGCGACCACATGGTTGTTGGTCACCACAAAGCCATCAGCCGAGATGATAAAGCCCGAACCCAGCGATTGCGCCTCGCGGGTTTGCGGCTGTCCGCGTCCGCCGCGCTGGCGGAACCGGTCAGCGAAAGGCGTTCCGGCAAAGGGGTTGGAGTTCACCTCGACCCGCTGGCGCGTGGCGATATTGACCACGGCGGGCTGCAATTGCTGGGTCAGATCGGCAAAGCTCTCTGGCGCGCCAGCGCGCGGCACGACGCTGCGCATTTGCGCTGTATCGTTTTGCGCAACCTGCGCTCCTGCGGGGTGACCGGTGACCAGCGAGACGGCAGCGCCGCCAATCAGCAGCGCTGAGCTCATTCCATAAACGTAACGCACGGGCTTCACGTCCTCTTCCTTCTTCTTGGCGCAGTGCCATTTGGGGCGGCACAGCTATTTGTAAATATATATGCAATTTGAGGCGAAGCGCACTTAACCGCAATTGAACGGCCAGTGGCCTTGAACCTGTCTCCTATGCCGTTCGTCGGTTAGGCGCGCAGGTTACTGCCCCGTTCAAAAATCGCACATATATTCATTTCTCAGCGGGTTCCTTGGAACTGTCTGAGATATTCATTGTCTTCCGACAAGATCATCGAGCTTTCCCCTTCGCCTTGGACGAAGGTCTGGCGATAGCTCTGCATCGCGCGGTAGAAATCGTAAAAGCTCGCATCCTTGCCAAAAGCATTGGCATAGGTTTTGGCAGCGTCCGCCTCTGCCCCTGCGCGGATCACGCGGGCATCGCGGCGACCTTGCGCGCGGATGGTTTCCGCCTCTTCCTGCCGGTCGGATTGCATGCGGGTGAAGGCCGCTTCAAGCGGAGTGCCTTCGGGCAAGTCAGCCCGTTTGATCCGCACATCGATGATCTGCGCGCCATATTGGCGGGCCTGCGCATCGAGATTGTCCCTGATCCGCGTCATCGCATTGCCGCGCTCTGCCGTCAGCAGCGAGGCAAAGGTGCGGCGGCCAAGCTCCTGCCGCAAGACCGAGGTTAAAATCGGCGAGAGCTGGCTGCGGACATTATCCTCGTTACCGGCATTCTCGATCATTTGCTTGGGGCCGATAATGCGGAAACGGGCATAGGCATCCACCTGCAAACGTTGCTGATCGCTGGTGAGCACCTGCTGGCGTTCCATATCCAGATCCATGATCCGGCGGTCAATTTTCTGGACACGCTCGTAAATCGGGATGTGCCAGCGCAGCCCTGCGCCGGTTTCGCCAAAGGCTTGTCCCGGGCGGAAGCGGTTGACGACCTGATAGGGCTCACCTGCGCGGATGATGACGGCCTGTTCGGTCTCGTCCACCACATAGGTTCCCATCACGCCAACCACAGCCACGATTCCGGCCAAAATGACGGCGGGCTTATAATTGTGCCAGATATTTTCGAGCGCGCTCATTCCTCACCTTCCTTCGCGGCTTGCGACCGCTTGCGAACTTCAGGCAGTGGCAGATAGGGCGTTACCCCGTCCGCTTCGATGATAGTCTTGTCGGTTTTGGACAAAACGCTCTCCATGGTCTCGTAATAGAGCCGCCTGCGCGTAACCTCTGGGGCAAGGCGATACTCTTCGTAGATTTTGTTGAAGGCTTCCGCTTCACCTTCTGCTTGCGCCAGCAATTGCTGGGCATAGCGGCGCGCACGGTTCATTTCGGCCTGCGCATCCTGTTCAGCCGCTGACACGTCTTTGAACGCATCAACCACCGATTCAGGCGGGTCGGTCTTGTCAATCTCGACACCTTGCACAGCAATGCCGGAGCGATAGCCATCGAGCAGCTTTTGCATCCGCTCGCGCACGTTCTGTTCGATATCCGCGCGGCCTTCACCCGACAGCACTGTGTCGAGCTTCTTCTCCGCAACAGAGGCGCGCATGGCGGTTTCTGCCGCTTCGCGCACTGTCTCTTCGGGTTCGGCCAGCTGATATTTGAACTGCGGCAGGTTCTTGATGTTCCAGCGCACGAGATAGGACAGATCCACCAGATTCTGGTCACCCGTCAGGATCAGCTTTTCCTGCTCGCCCGATGGAATTTTTTCCGAACGGATCTGGCTGACATTCTCCTTTTCAACCTGATGGATCGGGTAGGGCAGCGTGAAATTGAGGCCCGGATTGAGCGAATAGCTGTAAGGGCCGCCCAGCCATGTCACCACGGCTTGCTCGCGCGGAGCAACCTGATGCACGCTCGACATAAACAGCCACGCAGCTACGGCGACGCCAATTCCAATCGGCAGCCAGCTTTTGCCGCCGGGGCGCTCTGGCAAGCGGAAATTGGGGCCGCGCGGGCCGCCTCCACCGCTGCGTTTTGGGCCTTCGGGGCCACGGTTCTTGAAAATATCCTCGATATTGGCGCTGCGTCGGCCCTTGCCCCGATCAGAGCCGCCACCAGACCCGCCACCGGGCAACCACGGATTGCGCGGGCCTTCGCCATCATTATTGGCGCCCCCATCCGAGCCGCCATCACCCTCAGACGAAGAGCCACTTTCGCCCCCGCCATCCGAGCCATCACCACCATTGCCGCTGCCATTTCCCCACGGGCTTTTCTTGCCCGCCATGGCCAGCGCAATCGACTTTCTGAAATCGTCAAAGCTTTGCATGTCTCTCTTATAGGGAGCCTTTGGGGGAAAAACAGGGGTGGCGCGGGCGATTTTGTTGTGAGAAGGCGCTTTTATGGAGCAAGAGCAATTAATTGACGCCCTGCCAGCCTCGATTGGAGAGCGGGTGAAGTCGGCTCGAATGGTGGGCGAGCGTGCGGTTGTGGTGCTCGACGCATCGGGTCTGACGGCTCAGCAGCGCAGCGATATGGAAAGCGCGATTGGCGATATTCTGGGCGCGCAAGAGAGCGTTGGCGAGGTTCGCGTGGCGATGATGGCCGATAAGGTGCAGCGCAGGATTATCGCGGTCGGATCGGGCAAGGGCGGTGTCGGCAAGAGCACGCTAACCACCAATCTGGCGGTCGCTTTGAAGGCCGCAGGGCATAAGGTCGGCATTGTCGATGCCGATGTTTACGGCCCCTCACAGCCCAAATTGCTGGGGGTTGAGGGCAAAAAACCCGAAGCTGCGGGCGAAAAACTGGTTCCTGTGCCCACTGCTATGGGCATTCCGGTGCTTTCGATGGGGTTTCTGGTGAAGCCAGCCCAAGCGCTGGCATGGCGCGGGCCAATGGCTGGCAATGCTTTCTCCCAGCTGATTGATGCCGAATGGGGTGATATCGAGCTGCTGCTGATTGATCTGCCGCCCGGGACAGGCGATGTGCAGCTCACCATGTTGCAAAAGCACAAACCCGATGGCGCGGTGCTGGTCTCGACGCCGCAGGATCTGGCGCTGATCGATGCTGCGCGTGCGGGGCAAATGTTTGAAACAGGCGGCGTGCCCATCATCGGTCTGGTCGAGAATATGGCGGGCTATGAATGCCCGCATTGCGGCGAATTGTCTGACCCGTTTGGCAAGGGCGGCGTTGAACGCGTGGCCGAGGGAACCGAATTGCCGTTTCTGGGGCGCATCCCCTTGAGCATGGCAGTGCGCAAGGCCGGTGATAGCGGCCAGCCGCCGGCAACAGGTGAGGGCATAGAGGCTGACAGCTTTGCCCAGATCGCCAGCCAGATCAGCCAGTGGCTCAAATCGCCCGAGCGCGGAGCGGCTGGATAATGGTTGTCTCCCGTCGATCCGTTTTGATCGGCGCCGCTGTGGGCGGAGGATTGGTGCTTGGCTGGGGTATGATGCCGCGCAGCTATTCCAACCCGCTCGCCGCCGGACGCGATGAGGTCGCGTTTGATGCGTGGCTGAAAATCGGGCTCGATGGAGTGGTTACAGTCGCATTGCCGCAGCTGGAAATGGGGCAGGGTATTTCGACACTTCTGCCGCAGATTATTGCCGAGGAAATGGGCGCGGACTGGCGCCAAATGGCGCTCGAGCCTGCGCCAGCAAGCGGGGCCTATGCCAATGTGCCTTTGGCAGAAAGCTGGGCGCCAATGTGGATGCCGCTTGATCCGTCTTTGGCGAGCGAGAGCGATGCACTGATTGCGCGGCGCTATGCGCAAGACCGCCAGTTCACTGTAACGGCTGATGGAATGTCGCTGGCCGCGTATGAGCAACCATGCCGCGAAGCCGCTGCTTCAGCGCGCGCGATGCTGGCTCAAGCTGCTGGTGAGCAATGGAATGTGCCAGCCGAGGAATGTCAGGCGCAGGCAGGCTTTATCACCCATGGCGAGAAGAAATTGCGCTTTGGCGAGTTGGCGCAGGCTGCGGCAAAGCTTGATCCGCCCGATCCAGCGCCCGTGCGCCCCGCACCTTATTCAGAAGAACCCCTGCCGCCCGAACGGCGCGCAGAAGGCGGGGGCGAGAGCAAATATTCGCGGCTCGATTATCCTTCCAAGGTTGATGGTTCCTATCTGTTCGCAGGCGATGTCCGTCTGCCCGATATGGTCTATGCCGCGATCAAGCATGGCCCGCATGACAAGACCGAGGTCGAGCGGTTTGATCCTGAGCCTGCCAAGCAAGTGCGCGGCTATGTCGGCGCGGTCAATGGCAAGCGCTGGCTGGCCGCAGCGGCAACCAATTGGTGGGCGGCGCAAAAGGCGCTGGCCGCGATGGAGCCGCGCTTCAATGTCGATCTGCTGGTCGATAGCCAGTCGATTGAAAACCAGATCGACGAGGGCATTCGCAAAGGCCCGGCGTACCGGCTGGAAACGCGCGGCGAGGGTTATGACAATTCGCCCAATAGCGACATGACCATGCGTTACGAGTTCGAGCCTGCGCTCCACGCGCCGATTGAAACGGCGAGCGCAACTGCGCGGTTCGAGGATGGCAAGCTTGAGCTGTGGGTGGCTGCCCAAGCGCCGGAGGCCGCGCGCAGTGCTGCTGCCAAAGCGCTGGGGATCGGGACGGAAGCCGCAGTGCTCTATCCCATGCCCGCAGGCGGCAGTTTCGATTGCCGTTTGGAGCATGGCCACGCGGTTGAAGCGGCGCTGATTGCGCGCGAAATGGGCAGGCCGGTGCAGCTTGTCTGGTCGCGCTGGCAGGAAATGCTCCACTCGCGCCCGCGTCCGCCTGCCACAGTTTTGGTTTCGGTTCGGATGAGCCGCTCCAATCGCGGCATGGTGACAGGGCTCAACACGCGGCTCAGCACGCCGCCGTTCCAGCGCGAATTTGGCGAGCGTTTGTTTGGCAACAAGACCACTTGGGCCGCAATCCGCGATAGCAAGGGCAAGCCTGATAGGTTGGCGATTGCAGGCGCGATGCCGCCCTATGCGATACCCGATGTCTCGATTGATCATGCACCGATTGAAATCGGCCTTCCAGCTGGGCGAATGCGCGGCAATGGCCATGTCTTTAGCGCCTTTGCCACCGAATGCATGATTGACGAGGTCGCCCACACCCATGCGCGCGAGCCCTTGTCCTATCGGATTGCGCTGCTGGGCGATGATTTGCGGCTGGTCGAATGCTTGCAACGCGCAGCGCGGATGGCAGGCTGGGATGGCGGCGCTCCGGGAAGCGGGCAAGGGATTGCGTGCCACCGGATGGGCACGGCCGAGGCGGGCGGCAGGATTGCCTGCGTTGCCTTTGCAAGGCCGGGTGAGGGCGGCGTACGCGTCAACCGGCTGGTCGCAGCGGTCGATATTGGCCGGATCGTCAATCTCGACATTGCCAAGCAGCAGATCGAGGGCGGGCTGATCTATGGCTTGTCGCAAGCGATGGGGGCGAGCACGACTTACAATTCGGGCATTCCAGAGGCTCAGCGGCTTGCTGCGCTCAACCTGCCCAATCTGGCCGATTGCCCGCAAATAGAGGTCGAGCTGATCGCTAGCGATGCCGCGCCTTTTGATCCGGGAGAACTGGGCGCAGTGGTTGCGCCGCCCGCTATTGCCAATGCACTTTTCTCGGCGACAGGGTTGAGACTGCGCCGCTTGCCCCTACTTTCAGGGGGCTTATGAATGAATTTGGTCACGAGGACCGCCATGCCAATTGCGAAGACAGTGCTCCTTCACGCGTCCCGATGCGGGGATAGCGGGCCCTTCGCGTGACTTGGATTGAACAACAATTGCCCGGCGATCACGCAGCCGTGCAATCGGGAAAGGTCGGCGTGCTCGTCGTCAATCTGGGGACGCCAGAGGCTGCCGAGCCGGGCGCGGTAAAGCGCTATCTGGCGGAATTTCTGTCCGACCCGCGCGTGATCGAAATTCCCAAGCTGGTGTGGCAACCGATCCTGCGCGGGATCATCCTCAACACGCGCCCGAAAAAGAGCGCGCGCGCCTATGCCAAGGTGTGGACAGACGAAGGCTCTCCGCTGGCTGTGATTACCCGTGATCAGGCGGCAGGAATGCAAGAGCGGCTGGGCGATGGCGTGCTTGTGAAATACGCGATGCGCTATGGCGATCCGTCTATCCCCGATCAGCTCAAGGCGCTGCAAGATGAAGGCGCAGAGCGCATTCTGCTCGCCCCGCTTTACCCGCAATATTGCGCTGCGACGACAGCAACGGTGGTGGACAAGGCGGCGCAAGTTTTGGGCGAGGCGCGCTGGCAGGCGAGCTTGCGCACGCTCCCGCCCTATCACGATGATCCCGCTTACATCGCGGCTTTGGTCAGCGACATTACCCGCCAGCTTTCCGCGCTCGCTTTCACACCCGAAGTGCTGTTGTTGAGCTTTCACGGAATGCCTTTGCGCACTTTAGAGCTGGGCGATCCCTATCACTGCCATTGCCAGAAAACCGCGCGTCTGGTGCGCGAGGCTTTGGCAAGGGACAAGAGCTATGCCGGATTGCGGATCGAGGTCAGCTTCCAGTCACGCTTTGGCCGCGCCAAATGGCTCGAGCCTGCAACTGACGACACGCTTGAGGCGGAAGCTGCCAAAGGCACGAAACGCATCGCAGTCGCTGCGCCCGGATTTGCTGCTGATTGTGTCGAGACGCTGGAAGAGCTGGCGATCGAGGGCAAGGAACAGTTCGAGGAAGCAGGCGGTGAGGACTTTGCCGTGCTCTCATGCCTCAACACGTCTGATGCGGGAATGCAGATGCTCGAGACGATCCTGCGCCGCGAATTGGCGGGTTGG
>CAZJAG010000033.1:2498-4247 GCA_964543735.1 uncultured Porphyrobacter sp. | reverse complement strand
TGATGCGGGAATGCAGATGCTCGAGACGATCCTGCGCCGCGAATTGGCGGGTTGGATTTAGGCCCGTTGGCGAACTCAGTTGGCGCAATCAGTTTGGGCTTTTCATAGTCAACTTATATAACTATGTCGGTGTGACCCCTTTCTCGAAACAGGATTTCGACCATGGCCACCGCCGCTGCATCGCTGCCCGATACTGATCAGTCCGATAGCTTTACGCCCAAGCACTGGAGCGAACAGCTCAGCCCCGATGCGCTTGATCACATACCGGGTGAGGGCGGATTGCCGCTGGTCGGCCACACATTCACGCAGCTCAAAGACCCGCATGCTTTCACTCGCAATATGGCGGCGAAATATGGCCCCGTATACAAGGTAAAGGCGTTTGGCGGCTGGGGTGTGACATTGCTTGGGGCAGACGCGCTTGAGCTGGTGTTGTTCAACAAGGACAAGATCTTCTCCAGCACGCAAGGCTGGGGCCCTGTGCTCGATCAGCTGTTTCCGCGCGGGTTGATGCTGCTCGATTTCGATCACCACCGGATTGACCGGCGCGCGCTCTCGATTGCGTTCAAGCCTTCGCCCATGCGGCATTATTGCGGCTCGCTCAACCGCGGCATTGCCAAGGAAGTGAGCGGCTGGGCGGACAGGCAAATGGCGTTCTGGCCTGCGATCAAACAGCTGACGCTCGATCTGGCGGCGGAGAGTTTTATCGGCATTCCTTGGGGGCCAGAGGCAGAGAGAATCAACGAGGCTTTCGTCGATATGGTGCAGGCCTCGGTCGCGCCCGTGCGCAAGCCCTTGCCCTTCACCAAGATGAAACGCGGGGTGGATGGCCGCGCCTTTCTGGTCGAGTTTTTCACGCAAGAAACGCATCGCCGCCGCAAGGAAGGAGGCGGGCAGGATATGTTCAGCCAATTCGCGACCGCTCGCCGCGAAGATGGCTCTTTGCTGCCGGTCGACCAAGTGGTCGATCACATGAACTTCCTGATGATGGCAGCGCATGACACGATCACCTCCAGCGGCACATCCATGGTGTGGCAGCTGGCCAAGAACCCTCAGTGGCAGGAGAAACTGCGGCGCGAATTGCTGGCAGTGACGGGCGGGCCGGGCCGCGATCTGTCTTATGATGACTTGAGCAAGGTCGAGCTGACAGAGATGGCGTTTAAGGAAACCTTGCGGCTGATCCCGCCAGTGCCCTCCATGCCGCGCCGCGCATTGAAGAGCTTTGAATATGGCGGATATCACATTCCGGCCGGAGCCAATGTCGGCATCAATATCCATCAGGTGCATCACTCAGAAGAGCATTGGCCCGATCCCTATCGCTTTGATCCGATGCGCTTTACCCCTGACAAGGTGAAGGCGCGGCACAAATATGCGTGGGTGCCGTTTGGCGGCGGCGCGCATATGTGTCTGGGGCTGCATTTCGCCTATATGCAAATCAAGATATTGATGGCGCATATCCTCACCCGCTATTCGATCGAGATCGAGGAAGGGTATGAAGCGGATTATCAGCCTTGGCCGATCCCTGTTCCCAAGGACGGCCTGCAGGTGACGTTCAAGGCGCTTTGATTTGCGCACGCCGTCCGGCGCGCGATCTCCTCGCTCACGCGACCTAAGGGTCGCGTCGCTGCGGGCGGGCGGTCGCCCTTGCGGTTTGCCGTGGGCAAACCGTGGGATCTAGCTGCTTGCCAAAACTCTTTAAAAATCTATTGCGATGCCCTTGCTTTCCCAATCGCCATAGCGCGTGGGGGAAAG
>CAZJAG010000033.1:0-2398 GCA_964543735.1 uncultured Porphyrobacter sp. | reverse complement strand
AAAAATCTATTGCGATGCCCTTGCTTTCCCAATCGCCATAGCGCGTGGGGGAAAGCTCGCGCGGTTCCTTGTCATCGGCAACCACCTCGGGCTTGGGCGGAGGATCATTGCTCCAATGGGCCGGTTTCTTGAAGCCCTCGGGGCGTTTGGTCGCGCGCTCAGTCATGCGAACAATCTGGGAGCACTGGCGCTGGGATGCAAGGGCGTATAGAGCGCGCCGGCAATGGCTCAACCTTCCGGACTTCCCGCGCGGCGCGCTGCGCTGCAAATGCTCGATGCTGTTATGCGGCGGGGTGAAACGCTGGAGCAGGTCGAGCATCGCGCCTTGCGAAATGTGCGCAAGCCCGCGGACAAGGCGCTGGCAAGGGCGCTGGCGTCGGAAAGTCTGCGCTGGCTGACCGATCTCGACGCGCTGATTGATAGCGCCACGAAAAAACGCCTGCCCGATGATGCGAAACCGCGCGCTGTGCTTAGGCTGATGCTGGCCGGATGGCTGCGGCTGGAAACGCCGCCGCATGCGGTGATCGCGACCGGATTGCCGTTGCTCACTGGCGGGCCGAGGCGTCTGGCGCATGGCGTTTTCTCTACGCTGGCGAAGCGCGAAGTGACTTTGCCCGATGCGCCGACAATGCCCGAGCGTGTGGCGGAACGCCTAACCGCGAGCTGGGGCGAAGCGCGCGCCGCAAAGATCGCTCGCGGGCTTGGCAGGCCGCCCGATCTCGACCTTCGGATCAAGGATGTGAGCGCCACAGCGCATTGGCAGGCGAAGCTGGGCGGAGTGACGCTTATGCCCGGCCATGTGCGTATCCCGCGCGGCACGCCGGTTGAAAAGCTGGAGGGCTATAAGGACGGCGCGTGGTGGGTGCAGGATCTCGCTGCGCAATTGCCTGCAAGTTTGCTGGGTGATGGAGAAAGCAAGCATGCGCTCGACCTATGCGCTGCGCCCGGGGGCAAGACGATGCAATTGGCGGCGCAAGGGTGGAAAGTGACCGCGCTCGATAGTTCGAAGCGGCGACTGGCGCTGCTGAAGGCAAATTTGCAGCGCACGGGCTTGAAAGCGTCGCCGGTAAGGGCAGATGCGCTGACATGGGAGCCCAAGCATCAGTTTGACGCGATCCTTTTGGATGCGCCTTGCACAGCGACGGGAACCTGCCGCCGCCATCCCGATGTGCTGCACAGGATTGGCGAGCGCCAGATTGCCGAAATGGCGGAGCTGCAAGCGGCATTGATCGAGCGCGCGCTGGGTTGGCTCAAGCCCGATGGTGTGCTGGTTTATGCGGTGTGCTCGCTGGAAGCGGAAGAGGGTGAGGGACAGGTGAAACAGGTCGCGCTCGAAATTTTGCCGATTGAGCAAGCGGAATTGCCGAAAGGTGTGGAACCAACATCTGAAGGCTGGCTGCGCACGCATCCCGGAATGCTTTCAGACGAAGGCGGCCTCGACGGATTTTTCATCGCGCGTTTTGGATTGGAGACAGCATGAAGTTTAAATGCATGTTGGCTGGCATGAGCCTCATGGCGCTGACTGGTTGCGAGACGCTGATAGTTGCACTCATGCCCGATGGCACTAGTCCGGGTGAGCACAGTTTCGTCTCTGTTGACCTCGTCAAAGAATTGCCAACAAGCATTCGCCACACCCGCAAAGGCCAAGATTACCTTCGTTTTCGGATGCGGTCTGACAGGCCGCTGAGCGGTGATGATTTCAACGCGCTTTACGTGGATGTGAGCGTTTGCCCATTTTCCGAAACCCGAGAAGCTTTCGCCTGGGGGCCCATGACCTTGGGGAATGATCCGCTGGATTTGCCGCGCGCCGAGCATATTCCCACTCCCGAGGGTCAATATGATTATTTCGCTTTCATGCCCCTGCGCGGTAAGTTTGACGATAGAACCACGAACCGTCCCAGCTCGGCGGGGAGCTATGATCTGAATGAGATTGATGCCGATCTGTGTTTTCGGATCATTCACACAACCATGCCGAAAGCCGAGTTTTCCAACATCTTTAAAGTGCCCCGATCACAGATCGCCGCAGCATTTGCGCGCAAAAAAGCGTCAGTTAGCGCCGATTAAGCGCAGAATAAGTGCAAATTAGGCCCAGTTAGACTCAAATTGGGGCAAAATTGACCTCAATTTCAGCGCAAATTTTGCCCAATTGGCCAATTTCCAGCCGCGCTTTGCCCGCTTCATGGCTTGCCACTTTGATCGTAAAAGGCGTGCCCAATTCGACATAGCGCCGCATCGTCATCGCGCCCTTGGTGAGATGGAGCGGCGCGCCATCGCAGAGCATACATGCGGTTTGCCGCGCGACTTCGGCCAAGTGGGTTGAGTTCACATGATCGCCCGATCCGCTGAAATAGCGATGCGCTGGCGGAAGGCCGTTTTCCTTGGTGATGAGCGCGCTGGT
>CAZJAG010000032.1:0-22147 GCA_964543735.1 uncultured Porphyrobacter sp. | reverse complement strand
TTGCCCTTGGGCGCTTCGAGAACGCCGTCATAGACAAAGCCATGTTCGCGCAGCCAAGCCTCTGCCGCCTCGGGCTTGCCAGCTGCTTGCAATGCGGCTTCTGAGGCAAAGACATCGTGATGGATGCCAAGCTGGGCAAGATCGGATTTGATCAGCTCCATCATCTCGGCCACCGCCTGCTCGCGGAAGATCGGCAGCCATTGGGCCTCTTCAGCATTGGCATGCGCATCGCCAAATTCAGCCGCAAGCGCCTCGCCCACAGGTTTGAGGTATGCGCCGGGATAGAGCCCTTCCGGGATTTCGCCCACCTCCTCGCCCAGCGCCTCGCGGTAACGGATATGCGCAGAACGGGCGAGCACATCGACCTGACCGCCTGCATCATTGATATAATATTCGCGCGTCACATCATGGCCGGAAAACTCCAGCAGGCTGGAAAGCGCATCGCCGATCACTGCGCCCCGGCAGTGCCCCATATGCATCGGGCCGGTCGGATTGGCCGAGACATATTCGACATTTACCCGGGTGCCCTGCCCCATGGCAGAGCGGCCATAATTATCGCCAAGTGCGGCAATTTGCTGCAATTCTTGGAGCCATTGCTCAGGGACAAGCCGCAGATTGATGAAACCGGGCCCGGCAATTTCTGCGCTGGCAACCGCATCGTCTGCTTCCAGTCTGCCGACAATATGCCCTGCAAGCTCGCGCGGATTGGTCTTGGCTTGCTTGGCCAGCACCATCGCCGCATTTGTCGCCAGATCGCCATGCGACGGGTCACGCGGCGGCTCGACCGTGACATTGCGCGTTTCGATACCTTCGGGCAGCACGCCATCGGCTTCGAGCGCTGCCAGAACAGCACGCAGCTTTGCCGCAAATTCAGTGTAGAGAGTGGTCGTATCGGTGTTATCTTGAGACATGGCGCGCGCCTAGCGTAAATGGTTGCAGGCGCAAAGAGATATGCGCCCGTCAGAAATTTGTGAAATCGGGATTGCAGCGCGTCATCGCACCGGCCCAAGCTTACCTGGTGGCGTTGTAAGCCAGCTGCGCTTCGGTTAGCTGGAAACCCACCAAAAGCTCAAAACTTGTGCGCTGGATTGCGGCCCGAACCTCAGGATCGGCCAGCGGGTCAAGCGCTGCATCCACATCGCCCGCTTTTCGTCGGCGCGTAATCTTGTCGCGAATATCGCGCGGAAGCGAGGCTGATGCCTTGTCAACAAATGCGCCCGCTTGCGCCCGTGCCTGCGCGCGCTCCTGCCCATCGGCAAAGTTGAGCGTAACCGAGCCTACGCGCTTGGTCACAACCGCGCTGCCACCGCGCAATACAGTCGAGAAATAGGGCAAGGTTACTTGCCGCGCTCCGCGTGTGTCCGTGCGGCGGGCCAGCACGTCAAATGTCGCGCCGGTATACACCTTGTCGCTCTGGTCGTTGCAAGTGCTGCGCAGATTGGTGATCGCAGCTGTCACATCGAGATCAGCCGTAGTGCGCGCGCCGCCTGCGCGAAATGTCGTCACATCGCCGGTAAAGTCAGGAACACCGACCGCCGGACAGGCCGACAGAACCGAGGTAATCCCCACGCCCTGATCAACCACAAGCTCGCCCCGGCTGGCGCATCCTGCAAGGGCAGTGGCCATTGCGACGCCGATCACCAAGCGCGAGGCCCGGTGACGGGAGGCCAAGAGACGGGTTGAGCGTTTCATTTCCGGCAAAATCCTCAAATTCTAAGCGGCTGTCCGCCGCAAGGTCATTCCTGCCCTAGCGGTGCGCATCCGAAAGCGCTAGAGGGCGCAGCATGAACGCTCCCTTTCAAGATAGCCAATCGGGGGAAAAACGCCCCGGCATCACCTTGCTAATCGCTGCGCCGCGCGGCTTTTGCGCCGGAGTGGATCGCGCAATCGAAATCGTCGAGAAGTCGATCGAGCGCTATGGCGCGCCGGTCTATGTCCGCCACGAAATCGTTCACAACCGCTATGTGGTTGATTCGCTCAAAGCACAGGGCGCCATTTTCGTCGAAGAGCTGGACGAGGTTCCCGATGACGCTCCGGTCGTTTTCAGCGCACATGGCGTACCCAAATCGGTTCCGGCAGAGGCTCAGCGGCGCGAGATGATCTATGTCGATGCGACCTGCCCTCTGGTCAGCAAAGTCCATCGTCAGGCCGAACGCCAGATCGAAAAGGGCCAGCACATCATCTTTATCGGCCATGCAGGCCACCCTGAAGTCATCGGCACGATGGGTCAGGTCGAGGAAGGGCAGATGACCCTGGTAGAAACGGTTGAGGATGTTGAGAAACTGGACTTTTCAACCGAAGACAGCCTCTCCTACCTCACCCAAACAACTTTGTCGGTTGATGATACGGCTGAGGTCATAAACGCGCTTGAGGCGCGCTATCCGCAAATCGTCGGGCCCAAGGCTGAGGATATTTGCTACGCGACCTCCAATCGCCAAACCGCGGTCAAGCAAATCGCTCCGGCGAGCGAACTGGTGCTGGTGATCGGAGCGCCCAATTCATCAAACTCGCTGCGGCTGGTAGAGGTCGCGCAAAGGCTCGGCACGGATGCAAAGCTGATCCAGCGCGCGGACGAGATTGATCCGGCATGGCTGGAAGGGGTCAAAACGATGGGCCTTACAGCGGGCGCATCGGCCCCTGAGAAGCTGGTGCGCGAAGTGGTCGAGAAAATCGGCGAATGGCGCGATGTGACCGAACATACGATCAGGGCTGCGGAAGAGAAAATGGTCTTCAAGCTCCCCCGCCAGCTGACCGAATAGGCGCGCTGTAAGGGGGCAGAAGCAGATATGGCAGTCTACACCCATCTTGGCGCGGAAGACTTGGCCGAGCTAATCACGCATTATGATGTGGGCGAACTCGTCTCTGCAAAGGGTATTGCCGAGGGGGTTTCGAACTCCAACTGGCTGATCGAGACCACCCAGAACCGCTTTATCCTCACCATGTATGAGCGGCGGATCGAGCTGGAAGATTTGCCCTTCTTTCTGAGCCTGCTTGATCATCTGGCGGCTGCCGGATGCCCTGTTCCGCGCACCATCCATGACCGTGATGGCGCCGCTTACCGCAGCGTCGATGGCAAGGCGGTGGCGCTGATCGAATATCTGCCCGGCGTCTCTGTCGATCACCCAACGCCTGCGCAGGCACGCTCGGTCGGAGCAGCACTTGCGAGCATCCATTTGGCTGCGCGCAATTTTGATGGAATGCGCGAGCAGTCGCTCGGTTTGGCCGAATGGCGCCGTGTTCTCATCTCTTGCGGCGATGGTGCGCTGTCCTCAATCCATCCCGAGCTGCCGCAGATTTGCGCCGAGGAGCTGGCGTTTCTTAGCGAGCAATGGCCAACAGATTTGCCCAAGGGCGTTTCGCATTGCGACCTCTTCCCTGACAATGTGCTGATGCGCGAGGCCAAGGTCAGCGGCCTCATCGACTTCTATTTCGCAGCCAATGACTTCTTCGCTTATGATCTGGCTGTCACCCATGCCGCATGGTCTTTCGAGCGGGGCGCCGAACATTTCAGGAGCGATATCGCAGCGGCATTGATGCAAGGATATGAGAGCGTTAGACCCCTCGTTAACCTTGAGCGTGCCGCGCTTCCCGTTTTGGCACGCGGCGCTGCAATGCGCTTTATCTCTTCGCGCGCAGATGATTGGCTCAACACGCCTCAAGATGCATTGGTTTCGCGCAAGGACCCGATGGATTTTGTAAGAAGGCTTAAATTTTACACTTCGGCGGGCGAGAAGGCCTTTGCCTCTTAGCAATCGCGTGGCAGATAGTAAGCTTATGAAACGGATAGCAATTTACACCGATGGCGCCTGCAAGGGCAATCCGGGGCCTGGTGGCTGGGGCGTTTTGCTCAAAAAGGGCAGCCGCGAAAAAGAAATGGCGGGCGGCGAGCCTGATACCACCAACAACCGGATGGAGATGATGGCGGTGATCAAGGCGCTCGAAGCTTTGATCGAACCGTGCGAGATTGATCTCTATTCAGACAGCAAATATGTCCTCGACGGGATGACCCGCTGGATTGACGGCTGGCAAAAGCGCGGCTGGGTTACCGCCAGCAAGAAGCCGGTTCGCAACGCTGATCTGTGGCACGAGTTGCTGCGCCTGACGGCAGAGCACAAAGTTCACTGGAAATGGGTCAAGGGACATTCCGGCCACCCTGAAAATGAACGGGTTGACCAGCTTGCTAGTGATGCCGCGAATGAGCAGGCAGCCGCTCTCAAGAAAGCAGAGGCGGAAGCCGAAGAAGGCTGAGGCACGCACTAAGGCTTGCGAGTTAAGGGCCGCATTAGGCAGGCGGCTCAACGCTGAATACTCACCCGAACACCAAACCAGACACGAAAAGGCCGGGCTTCCCTTTCAGGAGACCCGGCCTTTCCATGTGTGCTGTTTAGCGCGGCTTAGGTGTTATCCTCAGTCGGAGCACCCGGGCCATTTTTCTTGATCGAATCGATCGCATTGAGCGCGCTCGACTTGCTCGAATAGCCTTGGGTCGAGAACATGATTTCCGTGTTGTATTTGAAACGCACGCGGAACTCGCCAGCTTTGTCGTTATAAATTTCAAAATGATGTGCCATGATTAAACTCCCTCTTTTTCTATAAATGTTAAATGACAGGTTTCGAGGGGTTTGGCTAGCGAAACCGAGCCGGTAAATAGGTCTCGTTACAAATGTTAACTGCCATCTTATCAGCGGGTTGGCCGAGCAATTGCTGCGCGCCGAACCGCGCTGCGGCAGGTGCGGTCTGGATTCCAAAACCGCCCTGCCCTGCGAACCAGAAGAAGGCGGATTGATCAGGATCAGTGCCATAGACGGGCAGCCGGTCTGGGGCGAAGCTGCGCAATCCGGCCCAACGCCGCTCGACATGTTCTATGCGCCAATCGGCCACCTGCTCGAACCGGTCAATCGCGACAGCAATGTCAATCTCTTCAGGCGCTGCATCACACGGTTTGGACGGTATCTCGTCATGCGGGCTGAGCCAGAGCCGGCCATTGTCGGGCTTGAAATAGAACTGGCCATTGATGTCGAGTACCAAAGGCAAGTCTGCTGGAGCCTCAGGCGACATCCGCAATTGCGCAACGGTCCGGCGCTTGGGCTCAATGCCAAGCGGCTTAATGCCTGCCATTGCTGCCACCTGATCGGCCCACGCTCCTGCTGCATTGACAAGCCTGGCAGCGCGGAATGCACACCCGTCTTCGCAGGTCAGTTGCCATACGCCCTGTTCATATAGTGCCGAGGCCAGCCGAGCGCGCACTTCCAGCCGAGCGCCGCCTGCGCGCATTGCGGCCAGATAATGCGCATGCAACCCCGCCACATCGATATCCGCACAGGCCGGTTCCCACACCGCCGCCGTCCATTCCTCGCGCAGATGCGAAACCTTGGAGGCGAGCGATGCGCGCTCCAACCGCTCGACCGTCGCTCCACTATCGCCAAATGTTTGGATGAAATCATCAAGCGCGCCCGCATCCTTCTCGCGCCCGATGTAGAGCGCACCGCGAGGCTTCAAAAAGCCGTGTTCTTGCAAATATGGGCCAGAGGCAAGCGTGAGCGGCACAACTTGGGGCCCGCCATAACATTCGTCCCAGAATGCAGCCGAACGGCCAGTCGCGTGATATCCGGGTGCATCTTCCGCCTCGAGCACGATAACGCTGGCATCGGGCGCAAGCTCGGCTGCAATGCTGGCCCCTGCCATCCCCGCTCCGATGACAGCAAAGTCAAAGATGGGTGCGCTCATAAGGCGGAAGCACGCTCCGCACGCTGCGGCGCAGTGCGCGCCAGAAATTCGGCAATCGAAGACATTGCTCGCGCGCGTACAGCATCGACCTCGCGGAAAATTTCGTGATGCGATTCTTCACCAAAGACGACCAGTTCGCCATGCGGCAAACGTTCGACAGCGCGGATTGCAGCATCGTGGCTGACAAGTTTGTCCGAGCTGGTCGAGAGAATCTGAACCGGCACCTGCACCTGCTCCATTGCGCCGGGCGCTTCGAGCAAGCGGGTTGAGGCATAGGCGCGCTCGACCCAGTGCCAGCTCGCCGGGCCCATGACGAGTTCTGGGCGATTGTCGCGCCACCATTGCTCGTCCTGATATCGTGCGTCATGATGCGTGAGCAGATCGCGGCGGCGCGCTGGAAGTTCGCCCGGCTTCTCGCTCCACTTCCATGCAGGACGTGTCGGTTCGCCCACGCGCGCCATCAGCCTGGCGACCTGATGCAGCATACCCAGAGGCAGCGGCGGGCCTGCCGTGCGCAGCATCGGCGCGCATAGCACAGCCGCATCGGGCGCAATAACACGCTCGACCAGACCGCGCATTACCAGATGGCCGCCCATCGAATGCGCCGCGATAACATGGGGGCCGGGTGTCTGTGCGATCCAGCTGTGCCAGAAATCGGCCATATCCTCGACCCAGACCGAAAAGTCGGAAATATGACCAGTGACCGCGTCCTTGCCCAGCCGCCCAGACCCCGCCTGCCCGCGCCAATCGAGCGCTGTGACCTGCCAGCCATCACGGTGCCACTCTTCCAATGTCTCGAGATATTTTTCGTAATGGTCGCCGCGCCCGGGATAGAACAGGATAGATCCGCGCGCATCTCTCGCGCCAGCCCCCCGCAAATCAGTTCGCCAATCAATGCGCCTGATCGCATGACCGTCTCGCGCGTTCCAAAAGCTTTCGCTCGCAGCTGGTGGTATGCTGCGACGATCAATCGCTGAAGTGTCAATTTTCAGGTCTTCGGTCATGCGTCGGCTCAAACATGGTTACTATTTGGTAAGCGATTGGCTCTAGCTACGGCCCTCAAGCAATAAATCAACCAAGCATATTGAGGACAGACGCGTGAGCCAGATGATTATGCCGATATTGTTGGGAGCCCTTGCGCTCGCGCTGCTTTATTGCGCTGCAACCGATATCAAGAGCCGCACCATTGCCAATTGGCTCAATGCAAGCATAGCGCTTGCCGCGCCTATTTTCTGGTGGGCGAGCGGAATGCCCTTGTGGCCTGATATCGCAATCCAGTTGGGACTTGCTGTTGTAACATTTGCAATACTGGCCGGATTGTTCGCGATTAACATGATGGGCGGCGGCGATGTGAAGCTGCTTACGGCGCTGGCCCTGTGGTTTGTCCCTAGCCACTTTCTCGAGCTGATCGTCGTGATGGCGATTGCAGGCGGCATTCTCACGGTCATTATGGGCGCTTGGCATGTGATGAGGCGCCAGCGCGAACGGCTGGCAATTCCCTATGGCGTGGCGATCGCTTTTGCCGGCCTTTGGGTTCTTACCCTGCGGTATCTCCCCAGTATTGCTTAAGGTTTTTCGGCAGCATGAACCCGATTTTAACCAGTCGGGTCCTAAGCCCGTCAATCATACCCGCCCGCTAACCAATTGGGCTGAATCAAGGGGCTAGAAAAGCCATGGATAGGAAGAAGCTTATTTTGCTCATCGGAGCGCTGATCATCGCGGTTGGCACTGCCTTTGCAGCACGCAGCATTTTCGCCGATGCCGGTGCACCGCAAGCAGAAGCAGCGCCAGAGCCCGCCGGGCCCAAGGTGCTAGTCGCGCAGCGCGCTTTGCCAACCGGTACGATTATCACCGCTGATGCGATGGGTTATCAACAATGGCCAGAAGAGCTGGTTCAAGATGTCTATTTCCTCGATGGCGAATCGGACATCAACCAGCTGCTCGGCACTGTAGTGCGTCATCCGATCACCGCTGGTGAGCCAGTGACCCAAGGTTCGCTTGTGAGCCCTGGCGACCGCGGATTCCTTGCAGCAGCGCTTGGCCCAGGCATGCGGGCAGTGACTGTCCCTGTGTCGGCCAAAACCGGTGTTGCCGGCTTTGTCTTCCCGGGTGACCGCGTTGATCTTGTTCTGACACAAACCGTCAATGGCGCTGAAGGCACTCCCTTGAAAGCTGCGGAAACAGTTCTGCGCAATTTGCGTGTTCTGGCAACCGACCAGCGCACCGAGCAAACCCAGAACGAAAACGGCAAAACTGTTGTTCGCGCGTTCCGTACCGTCACTCTTGAAGTGACACCGAAGATCGCTGAAAAAGTGGCCGTTGCCCAAACGATCGGCACGCTTAGCCTTGCGCTGCGCTCGATCGCTGACAATCAGGCCGAACTGGATCAGGCCATTGCCTCTGGCGATGTGAAGATCCCTGATGGCGCATCGCCCGAGGAAGAGGAAAAGCTCCTCGCAGCTGCCATGACCCGTCCTCAGGACAAAGGCTCGACCTTCTCAACCGGCGGTGACGTGTCGCGCTTCCAGCGTCGCACAGTCCCTTCGCAAAAGAAGGCTGAACCTGCTCCAAGAAAACGCCCTGAACCACGCACACCACCATCCATCGGTGTCCCAGCGAAAGCGGGCGGCACGCCTGTCTACACTGGCCCATCGGTCCGTGTGACGCGCGGCAAGCAAACCACACAAGTTCCAGTCGGCGGCGGCGTAGCTGTCAGCGCGGCATCGAACAATCTTCTGGGCAAGGGCGCTCAGAACATTTCCCAAGCAGGCAACACAGTGCCCGCTGCCAGCGCCATGCTGGTCAAGTGAGAGGACTGATCATGCCGATTACTGCCAAACACCGTGCCGACCGTTCGGCGCAAGGGATAAACACAAGGGGCAAGTCCATGAAACGCCGCTTTACTGCAACAATGCTGCTGGCTTCTTTGGTCGCAATGCCATTGGCCATGGTGCCGGTGACAAGCGCCCAGGCCCAGTCGGTTCGCGGACCTGCGCAAGATCTGTCGATCTCAATCGGCCGCGGAACTCTGGTTACCGTGCCCGGCTCGATGGCGGATGTCTTTGTCGCTGATGACAAAGTCGCTGACGTTCAGGTCAAATCGCAGCGCCAGCTCTATGTCTTTGGCAAAGCAGGCGGCGAGACCACCATCTACGCAAGCAATGCACGCGGCGATGTGATCTGGTCGGCCAACATCCGCGTTGGCAACAATATCAGCAGCGTCGACCAGATGCTGTCGCTTGCCATGCCAGAGGCGAAGGTCTCGGTCGCGACAATGGGAACCAACACCGTGCTGCTGACCGGCACCGTAGCGGCTCCTGAAGATGCCGCCGAAGCAGAGCGCCTTGTCTCAGCCTTTCTGGGCGATGAGGCCAATGTGATCTCGCGCTTGAAGACAGCAACGCCGCTGCAGGTCAATCTGCAAGTGCGCTTTGCCGAAGTCAGCCGCACCTTGCTGCGCAATATGGGCGGCAGTCTGACCACTTTCGACGGCTCGAGCGGTTTCCGCTTCGGCATCGGCAATGGCCGCACAATCGGCACGGGCGACTATTCGGTTAATGGCCCGGTCGCTGTCGGTAGCGGTGTCCAAAACCCGGCGTTCGTCCTGCCTGACGGCACACGCATTCCTGGTCCCGGCGTCAACACCACCGGAAGCGGTGCGACCTTGGGCGCGCTTGGCAAGTTCCTTGGCCTCGACATTTTGGGCGCACTTGATCTTGCCGAAACGCAAGGCCTCGTCACTACCCTGTCGACCCCCAACCTGACCGCTCTTTCGGGCGAGACGGCAGACTTCCTTGCTGGCGGCGAGTTTCCAATTCCCACCAGCCAGGGCCTTGGCGCCACTGCGATTGAATACCGCAATTATGGTGTGAGCCTAACCTACACCCCGACCGTGCTGGCCAATGGCCGCATCTCGCTGCGCGTTCGCCCGGAAATTTCCGAGCTTTCAAACCAGGGTGCGGTTGTGGTTGACGGTTTCTCGATCCCTGCCCTGACCACTCGCCGCGCAGAAACGACGGTGGAGCTGGGTTCAGGCCAGAGCTTCATGATCGCCGGTTTGATGAGCAACAATTCACAAAAGACCATCGAGAAGGCTCCGGGCGCGGGTGATATCCCGATCCTTGGCAATCTGTTCCGTTCGCGTTCGTTCCGCAAGGGCGAGACCGAGCTGGTGATCGTTGTCACGCCTTATCTCGTGAAGCCGGTCAACGCCTCCGATATCAAGCTGCCAACCGACGGTTTCCGTTCGGCCAATGAATCGCAGCAACTTGTCGGTTTCCGCGATCACGCTGGGGCCTCGGGTGCGTCACGCCCCGTTCCCACCGTGCGTGATACGACTAGCGCCGCTCCTTCTGTGAGCGCGGCAACGCCTCAAGGTTCGGACGAGCAGAAGCAGCCGCGTCAGGCCGTTAAGCCGTCTTCGCCCAAGGATCGCCGCACTGATACGCCGGCTCCCGGTTTCAGCATCTAACGCAAGGACATAGAGAACCATGCCTATCGCACCCAAAAGCAAGCTGGCCAAAGCGCCCGCTATTGCACTCGCACTTGCGCTTGGAAGCACGCTCGCCGGATGCGGCGGAATGCCGACGAACCGCAGCCTTGAATCGCTCAAGCAACCTGTGGTCGAGCGCAGCAATTTCACTATGGATGTCGCGGCCAATCGCGGCGGCGTCTCGGTTGCTGACCAACAAAAGCTGGCCGACTGGTTCGACAGCCTGAAGCTTGGTTATGGCGACCGTGTCTCGATCGATGATCCCATGGCCAGCACTGCAACGCAAAACGCCATTGCCGAACTTGCTGGACGCCACGGCGTTCTGCTGTCGAAAGGCGCGCCGGTCACCGGCGGCTTCGTCCAGCCCGGCAATGTCCGCGTGGTTGTGACCCGCTCAACTGCTTCGGTTCCAGGTTGCCCCGATTGGACGCAGAATTCAGACATGAATTACCATAATGGCACTTCGCCAGGTTACGGCTGCGCCTCGAACAGCAATCTTGCAGCGATGGTCGCCAATCCTGAAGACCTGATCCAAGGTCAGACGGGCACCGGCGAAACCACCATTATGAGCTCAACCAAAGCAATTGACAGCTTCCGCGAGCGCGCCCCGTCAGGCAATGGCGGCGACGTGCCTGCAGGTGGCGGAACCGGAGGCCAATAACAATGAACGCTCCTTGGAAATCCGGAATGCCGGGCAATCGCGATCCGTTTGCAGCCTATATCTGCGACGACAATGCACTCGACGTGCTGCGTCCGGTTGTGATCGAACTCGGCTGGCAGCCTGAAAAGTGCAACAAGGGCGGATTGCGCAACGCAGTCCAGTCGCTTTCTGTCAGTGCCAGCCCGAACATCTTGATGGTCGACCTGTCGGAAAGCGGTGATCCGCTTAATGACATCAACGCTCTGGCCGAGGTTTGCGAACCCGGCACGGTCGTTATTGCAGTGGGTCAGGTCAATGACGTCCGCCTCTATCGCGACCTGCTCGCGAGCGGCATTCATGATTATCTGCTCAAGCCGCTTTCGGCCGGACAAGTACGCGATTCGCTCAATCAGGCGCAAGCTGTGTTCACCCAGCCCAAGACGGTTGATGGCGAAGTGGTCGAGCATCATGTCTCAACCGCAGTTGTTGGAACACGCGGCGGTGTTGGTGCATCGACGCTGGCGACCTCATTGGCTTGGCTCTTGAGCACAGACCATGAGACACCAACAGCGCTGCTTGACCTCGACATCCATTTCGGCACCGATGCCCTCACGCTCGATCTTGAGCCGGGCCGCGGCCTTTCTGATGCGATTGACAATCCCAGCCGGATTGACGGTCTGTTCATCGAGCGCGCGATGATCCGTGCCAATGACAATCTGTCGATCCTGTCGGCAGAAGCTCCGATCAATTCTCCGCTGATGACCGATGGCTCTGCCTTCGTTCAGCTCGAGGAAGAATTCCGTCAGGCCTTTGGCATGACAGTGATCGATATGCCGCGCAATATGCTGATCAATTTCCCGCAAGTCATGAACGACGTGAATGTCGTCTTGGTGACCACGGAGATGACATTGGCAGGCGCACGCGATGCCATCCGCATTTTGAGCTGGCTCAAGACGCATGCTGCGCACGCTCATCCACTGGTGATCGCCAATAAGGTGCAATCCGGTTCGAGCGAGATCAGTAAGGCTGACTTTGAAGCCTCGATCGAGCGCAGCATCGATTTCACCGTTCCTTATGACGCGAAAGCTGCAGTCAATGCAGCAAAGCTGGGCAAGACATTTGTCGACGCCAACAAGGGTGCGAAATCGAGCGCAGTCATCAAACAGCTGGCCGAGCGTATCATGGGCGCAAGCGAGGAAGACCTTTCCGAGCTCACAACCGAGAAAAAGTCGCTGCTGGGCAACTTTGACCTGAAATCGCTGCTCGCGAAGAAGGACAAAGCGCCAAAAGCTGCGGCTGAATCAGAGAAAGCCGAATAGGGATTTTGCGGGGATAGGGTCAGCCAGTCCGGCTGCGCCCTTCCCGTCTGATCCGGGATTTGGGTAGAGAAGAAAGAGGCGTTCGGAGCCAATGGGTATTTTTCAGCTCCTGCTTATAACACTGGCCGTATTTGCGGTCATTGTGGTCGGCTATATGCTGCTAACAGGCACGTCGCCGGCCAAGGAAAGCCAGCGACGTCTCCAACAGCTGCGCTATCGCCATTCGGAAAGCACCGACACCAAGGTTGAATCGCAGCTCAAGAAAGCGATTGCCGCTCGCAAGCCCAAAGCGCACAAGGTCGCAGGATCAAGTTCGCGGCTCGAAGCGCTGGCAATTCGGCTTGACCGGACCGGCAAAGGCTGGAGCACTTCGCAATATTTCTACGCATCGACAGGGCTTGCCTTGGCGATTGCAGTGCTGGTGTTCCTGCAATCTGGCGCTTTGCTATTGTCGCTTGGGGTCGGCGTTCTAATCGGTGCGGGCCTCCCGCATTTGATCGTTGGCTTCTTCATCAACAAGCGCACCAACGCATTTAACGCCAAGTTTCCCGACGCGATTGAGCTGCTTGTGCGCGGTCTGCGTTCAGGTCTTCCGGTCACAGAAACGCTGGCCGTCGTTGCCACTGAAGTTCCTGGCCCTGTGGGCGAGGAATTCAAAGGGATCGTCGAGCGGGTCAAGATTGGCCGCACGATGGAAGAAAGCTTGCAGGAAACCGCCGACCGTATGGGCATACCTGAATTCAACTTCTTCTGCATCACTCTCGCCATCCAGCGCGAGACGGGTGGTAACCTTGCTGAGACATTGTCCAACCTCGCTGATGTTTTGCGCAAGCGTTCGCAAATGAAGCTGAAGATCAAGGCGATGAGCTCGGAATCCAAAGCTTCAGCCTACATCGTGGGTTCTTTGCCGTTCATCGTGTTCTTCATGATCTGGTGGATCAACCCGAGTTACATTGGTGGCTTCTTCACCGATGACCGACTGATTGTGGCCGGACTTGGCGGCATGGTCTGGATGTCCATAGGCGCTTTCATCATGGCCAAAATGGTCAGCTTCGAGATTTAAGGGAGGGAACGGATGATCAACTCACAACCCGGACCCGAACTGCTTGGCTTCGATGTCGTCCTTGTCGGGACACTTCTTGCCGGAATCGCTGGCTTCGCCGTGCTTATGGCGATCTATGCGGCAGTTACCGTGAAAGACCCGATGTCAAAGCGGGTCAAATCGCTCAACGATCGCCGCGAAGAGCTGAAGGCGGGCATTGTTACCGCCAGCGCCAAGAAGCGCGCCAGCCTCGTTCGTAAAACCGATACGACCGATGCGATGAAAGAAAAGCTGGAGGGCATGAAAGTCCTCCAGGAAAGCCAGATCGAGGATATCCAGCAAAAGCTCGCTTATGCTGGCTACCGCAACAAGGAACTGGCCGTCGTCGTCATTATGGCGCGGATGGTGTTGCCGATTGTGCTTGGCTTGCTGGGCTTCTTCATGATCTATGTGATTGACTACTTCCCGGAATGGGGCGGTATCAAGCGCATGGGTGCGTTGAGCGCGATGGTCTTCGTCGGATACAAGGGGCCCGAGTTGTTCCTCTCCAACAAGGCGGGCAAGCGCACCAAAGAAATCCAAAAAGGTCTTCCCGACGCGCTCGATCTCCTCGTGATTTGCGCCGAGGCCGGTTTGACAGTTGACGCTGCTTTCAACCGCGTTGCTAAGGAATTGGGTCGCGCCTATCCGGAACTGGGCGACGAATTTGCCCTGACCGCGATTGAGCTCTCCTTCCTTAACGAACGCAAGAAAGCGTTCGACAACCTCGCTTACCGTGTCGATCTTGATGCTGTGCGCGGCGTTGTGACCACCATGGTTCAGACCGAACGCTATGGTACGCCTTTGGCTTCTGCCCTGCGGGTTCTCTCCGCCGAATTCCGCAACGAGCGGATGATGCGGGCTGAAGAGAAGGCAGCCCGTCTGCCCGCGATTATGACCGTACCGCTGATCTTGTTCATCCTGCCGGTGCTGTTCATCGTGATCCTAGGTCCTGCAGCCTGCTCGATCTCCGACGCCTTTGCCGGCGACGGACCACCGGGAAGCGGCGGTTAGACCACGGCATTCAACAACCGAAAATTTTTGGAGCGCGGCCCGTCAAAAAGGTCGCGCTTCATTCGTCATGGGCCAGGGGCCGGATCGAGCTGGCATGATCGAACACTCGTCTAAGGATCGAGCGCAGCATCTCGCGCTCTTCCATTTCCAGCGTTGCGAAAATCTCGGCCTCTATCCGGCGGGCAACCGGCATAATCTCGGCATGGATCGAGTGCCCCTCGCGCGTTAGTTCCAGCAAATGCGAACGGCCATCGCGATTGTTGGGCTGGCGCTGGATCAGCTGGCGACCTTCAAGCACCTTGCACGCGCGGTTGACCGCCACCTTGTCCATTAAAGTCGCATCGGTCAGATCGCGCTGGGTTGCCGAACCAATATCGCCCAGCACCGCCATTATCCGCCATTCGGCAATCTTGAGGCCAAATCGCGCACGATATCGCTCGGCAATCAGGCTGCTCACCGCGTTCGATGTGATCGAAAGCTGATAGGGCAGAAATTCGGACAAACGTCTGCGGTCTGCCCGATTTTCGTATGATTGCCCGTCGCCCATGGTCGCAGAGTCTAGAGCCAAGCACACAATTGGCAAGTTTGGCGCAAATAGAGCAGCAACAAAGCGGCCTTATTTGTACTCCGGCTCGTCCCACCACGGGTAGAAATCAGGCATGTCTTCGGAAACTTTGCCGGGATAACTGGGCTCGCGCTTTTCAAGGAAGCTGGCAATTCCCTCTTTCGCATCAACCCCGCGCGACAGCGTATAGATCGAGCGACTGTCGACCCTGTGTGCCATCATCGGATGCTCGGTATTGGAAAGCCGCCACATCATCGCCCGCGTCATCGCGACCGACAATGCAGAGGTGTTGTCAGCAATCTCTCGCGCAAGTTTGTGCGCCTCAGCCATCAGGTCTGCTTGCGAGTGGATCGAGCGCACCAGCCCGCCATCCTTCGCTTCATCTGCGTCAAAGACGCGCCCTGTAAAGCACCATTCGAGCGCCTGCGCGATCCCGACAATCTTGGGCAGGAACCAGCTCGAACATGCCTCTGGCACAATCCCGCGCCGCGCAAACACAAAGCCATAGCGCGCATTGTCAGATGCCAGACGGATATCCATCGCCAATTGCATCGTCGCGCCGACACCCACGGCCACGCCATTGCAGGCAGAGATCAGCGGCTTGGGCGACTGGAACAGGCGGAGCGTCAACATCCCGCCGCCATCGCGTACCAAGGGATCGGAGAGATCTTCCACCTGCTCCCCGCTTGAGAAGATCTGCCCCCCGCCCTCTGGCGTTAGATCAGCGCCTGCACAAAAGGCCCGCTCACCGCTGCCTGTGAAGATCACCGCACGAATATCATCATCCGCGTCAATATCATCCATCGCCGCTACGATCTCGCTCTGCATATGCCGCGTGTAAGCGTTCATTTTCTCAGGACGATTGAGCGTAATGGTCGCGATGCCATCGGCCTTCTCAACGATGATTTGTTCGTAACTCATCAACTCTCTCCCAATGAAAAGGGCGGCTCATTGGCCGCCCTTCCCTAGTTCTTTGTCTTAGCGCGGAGCCATCCGAATGGAACCGTCAAGCCGCACATCCTCGCCGTTGAAATAGCCGTTTTCGACCATGGTCATCGCGAGATGCGCATATTCCTCGGCATTGCCCAAACGCTTGGGGAAAGGAACGCTGGCAGCCAGCGCTTCTTTCACTGGCGGCGGCGCTGCATTCATCAGCGGCGTGTTGAAAATGCCGGGCAGGATTGTGTTCACGCGGATACCCTCACCCATCAAATCGCGCGCGATGGGCAGTGTCATGCCAATGACGCCGCCTTTGGACGCGGAATAGGCCGCCTGACCGATCTGGCCATCCTCGCCTGCGACAGAGGCGGTGTTGACGATCGCGCCGCGCTCACCGTCATCATTCAAGGGGTCAGCTGCCATCATGCCAGCAGCTGACTTGGCGATGCAGCGGAATGTGCCAACCAGATTGATCTGGATGATGAAGTTGAACGCATCCAAGGGGAAGTGGCTGATATCGCCTGTTTGCTTGTCGCGGCGAGCGGTTTTGATCGCATTGCCCGTGCCTGCGCAATTGATCAGGATACGCTCTTGCCCGTGTGCCTCGCGAGCCTTCGCAAAGCCAGCGTCAACGCTTGCCTCGTCGGTCACATTGACCTCGCAAAAGATCCCGCCAATATCGGCTGCGACCGCTTTGCCTTTCTCTTCCTGAAGGTCAAAAATCGCGACCTTCGCGCCTTTGGCGGCCAGCGCGCGAGCGGTTGCCTCGCCAAGACCGGACGCGCCGCCCGTTACGACAGCAGGTGTGTTTGCAGATACTTCCATCAGTTCAATTCCTTGAAGTTAAGGGGTTTAATCAGAGAGCTTCAACGATTGTGACATTGGCGACGCCGCCACCTTCACACATCGTTTGCAGGCCATATTTCTTGCCGCGGTTTTTGAGCCCATGCACCAGTGTCGCCATCAGCTTGGTGCCCGATGCCCCCAGCGGATGGCCAAGCGCAATCGCGCCGCCATTGACGTTGAGCTTTTCAGGGTCTGCGCCAGTATGCTTGAGCCAAGCCATCGGAACAGGGGCAAAGGCCTCGTTCACTTCGTAAAGATCGATATCCTCGATTTTCATGCCAGCGCGCTCAAGCGCCTTGTCAGTCGCGAACAATGGCTCCTCCAGCATGATCACCGGATCGCCAGCGGTTACTGTGAGGTTGTGGATGCGCGCCATCGGTGTGACACCGTGCGCTTTCACCGCTTCCTCGCTCATTACCAGAACAGCGGACGAGCCATCGCAAATCTGGCTGGCAGAGGCAGCCGTTACCATGCCCTTGGGGTCGATCAGCTTGACGCCGGCAATCCCTTCAAGCGTTGCATCAAAGCGGATGCCTTCATCCACCGTGTGCATTTCCTCGCCTTCAGGCGTTTCGACCTTGATCGGCACGACTTCATTGGTGAACGCACCCGCTTCAGTCGCGGCGATTGCCTTTTGATGGCTGTGGAGGCTGAACTGGTCGAGCTCATCCTTGCTCATGCCATGCTTCTTGGCGATCATTTCCGCGCCCATGAACTGGCTGAACTGGACACCGGGATACTTAGCCTGCAATTCAGGCGACATGTAATGCCCCAGCCCCTCTTTCATATGGAAAGTCGCATTGCTTCCCATCGGCACGCGGGTCATGCTTTCAACACCGCTGGCAATGACCACATCCTGTGTCCCGCTCATCACGGCCTGGGCAGCGAACTGGATCGCTTGCTGTGAAGATCCGCATTGCCGGTCAATCGTAACAGCAGGCGTGGATTGCGGGAGCTTTTTCGACGCAAGCACACCCATCCGGCCCACTTGCATCGCCTGCTCGCCCGCCTGGCTAACGCAGCCTGTCACAACATCGTCAATCCGTTCAGGATCAACGCCAGAGCGCTCAACCACTGCATCAAGGCTTTCGGCCAAGAGATCGACCGGATGCACTCCGGCAAGCTTGCCTCCGCGCCGTCCACCGGCGGTTCTGACAGCATCAACGATATAGGCAGTGGTCATGATGATTCTCCTCCAGTCACATATTGCCGATGGAGGTAGGCATGGCTTACGCGCCCGTCAACTTACTTATATAACTATGTTGATGGAGGGCGCTCTTGCTTGCCAGCAAGGCGGTGGCGCGGATAAGGCGGTTGCTGGATATGGCGAAGACACTTTTTGAACTGAACCCGGCGCTTGATCGCGCGGCATTGGCGGATGAATTTGCCGCAAACACCCGCGTGCAAGTGCGCGATTTTCTAACGCCTGCGACCGCGCGCGAAATCCGCAATATCCTTAGCACAGCAACGCCATGGGGCCTTGCGATGCAGGCCGATGGCAGCACGTTTGAAGGGCCGCAGCAGGTCTTGCCCGCCGATATGCGCTCGGCCAAGGGGCAGCAGCGCGCTCAGGCCATTGGCGCGGCAACCGATGCCTCTGCCGCGCGCGGTGAATATGCCTTCCGCTTCGCGCAATATCCGATGTTGCAAGCGGTGCAGGAAGGCTGGGAGGGGCGCGAGGCGTATGAAATCCTGCTCGAACATATCAATGCGCCAGAATTCTTGCAGCTCGCCCGCGATATCACCGGTGAGACAGAGCTTGTGAAAGCGGACGGGCAAGCAACGCTTTTTGCCAAGCAGCAATTCTTGGGCCGCCACATTGACAGCCATGTGATGGAAGGCTGGACAATTGCCTATGTGATGAACTTCACGATTGACGATTGGCACCCCGATTGGGGCGGCTATCTGCTGTTTTATGATGAGCAGGGCGATGTCGTCCAAGGGTTCAAACCGCGCTTCAATTCGCTCAACCTGTTCCGTGTGCCGCAAGCCCATGCGGTGTCTTTCGTCGCGCCCTTTGCTCCTGTTGGCCGCTTCGCCGTCACGGGATGGCTGCGCACCCAATGAGAGAATTTGGAACCGCACTGTGAGCCCGCAAGATATTCAGCAATTGCGCGCCCAAGCACAGGTGGAAGAACAGTCCAAAGGCCCGACAGCCGCGCTGGCACTGGTCGACAAAGCGCTTGCACAAGCCGCTAAGCCGCCTGCGGACCTATGGAACTTTGCTGGCAATATCGCGATGCGCGCAGGTGGCTTTATCGAGGCTGCCAAGAGATTTGGCACAGCGGCAACAATCGATCCCGCCCGCGCCGAATTTGCAATCAATCAGGCCATAGCATTGGGCCGGGCAGAGGATCATCGCGGCGCGCTCAAGGCGCTCACTGCCTATGAAGCGCAAGGCGCATCTGATGTGCGCTATTGCTCGGTGCGCGCCAATGCTGCGCGCTCTGCCGGAGAGCTGAACGAGGCGGCGCAGTGGTATGACCGCGCACTCACCCTCGACCCGCATCACAAGAAGGCGATGAACGGGCGTGCACGCATTGCGATTGAACGCGGCGAAAGCGATGCTCTGGCACGGTTTGACGCCGCTTTGCAGATTGACCAAGGCAATGCCGATTTGTGGCTAGGCAAAGCGCAATCGCTCGATGTCGAAGGCGATACCGATGGCGCGCTCACCATCGCTTTGCAATTGGCGCAGCAGGCCCCTTCGATGACCGAGGGCCTGCGTTTCCTTGCGCAATTGCGGCTGGCAGCAGGGGATGAGGATTTTGCGGCGCCTTACCGCGAAGCTGCCAGCAAGGCCCCGCAAGACCCGAACATCCCTTACGATCATATCGCGCAGCTCGCAGGACTTGATCGGACAAAAGAGGCCGCTGAAGTGGCCGCGCAAGCGCGTGCTCGGTTTCCACAAATCCCTTTCTTTGCGCTGCTCGAAGCGGTGCATGCAGGTTCAGCCGGCGATGATGACCGGGCCGAGGCAATCTTTGCCAAACTGACCGTCGACACTCCGGAGCGTTGGCTCAATGAAGCGCGACATCGCATCCGGCGCGGCGAGTGGGAGCAAGCAGAAAACGAATTGGACAAAGTCGTCGCGCAGGAGCCGTGGAGCATCTCGGCCTGGGCATTGCGCGGGATAGTCTGGCGGATAACGGGTGATGAACGGCACGAGTGGCTGCATGGGCAGGACGGGCTTTACCGGCTGATGCCGTTGGAGCGTGCTGACGATGTCTTGCCTGATGCGATTGCCAAGCTGCACGAATTGCATGACGGCTCGCCCTTCCCGCTTGGACAATCGCTGCGCGGCGGAACACAGACACGCGGCAGACTGTTCCAGCGGTTGGAGCCCGAATATGCCGCGCTCAAGCAAGCGATCGAAGCGACCTTGGAAAATTATCGCAGTGGGCTCCCCGCAAGCGACCCAGCCCATCCCCTGCTGCGCACGCGCGATGGCGACTGGCGCATCCTTGGCAGCTGGTCAGTACGTCTTGAAGGTGGCGGCGACTTCCATACCGCGCATATCCATCCGCAAGGGGTGATTTCCTCTGCGCTCTATTGCCAATTGCCCGATTTGGCCGCGGGTGAAGAACCGCTGTCGGGCGCACTGGAGCTGGGCCGACCACCACCCGATTTGCGGCTCGACATGGGGCCGCTTACCACGCTTGAACCGCAAGAGGGGCATCTCGCCTTGTTTCCCAGCACGCTCTATCACGGTACGCGGCCTTTTGCCGAAAACCGCAGAATGAGCGTTGCCTTTGATGTAGTGAGCGGCGAATAGAGATCATGGCCAGCAATCCTCATGCCGCATGGAGCGAATTTTGGGCGCTGAACAAGGGTTCGGGGCAAGATGGTGGGTGCTTGCCATCGGGCTATCAGGGCATCCATCAAGCGCAGCAGGCGGGCTGGTCAGCCTATGCCAAGACATTGCCCAAAGGCGCGCGCGTGCTCGACCTTGCGACAGGCGACGGACGGGTGATGGCTTGGCTGATGGCGGCGCGACGCGACTTGAAGGTGATGGGCTGCGACATGGCGCCACAGCTTCCCAATCCGCCGCGCGGCGCCAAGGTCAAGGCAGGCGTCGAAATGGAGCGATTGCCTTATCCCGATGCGAGATTTGCGACGCTCACCAGCCAGTTCGGCTTTGAATATGGTGATACTGCGAAGGTGGCTGCCGAGGCGGCGCGGGTGTTGAAGGCAGACGGCGAATTGGCGATCCTGACGCACCGGCAGGACGGGCCAATCCTTGCGCATAATCTGAAAAGACGCGAGCAAATTCGCTGGGCTATTGAAGAGCAAGACCTGCCTGCGATTGCCAAGAATTCGCTGCAATTGCGCGTTGGCGCAATAGCCCATGTGCCGCCGGCTATCGCGCATGCCCCGCAGCAGGGCGCTGAAACGCATGGCGCTCAATCCGCAGCATGGGAGATTGCCGAGGCTATCCGGCAAACGCTGGCGATGGGCGCGCGCGATCATCCGGCCAATGTAGCAGCATTAATCGATACAATCGTCAGCCGTGCCCACAATGAACTGGGGCGCATTGCCTCGCTTGAGGCCGCCTGTGCCACTACGGCTGATGAGGCTGGGTTCGTCGGCGCGATTGAAGCGGCTGGCTTCGAAACGCTCGAACGCACGCCGATCACAGAAGCACGCGGCGGCAGCGCTTTTGCTGATTTCAGGCGCTTTAGCCGGACCTAGGCGTAGCTCCGGCGGAACGCCCCAGCCCCGCTGAAACCTCAAAATCTGTCATCGATCTTGACGTCCGCACGACCCTGCAGCGGCCACTGGCATGGGTGCCTGCGGGCCCCAAAAGCAAATCCCATTAGCGCAGCAAAAAGGGCGGCAAGCTTTCGCCTACCGCCCTCATTGTTAGCTGCTTTGCAGAGGTCGGGTCTTAGAACTTGACGCCAACCGATGCGAAGTAACGACGGCCAAGCACGTCGTAAGTGCTCGGATAGGTGTTCGCCTGCTCTTGGTTATCACCAAGCAGAAGCGAACCCGGGTTGTTCGTCACAAAGCCGTCCGCGTCAAACTCAGGAGCACCCGGCAGTCTGTCGAACAGATTGTTCACACCCATGTTGAACGTCACGTTCTCGCTCACTTCGAAAGCGAAGGAGAGATCGAACAGAGTATAGCTGCCGATGGATTCAGTGCCGTTGAAGGCAGCGAAATCAACAGTATCGTCATTATCGTCGACGCTCGAGAGGTAACGCGTGCGGAACGAGGTGGTCAAAGGACCATCGATCCACGACAGGCGGCTGGTGAACTTGTACTCAGGACGTGGCTCACCACACTGGTCGCCAAAGCGGCCAGCACATTCGATCGCCGGCGAACCGGGCAGTGGAACGTTGGTGAACGAGTCTGTCCAAGTGCCGAGGAAGTTGAGATCCAAGGTCGAATCGCCGCTTCCCATGATCGAGAAGCCGAGATCGGTGTTGAAGTTCACTTCAAGGTCGATACCCGACGTCGCCAGTTCAGCGATGTTCTGACCACCCAGCGACGGAGGTGACGCAGTGGTGATGATACCAGC
>CAZJAG010000031.1:0-22461 GCA_964543735.1 uncultured Porphyrobacter sp. | reverse complement strand
GCCATGAAGAACCGCCTCAAAGTGTTACGCGCAGAGCGCAATTGGAGCCAGGCCGAACTGGCCGTCCATCTCGATGTATCGCGCCAGGCTGTGAATGCCATCGAGACTGGTAAACATGATCCCTCTTTGCCTCTCGCTTTCAAACTCGCCCGCCTTTTTGACCTCTCAATCGAGGAGATTTTCGATGACCAATGACCAGATCGAACCTTCCGGCAATTCCGAATTGCGCAATGTTTCAATCGCCCTGCTTGCTGGAGGATTGCTGCTGTTCACCTGCGCTTATCTGGTCGGCTATATCGCTGGCACGATTGCAGGCGGTGGCCCCAGCACCCAGTCCTTTCTCATGATTGGAGCATTGGTCGCTGCGATTGCTCTTGTGGGGTTTGCCACATTCAAATTCTGGCCAAAGACCGCCGATATTCCAATCTCGCCAAGCACCGCGAAGTCTCGCAATTGGCTATGGGCAGCTGCTGGTGCGGGGGTAGTGATTGGAATTGGATTTGTGGCGCTGGAAGGGCCGGATCAAAACGCCCTGTTTAGCAATGCCCCTCTCACCGCCACCGCAGCTGCATTTGGCCTCTTCTCATGGCTAGTCGTCGTCCCGATTGTAACTGTGATGTGGTGGCGTTCGATCGACGAGCATGAGGCGGATAGCTACCGCGATGCCGCAATGATCGCATGCCACGCCTTTCTCTTCATCACGCCTTCGTGGTGGTTGGCAGAACGCGCCGGTTGGTTGCCTACTCAAGATCCGATGGTCACATTCTTGATTGTTTCAGCAATCTGGACAGCCGTTTGGTTCTACAGGAAATTTCGCTAACCAAACTTCATTTGTGTTTCGTTCAATTGCCAGTAAGCCTCTTTCCAACAAGGAAGACAAATTATGAAAAATTCTCGCAAAATCATCTCGTCCCTGCTCGCCAGCGCCATGCTGTTCACAGGAACCGCCTGCGCGCAGCAGCAAACCAAGCCTGCCCCCGTCTCGACCGCTCAAGTCGCTAGTGAAGAGCGCGGCATTGGCGGGCCGGGCCTATGGATGGTGAAGGATGCGGATACGACCATCTATATGTTCGGAACCGTCCATGTTCTGCCCAAAGATGTCGACTGGCTAAGCGGCCCCATTTCAGACGCGCTCAATTCATCGCAAAGCATCGTCACCGAGATTGACATGGGCGACGATATGCAGGGCAAAATGCAAAATCTGGTTCAAACCAAAGGCGTGTTGCCGCAAGGAACCAGCCTGCGCAGTCTGCTGACGCCGGAGCAGAAAGCCAGTTATGAGACCGCACTTGGCAAATTGAACGTCCCACCTGCTGCGTTTGACCAGTTCGAGCCTTGGTTTGCAGGGCTCACTCTGTCGATGTTGCCGCTGATCCAAAACGGCTATTCGCCCGAAAGCGGGGTAGAAAAGGTGCTGCTTGAACAGGCCGGTGACAAGCCAAAAATGGCGCTGGAGACAATCGAGTTCCAGATCGGCATCTTCGATCAATTGCCGCAAAAATCGCAAATCGCCTTCCTGATGGACGCCGCTGACAATATTGACGACATCAAGCCGACCCTTGATGCAATGGTCGCCGAATGGGTCAAGGGCGATGCTGATCGGCTGGGCGAGCTGATGAACGAGGGCCTCGACGATCCAGAGCTCGCCAATCAGCTGCTCTATTCGCGCAATCGCAATTGGGCGAACTGGATTGACGAGCGGATGGACGCGCCCGGCACTGTCTTCATGGCTGTGGGTGCAGGCCACCTTGCAGGCGAGCGCAGCGTGCAGGACATGCTCAAAAGCGATGGGCTGACTGTCACGCGGATTCAATGATCGCGCGATGGATCGTTCTGCTTGCGGCGAGTATCATGCTCGCTGCTTGCAGTGACGAGAACACAGGCGGCCCCGTTGATACAGATGCGCCGCCGCCCTCACCGCTACTGTTCGAAATCGCCAACACACAAGGCGAGCTTGAGGGCTGGTTGTTTGGCACTATCCATGCTCTGCCCGATGGCACGCGCTGGCGCACAAAGGCGCTTTCTGCTGTGGTGACAGAAGCAGATTTCCTGCTGGTCGAGATTACAAAGCTGAATGACAGCGCCGCGACCGCGAAAATCTACACCGAGCTGGCCACCTTTCCCGGCCCTTCAAGCTCGTTGAAGCAATCTGTCTCGCCGCAATTGCATGACAAGCTTGATGCGCTGATCAACCGCTCTCAATTTGAGCGCGAGGAGTTTGACCGCGTTGAGACTTGGGCAGCGGCGCTGATGCTGGCTCAGGTGGCGCAAACCGGCAAAAGCGAGAACGGTGTCGACCGAGCTTTGATCAAGGATTTCCGCGGTCGCCCGATCGAAGAATTCGAAGGCGTTCGCGCGCAGCTTTCGATCTTTGACCAGCTAGCGTTTGCCGATCAGCGCGCTCTTGTTGAAGGCGTAGTCACAGAGGCGCAAACCGCCGATAGCCAGCCTGCTCGTTTGCGAGACGCATGGCTCGCCGGAGACGAGCCGACACTGATCGCTGCCACACAGGAAGGCATTATGGCTGACCCCGAATTGCGCGAGGCGCTGTTGGTGAAGCGCAATCAGGACTGGATTGCCCAGCTTGTGCCGATGCTGAAAGGCGAAGGCGAACCGCTGATTGCCGTGGGCGCAGGCCATCTTGTGGGGCCCGATGGAATGCCCGCTATGCTTGAGGCAGAAGGCTATAAGGTAAAGCGCATCCAGTGACCGCATGAAGCCAAGCGTCAAATGAAGCGGAATTGCTTGCCTTTCTCATCACCACGCCCTAATGGCGCGCCTTCGCATGTCATGGTCATCCCTGGAGGCGCGATGTGCGAAATGTTCAATGACACAAGTTTTCGAAAGGTAAGCGATTATGAGCGACGCTCTGAACCTGCCGGCCGAGACGCGCGAACGGGCTGGCAAGGGAGCCTCCCGTGCACTGCGTCGCGAAGGCCGCATTCCCGCCGTTGTCTATGGCGGCAAAGAAGAACCCACTCCGATCCATGTCGAGGAAAAAGAACTGGTTCGCCAGCTTGGCACCGGCCACTTTATGAACTCGATTGTGATGATCGATGTTGGAGGCAACAGCGTTCGCACCCTGCCAAAGGATGTCGCTTTCCACCCGGTCAATGACCGTCCAACCCATGTCGATTTCCTGCGCCTTGCCAAGGACGCGAAAATCGAAGTCGCTATTCCGGTTGTCTTCGTCAATGAAGAGGAATCGCCCGGCCTTAAGAAGGGCGGCGTTCTCAATGTTGTGCGTCACGAACTTGATCTGGTTTGTGAAGCGGACAAGATCCCATCGCAGATCGAGATTGACGTAACCGGCCGCGAAGTTGGCGATTCGATCCACATCAGCGAAATCGCTCTGCCTGAAGGTTCGGAAAGCGCGATCACCGATCGTGACTTCACCATTGCAACTCTTGTTGCTCCGTCCGCGCTCAAGAAGGCCGAGACCGAGGACGAGGAAGAGGTTGCAGCAGACGAGGTCGAAGCAACCGCACAATCTGGCGACGACGCTGGCGAAGGCGGCGATGCAGAAGGTGGCGACGGCGAATAAGCTCCGTCCCTTCGATACAAATCACCAAGGCACCGGGCTCAGCAATGGGTCCGGTGTTTTGTTGTGGGATTGGACAGGACTAGTCTCGGCGAGCGGCCACGAGCCGCAAGCGCGACTGTGCGCCCGAGCTAATGCGAGGACAGCGAAGCGAGCGAACCCGAGCGGTGGCGCTTGAGGCGCAGGTCAAGCCTGCTAAGGGAACAATCATGCAACTTTGGGTTGGCCTTGGAAATCCCGGACCGCGCTATGCGATGCACCGGCACAATGTGGGCTTTATGGTGTGCGATGTGCTCGCTGAAATGCACGGTTTTGCGACTGAGCAGAAGAAGTTTCAGGGCTGGGTTCAGGAAGGCAGGATCGGTTCGGAGAAGATCCTCCTCCTCAAGCCTGCCACCTTCATGAATGAAAGCGGGCGCAGCGTCGGTGAAGCCATGCGCTATTACAAGCTGACGCCCGAAGACATCACTGTCTTTCATGACGAGCTCGACATTGCCCCATTCAAGCTCAAGGTGAAACAAGGCGGCGGGCATGCCGGCCACAATGGCCTGCGTTCAATCCACGCCCATATTGGCGCCGAATTTCGCCGCGTGCGGATCGGGATCGGCCACCCGGGCCATAAGGATGCAGTGAACGGCTATGTCCTTGGCAATTATGCAAAGGCTGAGCAGGACGATTTGATCCAGATGCTTGGGGCAATCGGCGCGGAAGCCGAATGGCTGGCCAAGGGTGATGATGCACGCTTTCTGGGGGATTTCGCTCTGAGGATGCGGGGATAAGTCCCAAAGCTGCACAAACTGTCCCAATTCGGTGCAGGGTTCAAACCCTCGGTTCACGAATCTTAGCAAACGGTTAATAAATGCAATGTCGAATTTTGACATTCTTTGAGGGTTTTACAGTGAAAAAAATTCTTTCCTACGCTGCTGCGGCAGGTCTCTTCGCTTCATTTGCAGCGACTTCGGCGATGGCATTTTCGAAGCCGCCGCAAGAGCCGACAACAAGCAGCTCGAGCGGCGGAAGCAGCACCACCACTTCGAGCACGTCTTCGGGCGGAACCTCTGTTCCAGAGCCTGCTGGCGTGGCACTGCTCGGCCTTGGTCTTGGCCTCTATGCTGGCGGAGCGGCAATGCGTCGCCGCAAAAAAGCAGCCAAGTAAGCGCTTTTGAACAAATTCATTGCTGACAGGCTGCCGTTCGCGCGGTAGCCTGTTCGCATGTCTACGACACTTTCACGCCGCTCGCTTCTAACCTCCAGCGCTGCAATAGCCGCTGCCGGTTCCCTCACCGCTCCATCGCAAGTCTTCGCCCAGACCAGCAATCCTGACCTTAGCGACAAGAGCATCCTGATCACGGGTTGCTCGACCGGATTTGGTCGCATGGCTGCCGAATTGTTTGCGCAGATGGGGGCAAAAGTCTTTGCGACGATGCGTGGCCTTCCCCGCAAGGAGGCTGATGAGCTGAGCGCGGTAGCGCGTGAACAATCGCTCGATATAACGATCCTCGAAATAGACGTCGCCTCGGATGAGCAAGTTGCCAATGGCGTTGCCGAGGCGGAACGGCTTGCTGGCGGCGCTCTCGATGTGGTGATTAACAATGCGGGCATTTCCTATGGTGGCCCGATTGAAATTCAAGATATCGAAGCAACGAAGCACACGTTTGACACCAATGTCTTCGGGCCCCAGCGAATGATCCGCGCTGTGCTCCCCAAGATGCGCGCAGCCAAACGCGGACATATCATCAATGTCTCCTCGCAATTGGGCCGCGTGATTGCGCCAAGTTACGGCCAATATTCACCCAGCAAATTCGCGCTAGAGGCATTGAGCGAAGGATTGGCTTACGAACTTTCCCCGCACGGAGTTGAAGTCACGATTATCGAGCCGGGCGGTTATCCCACGATGATCTGGTCAAACGCCAACACCAACTCGCTCAAATTGCTTGAGCGCGCAGAGGACAAGCACACTTCGGGCTACCCCGCGCTCGTCTCTCGCCTCGGTAAACGCACAGGCGGCGGCTCGACCGATCCGATGGATGTGCCGCGCGCTATGGCCGAAGTGATCGCAATGGCGCCGGGAACCAAGCCTTTGCGCAAAGCCGTGCACCCGCGCGGCCGTCCGCAAGAAGTGATCAACGATCTCACAGCGAAAGTGCAGGTTGAGTGGCTGGGCAATTCGCCGTTCGGCCCGTGGATCAAGGACGTGCACAACACCGCCTAAGCACGCTGGCCATTTGCCGCGCTCATCGCTAAGGCGCGCGCATTCCACTTATTCAAGCGAGACATTTCATGGGTTTTCGTTGCGGGATTGTCGGCCTGCCCAATGTCGGCAAGTCCACCCTCTTTAATGCACTGACCGAAACGCAGGCGGCGCAAGCGGCCAACTACCCGTTCTGCACGATCGAGCCGAACGTGGGTCAAGTAAGCGTGCCTGATGACCGGCTCGACAAGATTGCCGCGATTGCTGAAAGCGCGAAGGTGATCCCTACCCAATTGAGCTTTGTCGATATTGCGGGGCTGGTGAAAGGCGCAAGCGCTGGTGAAGGCTTGGGCAACCAGTTCCTTGGCAATATCCGCGAGGTTGATGCGATTGTGCATGTGCTGCGCTGTTTCGAGGATGATGACATCCAGCATGTCGCCAACCATGTCGATCCGATTGCGGATGCCGAAGTGGTTGAGACAGAGCTGATGCTGGCCGATCTGGAAAGCTTGGAAAAGCGGGTTGAGAATGCTGCGCGCCGCGCGACCAGCGGCGACAAAGAGGCAAAGGCACTAGCGAGCGTATTGGGCCAAGCGCTCGACCTGCTTAAGGATGGCAAGCCTGCACGCCTCACCGAGCCCAAGGATGATGAGGAGCAGCGCCTGTTTGACAATGCGCAGCTGCTCACCGCCAAGCCAGTGCTTTATGTGTGCAATGTGGCCGAGGATGAGGCGGCAGATGGCAACGATCTGTCCGCCAAAGTCTTTGACAAGGCTGCAAGCGAGGGAGCGCAGGCGGTGATCGTATCAGCTGCGATTGAGTCTGAACTTGTGGCTATGCCGCAAGAGGACCGCGCCGAATATCTCGAAGCCTTGGGACTTTCCGAAAGCGGCCTCGCCCGCGTGATCAAGGCGGGCTACACATTGCTGGGCTTGCAAACCTTCTTCACCGCTGGGCCAAAGGAATCGCGCGCATGGACTTTTCCTGAAGGCGCGAAAGCTCCGCAAGCAGCCGGAGAAATCCATACGGATTTCGAGAAGGGCTTCATTCGGGCCGAGACCATCGCCTATGATGATTACATCGCTTTGAACGGAGAAGCTGGCGCAAAGGAAGCGGGCAAGATGCGGCAGGAAGGCAAGGATTACGACGTGCAGGACGGCGATGTGATGCTGTTTAAGTTCAACGTCTAACGCGCATGCCGAACGACCCAAAAACCGACGGACGCTTCTATTACGAGGATGTCGAAGTGGGCGTCGTCAAACGCTATGGCCGCTATGAAGTGACGCGCGAAGAGGTGATCCAGTTTGCCTCGCAATACGACCCCCAGCCCTTTCACCTCGATGACACAGCCGCCGCCAGCACCCACTTCGGCAAACTCTCGGCCAGCGGATGGCACACGGCCAGCATTGTCATGCGGATGATGGTGGACGAGTTTCACCGCATCAAACAAGCGGGGCTAGGCTCGCCCGGTGTCGACAAGCTGGAATGGCCGCATCCGGTCTTCCCCGGGGATATCTTGCGCTGCGAGGCGATCACCAAGTCAAAGCGCCGTTCAAAATCGCGGCCCGAAATGGGCCTGCTCGACGGGCGGGTTGAGGCCTATAATCAGGACGACAAGCTGGTGCTGGTGATGGAAAGTATCGGCCTCATTGAAGTGCGCGATGTGGATGCGGTCGACGAAGATTAGTGCCGCCCGAACAGCTTTTCGACATCCTCCATCGAGAGCTTGACCCAAGTGGGTCTGCCGTGATTGCATTGGCCAGAGCGCGGCGTTGCCTCCATCTCGCGCAGCAGAGCGTTCATCTCTTGCGCGTTGAGCGCGCGCCCTGCCCGCACCGAGCCGTGGCAGGCCATGGTCGCAAGCACATGCTCCAAGCGCTCTGTTAACAGCAGCGCACCGCCCTCATCGCTGGGGCCATGCTTGGCAATATCATCAGCCAAATCCTGCAACAGCTGGTGCGAATTGGCCTTGCGCAAAGCGTGCGGCATGGCGCGAACGATCATCGCTACGGGGCCAAAACGCTCGACGCTAAGCCCCAATTGCGCAAAGCCTGATGCGGCCTCTTCCAAAAGGTCGCAATCCGCCTCGTCCAGCTCGACCACATCGGGCACAAGCAAGGCTTGGCTGCGCGCGACGGCATCGCCTGCACCCGCTGCGCGCAGTCGTTCAAGCACGAGCCTTTCATGCGCGGCGTGCTGATCGACCAGCACCAAGCCGTCCTCGGCTTCTGCCACGATGTAAGTGTTGGCGACTTGCCCGCGCGCAATGCCCAGCGGATAGTCAGCCCCCTCCTCTATCGGCGCTTCATCAGGAGTGACTGCGCGCCCTTGCGGTGCGGCCAATTCTTCTGATTGGTAAGAGCGGAAGGCCGCGCCTGTTTCACTCAAGTGCGAAGGCGCCGGAGCAGACCAGTCGCGCCCTTCAAATATCGAGCGGAGCGCAGGGGCAGGTTCAGGGCTCGCAGGTTCTGACACCCAGCGCCCCATCGCTTGCCGGTCCGCATCATTGGCGCTGCGTTTGTCACCTGTTGCCAAAGCTTCGCGAAGCCCTGCAATGATAAAGCCGCGCATCCGGCGCGCATCGCGGAAGCGCACTTCGGTCTTGGCGGGATGGACATTCACATCCACTTCTTCAGGCGGCACTTCCAAGAAGAGCGCAAGCACCGCATGGCGATCCCTCGCCAGCATATCGGAATAAGCCCCGCGCACAGCGCCGGTTAGCAAGCGATCTTTTACCGGGCGGCCGTTGACGAAGAGATATTGATGGTCGGCCACCCCGCGATTATAAGTTGGCAAGCCCGCAACACCGGTGAGCCTGACGCGCCCTGCCTCGCCCTCGCGCTCAAAATCTATCGCAACGCTATTGTCACGCAATTCGCGAGTGACAATACTGGCAACGCGGTCAGCCAAAGCCTCGCCTGCCTGAAGCCCGAATATGCGCCGTTTGCCATGGGTCAGCGAGAAGGCGATGTCAGGCCGAGCGAGCGCCAGTCTGCGCATCACGTCAAGCGATGCTCCATATTCACTGCGCGATGTGCGCAAGAACTTGCGGCGTGCGGGGATCTTGGCGAAAATCTCTTCCACGATGACGCGCGTCCCGACCGGAACAGCAGCGGGTTCCGATATGATTTGTGCACCATGATCGACAACCTTGCGCCATCCCTCACGCGCATCATGCTCACGGCTTTCAAGGGTGAGCTTGGCCACGCTTGCAATGGATGGCAGCGCCTCGCCCCTAAACCCAAGGGTCGTGACCTGTTCAATCGCTTCATCGGGCAGCTTTGATGTCGCATGCCGCTCTAGCGCCAAGGCCATCGCATCGCTACCCATCCCGCAGCCGTCATCGCTTACCTCGATCCGCGTGAGCCCGCCATCTTCCAGCCCCACATCGATTCGCGAAGAGCCTGCATCAATAGCATTTTCAACGAGTTCCTTGAGCGCGGCCGCCGGCCGCTCCACCACTTCACCTGCCGCAATGCGGTTTACCAATGTTTCGGGAAGGCGGCGGATACGCGACATTTTCTCTCAATAGCGCCCTGCTGCGCGTTATTCGAGACTGGCGGTGGAAAATCCTTATGAGTTTGAACAATTATTTTGGCGTTTTGCGCACAATTTCGCTAAGCGGTGGGCAAGTTTTCCAAACCGGGTCGCGTTCGGCGTTTCTGCGCGCCTCGCAGCCTCATCACAATTTCGGATATAAAAAAATAAAATGAGCTTCTTTTCCAATCTGTTCAATTTCGGCCCCAAGAATATCGCGATTGATCTGGGGACGGCAAATACGCTGGTCTATGTGCAGGATCAGGGCATCATCCTCAATGAACCTTCAGTGGTCGCGATGGAAACCGTCAACGGCGTGCGCAAGCCCAAGGCGGTTGGCGATGATGCCAAGGTGATGATGGGCAAGACGCCTGACAGTATCGAGGCGATCCGTCCGCTGCGTGACGGGGTTATCGCCGACATTGATATTGCCGAGCAGATGATCAAGCATTTCATCCGCAAGGTTCTGGGCCGCCGCACAAGCGTGTGGAGCCAGCCAGAGATCGTGATTTGCGTACCCTCGGGCGCGACTTCGGTTGAAAAGCGCGCAATTCGCGATGCAGCCTCTAACGCTGGCGCATCGGAAGTGTATTTGATCCTCGAACCGATGGCCGCTGCAATCGGCGCTGATATGCCAGTGACCGAGCCAGTTGGTTCGATGGTTGTCGATATTGGCGGCGGCACGACAGAGGTCGCGGTGCTTTCGCTTCGCGGGCTTGCCTACACCACTTCGGTTCGCACTGGCGGCGACAAAATGGATGAGGCGATCGTTTCTTATGTTCGCCGACATCATAATCTGCTCATCGGTGATGGCACGGCGGAACGGATCAAGAAGGATTACGGCATTGCAATCCCGCCAGAGGATGGCGTGGGCGAAACGCTGACCATTAAGGGGCGCGATCTCGTCAATGGCGTGCCCAAGGAAATTACAATCAATCAGGCGCATCTCGCCGAGGCTCTTAGCGAACCGATTGGCGCCATTGTAGAAGGTGTGCGCATCGCGCTTGAGAACACAGCCCCGGAGCTGGCGGCAGATATTGTCGACCAAGGCATTGTTCTCACCGGAGGCGGCGCTTTGATCCGAGGACTTGATGAACATCTTCGCGAAGAGACCGGCCTTCCGGTTAGCATCGCCGAAGACCCGCTTTCCTGTGTAGCGCTGGGAACAGGACGCGCGATGGAAGACCCCATCTATCGCGGCGTCCTCATGACAGCCTAACGATTACCGCATGAGGGGGTAAGCAATCATGGCTCGCTCTTCATCTCGCAATTCCGGATTCTCGCGCAAGGCGCAGTTCTCTTTGTTCACGGGCTATTTGGCGGCCTTTCTCGGGGCGGTGATTGGTCTTGCCCTGCTGATCGTCTCGATCTGGCAGCCTCAGTCCTTTGCGGGACTGCGCGGGCTTGCCAATGATGCCACGCGCCCTGCCGGACAAGGAACAGCGGTTGTTCGCGATGAAGGCCAGGGCTTCTTTGAATCGGTGCAAGGCTATCTCGAGGCCGGAAGCCAGAATTCAAAACTAAAGCAGGAATTGGAAGTCGCCCGTATCAGGCTCAAAGAATCGGACGATGTGGCGCAAGAGAACGCCCAGCTTCGCGGATTGCTGGGACTGCAAGAGCTTGAGCAACCTCCGATTGTGACCACCCGGCTGATCGGGTCCAGCTCGACCAGCGCGCGGCGCTTCGCCTATATGGCCGCAGGCCGCAATCAAGGCGTTGGCAATGGAATGCCAGTGCGCAGTGAACGCGGGATTGTCGGCCGCGTATTGGAGACAAGCCGCAATACAGCGCGCGTTCTGCTCCTCACCGATAGCGCCAGCGCCCTGCCGGTTCGGCGCTCGACCGATAATGTGGTTGCGCTTGCCCGGGGGCGCGGTGACGGCCTGTTGCAAATCCGGCTGATCAATCTGGGGCTTAATCCGCTTGAAGTGGGCGATCTGCTCGTCACCAGCGGCACCGGCGGCTATTTCCAACCCGGCGTAGCCGTTGCGATTGTGCAAGAACTCAATGATGAAGGCGCATTGGCCCGCCTTGTTGCTGATCCTGTCTCAACAAATTTCGTGGCAGTCACCCCAATCTGGCAGCCAGAGGCGGTTTATGCTTCCCAAGTGCCCGAGGAAGAACCGCTGGTCGAGCCGGAACCCGAAAGCGAAGGCGAAGGGAATGACGCCGAAAACGCCAATGAAGGAACGCCGGGCACGCAGGACGGCGAATAATGGCGCGGCGTAAGGATAATCTCCCCTCGCTTAGCTATGAGCGGAAACTGACGCGGCGGCATTCGCCAGTTCTGGCGCGCAGCGTCCCCTATGTGACGATATTGCTCGGCTCGCTGCTACCTTCGCTCGCGCTCACCAACACCATGCCTTTCTTCCCGCCTTTTGGCTTTATGTTGCTGCTGGCATGGCGGCTGTATCGGCCCGGCTTTATGCCGATGTGGGTGGGATTGCCGCTGGGTGCGTTTGATGATCTGTTCAGCGGACAGCCTATGGGAAGCGCAATTCTTCTATGGTCACTTACAATGATCGTGCTTGACTATATCGAGCAACGCTTCCCCTGGCGCGGCTTCTGGCAAGACTGGTTCGTCGCGGCCATCGCCGTAAGTGCCTATCTTATCATCGCGATTTTCGCCTCGGGCACAGTCCCGACTTTGCAACATTTTGCTGTTGTTGCACCTCAAGTCTTGCTGTCTGTGCTGCTATATCCCATTATCGCCATCATGGTTGCCGGATTAGACAGGATGCGCCTTGTGCGCTTTAGGGAGCTGGACTGATGTTTTGGCGCCGCAAGCGTCCGGTCGTCAGTTCCACTACCCTGCAGAACGAATTTAGACGACGAAGCTTCCTGGTCGGTACGATTCAGGGGGGCATTGGTGTGCTTTTGGCGGGGCGGATGGCTTACCTCGCCATTGCCGAGAATGAGAAATACAGCCTCGAATCGGAAAGCAACCGGGTTAACCTCACCCTTGTTCCGCCGCGCAGAGGGTGGATTCTTGATCGCACTGGCGCACCATTGGCATCCAACCGCGCGGATTTCAGGGTTGATCTGATTCCCGAACGGTTGACCGATCCTGACAAGACGATCTCTCAGCTGGGCGCATTGCTGGGGCTCGAGCCGGATCATATCGAGGATATCAAGACCCGCACGGCAGAAGCGGTCAAATTCCAACCAGTCGAAGTCGCCAGCGGCCTTAATTACGATCAATTTGCTGCGATTACTGTGCGCCTGCCCGACCTTAAAGGGGTATTGCCACAGCGCGGCTTTTCACGCTTTTACCCCACCGGTGTCGCAGTTGGTCATTTAATCGGATATGTCGGGCTCGCCAATGCCGAAGAATATGAGAAAGAGCGTGATCCCCTCCTTCTAACCCCCGGTTTCAAAATCGGAAAAGACGGACTTGAGAAGCACTTTGAGACAACCTTGCGCGGCACGCCAGGCGGTCGGCGCGTAGAAGTGACCGCCTCTGGCCGGGTCGTGCGCGACCTTGCCTCAACCGATGATGTGCAGGGCAAGGCGGTGCGCCTCACTATTGATGGCCCGTTGCAGGATTATGCGACACGCAGGCTCGGCCTTGAATCCGGTTCGGTCGTTGTGATGGATTGCGAGACGGGCGATCTTTTGTGCATGTCCTCCATGCCCAGCTTTGATCCGAACAGCTTTTCTGATGGCATTGGCAGCCTCGAATATTCGATGCTGAGCCAGGATGAACGGGTTCCGTTGCGCAATAAAGTGCTCAAAGGGCTCTATCCTCCCGCCTCGACCGTCAAGCCGATGGTGTCGATGGCTTTCCTCAAAGAGGGGCTCGACCCTGAAGAGACAGTCTTTTGCGGTGGCGGATTGCAAGTGGGTGACCGGGTCTTTCGTTGCTGGAACCGGCGCGGCCATGGCAATGTCAACATGGCGAAGGGCATCTACCAAAGCTGCGACGTCTATTTTTATCATTTCGCCCAGCGCATCGGGATGGACCCGATTGCCGCGATGAACCGTGTCTGCGGGCTGGGAGAGCGCTTTCCCCTCCCCGTTGTCAGCCAGTTCTATGGCACTGTCCCCGATCCCCAGTGGAAAGAGGGCAAATATGGCAAGCCTTGGTATGCTGCCGATACAGTCAACGCGACGATTGGTCAGGGCTATATGCTCGCCAATCCGTTGCAATTGGCGGTCAGCGCAGCACGGCTTGCGACAGGACGCGGGGTTATGCCGCGCCTCACTCTTGATGATGACGTCGCGCTCGACAAGCGCGTGGGCTTCTCTGACGAGCATGTCCAATATGTGCGCGAGGCAATGCGCGATGTGGTTAGCGGGCGTGGCACAGCCAATCGCGGTAGACTGCCGCTGCGTGGTATTCGCATAGCGGGCAAGACAGGGACAGCTCAGGTCGTCAGCCTGAGCAAGTCAGACGGTCGTTCGGGCCCATGGAAGTTCCGTGATCACGGTCTTTTCACTTTCTTCGCGCCCTTCGACAAACCGAAATATGCAGGCGCCGTCGTGATCGAGCATGGCGGAGGCTCGGGCGCAGCCTATCCCATCGCGCGTGACGTCATGACGTTCATGTTCGATCCGGGGCGCGGAATGGCCCGCCTGCGCTCGCTGGAACGTGGATGGGGCGGAACTGCGCAACGACGGCTCGAGAAGAAATATGCCGCATTTGCCGAGGCTGCGGGCGCATCGATTCCCACGCGGACTGTGCGCGAGGACGAGATTATCAAACGCGTAGACGCCGAAGCACGGCTAGCGGCTCGTCAAAGCGAGGAAATCGCGACAACAGCGGTCGCCCCGCGCCCTAACCCGGTAGCATCAGGCGCAGCGCGGCCCAATCCAGAACAGCAAGTGATTGACAGGGCGCGCCGGTGAGTTCGATCATCCCCGATCCGATTTCGCGCCAACCGTGGCAGATGCTGATCCCGCTGGTCATGCTGGCGCTGTTTGGCGCTGCGGTGCTCTATTCTGCTGCTGGCGGCTCCTTCGAACCCTTCGCATCTGCGCACCTATTGCGCTTCAGCATATTCTTTGTGCTGGCGATTGTCATCTCGCGCTTTTCAAAAGAGTTTGTGAAGACTTTTACCTATCCCGCCTATTTTACAGTACTTTTGATGCTGATTGCAGTGGAGGCCATTGGCGCGTTTGGCGGCGGAAGTCAGCGCTGGCTTGACCTGGGCTTTATGCGTTTGCAGCCATCTGAGCTGATGAAACCGGTTATCGTCATCGTGCTTGCCCGCTTTTACGAGGCATTGCCGCCCGGTATGATCCCCACCTGGCAAGCGGTTGTCCCGGCAGGCGTGCTCATCGGTTTGCCTGTGGGACTTGTGATGATGCAGCCCGACCTTGGTACGGCGCTCGCTATTGCCTTTGGCGGCGGGGTCATCATGCTCTTGGCAGGTCTGCCGATGCGATGGTTCGTAACCGCAGGGATAGGCGGGATCATTGCGATACCCCTCGCCTTCTTCTTCGCGCTCAAACCCTATCAGCAAAGACGTGTGACGACTTTTCTGGACCCTGAAAGCGATCCGCTTGGTTCAGGCTATCACATCACTCAATCCAAAATCGCCATCGGTTCGGGCGGAATTACCGGCAAGGGTTTCAATGAAGGCTCCCAGAGCCAGCTGGATTATCTCCCTGAACCGCATACAGATTTTGTATTTTCCACCATGGCGGAGGAATGGGGCCTCATAGGCGGCATATTCGTGATCGGTGTGTTCGCGATCATCCTTCGCTGGGGGATGAATGTCGCGCGCAAGTCAGAGGATCGCTTCTCCCAACTGGTCGCGGCGGGAATGACCGTGGTGATTTTCTTTTATGTCGCGGTCAATTTGATGATGGTAATGGGAATGGCCCCGGTCGTCGGCATACCCCTCCCCTTCATGAGCCACGGCGGCTCGTCCATGCTGACCAATATGATCTGTATCGGCGTCTTGCTCATGATTAATCGCTGGAACCGGCTCGCCCCGCGCAAACGCTTTTCCGGCTGGTAGAGCTATTGTAGCGGCAAGAGCCCCTTCCCAATGCCAATTTGATCGCTATATGAAGCGCCTTCGCACAATCGATGCCTTTGTTGAACGGGCATTTGCGGCGGGGACGCATAGCTCAGTTGGTAGAGCAGCTGACTCTTAATCAGCGGGTCCTAGGTTCGAACCCTAGTGCGTCCACCATCCTTCCAGAGGCTCACTCTCATATTTCCTGCACCGCCAAGAGCGACGATGAGAAGCTTAAAATCAACCTCGAGCCAGATCGCCCAATTCCTAGTCGACAAGAGAGCCCAAGGCATCTTTCAGAGGGTCTAACCAGGGTTCAAAAGGTTTCCACGCCCCCTGACCCTTGCGATTGATCGGCTGCCTCACCTGCTCGCTGCTGGCTGTACGAACCGCTCTTTCTGTCTTGTGAAATTCGAGGCAGGCTTCTTCAAAAGGCAGTTCCAGATAATCGAGCATCCGGCGCGTCTGGCCCTCAAGGTCATCGAGCACATCCTCATGCTGGACCCTCAGAACCTTTCCGGGCAGCACCGCATCCCAATGATCCATCAACGCGACATAGTCCGCATAATAGCGCCCAACCTCTTCAAGCCCGTAAGTGAACTCCTGACCTTCGGCGAACAATTGCTTGAAGCCGGAAAAGCAACAATCCATCGGATTGCGCCGCGCGTCGATGATCTTCGCATTTGGAAGAATCAAATGGATGAGGCCGATATGCCGGAAGTTGTTCGGCATCTTGTCGATAAAGCGCGGTGCCGACTGACGGTGGACGCGTGTGTCCTCGATAAAGCGCTCACCCATTTCGGCCAGCTGCGCTGCATCAAGTTCACTAAGTGTCGCCGGATAGCGTGACTGCCCCGCCTTGCGCCCGCGCAAGCGATGCGCGAGCGAGAGGATGTTGGGAAGCTCCAGCGTTCCATCCACCTGGCTATGGCTCGCCAAAATTTGCTCAAGCAGTGTCGAGCCCGCCCGCGGCAGGCCCAGTATGAAAATCGGATCAATGGCCGGGTGCCCGCTCCCCTCATGCTTTTCGAAGAGTTCGGGTGTGCAAACCGCCTTTTGCTTTGCAAGCTCCTCGCTCATCGCGTCAGCGCTATAGCGCGTCTGCGCTCGCTTCAGGGCATTGCCTTGATCATAGAAGCCAAAACTTTCCTCGTATGCCTTGCGATCCTCATACGCCTTTCCAAGCGCGAAGTTGAGGTGGACCCGGTCCATGAATGCTAGGTCGCGGCGTGAAAGCTGCTGAACCATCGCGTCAATTTCACTGTCTTCAAAGCGATAGGTCTTAAGGTTCGCAAGCGCGTACCAGGCATCGCCATGATCGGGCTTCGCGGACGTTGCGGCGCGATAATTTGCAACCGCTTCGTCCTGCAGCCCCGTCGTCTTGAGCGCATGGCCCTTGCTCGTCAGCGTCGCCGGATCCTCCGGCAGTTTTGCTAGGACCTGGTCGAACAGCTCGGATGCGCCATCATAGTCACCTGTCTGCATCCGCTCAATTGCGAGATGCGACTGGAACATCGGATTGTCGGGATCGAGCGCATAAAGCGCTTCGGCCTCGTCGCGCGCCAGCTCGAATTTTTGTCTCCGGCGCAGCAAGTCGATGTAATCGAGCCGCACCTGCACATTGTCAGGGGCAAAGGTTCGCGCGCTCTCCAGCAAGAAGTCCGCATCGTCGAGCACGCCGAGCTTGATCCCGATCTGGGCAAGCAAACGCATCCCTTCGATGTCCTGCGGGTGCTTTTGCAGGTAATGCCGCGCAATTTCTTCAGCGCGCAGCAGGCGCCCTTCGAACAAATGATGGGTCACCGCAACCAATTCACTTGGGAGCGCCTTTACGCGCGCTTCCTGTGCCGAAGCAGCCTTAGCCTTAGCACCGTGGCCGCGCGCCTGCTCCAGCTCGGCAATCGCCCGCCAGCTCGCAACCAGCGCCGGATTGAACTTCGTCGCTTTCGCAAATGCACCAAGCGCCGCATCCTCCCGCCCTTGCGCGCGAGCAAGATGACCGCTTTCCTGCCAAGCGCGGCCATATTCAGGCATTGCGGCATGGAGCGCCTCGAGATGTTGCTCCGCTGCGTCATATTGTTCGAGATAGCGCGCAGCAACGGCTGCCATGTAATGCGCATCGCCGTCTTGAGCGTCACCTTCGAGAACGCCTTTGGCATGCGCCAGACCTTGGGCGAAATCGCCGTTTTGAAGCGCCAGCTGCGCCGATGCCAGTGCCTTATCGCGTAAGCTCATGCCGGGGCTCTACCAAAGCAAAGCGGCGAAAGCGAACTGCCCGTCCGCCTCGCCGCTTTGTGATGTCAGTCAGCTCCGATCAGTAATCGAACGAAACCCGCATCCCGATCGTCAGCGGACGATTTGTGGTGATGCGCGGCCTGTCATTGACGAAGTTGCCGGAAATCTGCGCGCGTGTGTCGAACAGATTGTCACCAAACACTTCGACGCGCCACTGGTCCGCAGTGATACCCGCCGCCAGGTCGACAATCGTGTAGCTGTCCAGCTCCAGATTGTTGATCGCAATCACGTCAGTGAACTTGGATGCCGAATGCTTCAGCTGGGGCTGGATGTAAGCTCCGAGGCTGTCGGACAGATCCCATTCGTAACGCACACGGAGATTGCCCTGGAACGAGGGCGCGAACGCGAGTTGGCTACCATTGACCACATCGGCCGTCGGAATGAGAACATCTGTAATTTCCGTATCGAGCAACGAAAACGCACCGGCGACGGTAAGCCCTGGCGCTGAATAGGGCGCCAGCGTGAAATCGGCTTCGATGCCTTTGATCTCTGCATCGGCAGCATTGGCCGAGAAGAACAGGTTGGCGATGCTAGGGTCGAAGATCGTGGTTTGGAGCCGCGATATGTCAACGTAGAAGGCACTGCCGTTAAAGCGGAACTGGCCGTCGGCAAGATCGAGCTTCCAACCCAATTCGTAATTCTTGACCTCGTCGGTTTCGAGCTCGAACGGAACGGTGAAGCCCGCGCCATTGGTTGCCCCGCCTGGACGGTTGAGCAAACCAGGACGGAAGCCTTCCGAATAGGTCGCATAGAACAATAAGTCTTCATTCGGCGTCAGTGTGACCGTGCCCTTGTAGATGAACCCATCGGTCTGGGCGACATCGGGCGCACGAACAGCGTTGAACACCTGCTGTGCCTGCGCAGCCGAAAGGCCGGCTGCTTGGATATCGGCAAGGCTGTCATTCAGCGTGAACGTTTGGCGCAAGGCAGCATTGCAGGATCCGATGAAGGTGAACTCACCATCCCCGTCATAAAGGTCGTTGATATCAGTCCCGAAAGCGTTAGCATCCTGTGCCGCGCCGCTGTTGCAGAAGCTGCCGTTTGCGCTTCCTTCGAAATCGACTTCGATATCATAATAGCGCGCGCCGAGCGTGATCGTCAGCAAATCAGGTACGATATCGAAATTGGCCTCCCCAAAGATCCCCCACTGCTTGTCGGTACGGCGGATATCGTTGCGAAAGATGGTCTCTGCCGGGAACGGGCCCGGGTCGGTGGTGAAACCATTTTGCGGGAAGTTCGGCGCAAAGGGGCCGAACGGCTGGGCGAGGACATTGCCCGGATAGGCAAAGTCGTTGCGTTCCTTCAGCTCGAGGTCGGAATAGAACCCGCCAGCGGTCACGCGCCAGCGTTTCTCGGCAGGCGTGCTGAAGCGCAGCTCCTGCGTGAAGACACTCGTGTCCGACACCGAGTTCACATAGAGGTTGGGCGCCTGACAGGTGCCGCTTGGATCGGCCATTCCCGGATAGGAAACGGAACCGTCACAGATGTAATAGGGCAGATATTGTCCAACGAACAAATAGTCGGTGTAGTCGACGCGCTGCTCGGTCTCTCGGTCGGTATATGCGCCGGTGTAGACCACATCGAGCATCGCCAAACGGCCTTCGACAGTCCAGCTCGTGTTTGAAAAGTCGTCTTCGAGGCGATCTTCCTCGAAGCGCTGGACTTCGAGATCGTCCAAGCCGTCAAGTTCCGGGTCAGCGAAGAAGACGCCATCGCTCTCGATGCTCTGGCGCGAATGTGCAACTGTAACAGTCCAGTCGGGCGTGACCTCCCACAAGGCGGTCGCGCGGAAGCCTGCATATTGCGTGTCGTTGAAATCATCTTCGACGCGGCCAGCATTGTTCGCATCGATGAAGTTCACATTGGCGAGGTTCGCGCCTGCCTGGAAACCGCCGCGAAGCGCGTTGACAGGCACACCATTGGAACGAACCGTTCCTGCTGGGCGAAAGCGCGCACTTTCGCTGACATCACGGGTACCGGCGACATTGTCGATATAGCCGCCCTGGTCGTCTAGATAAACTACGCCCCGAAGCGCGAAGCTGTCACTGACGGGCACGTTCAGCATGGCCTCCGCCTTGTAGCTCGTCTCACCACCCTTGGTGAAGGATACGCCCGCCGAACCGCTCGCGCCGAAGCCAGCGAGGTCAGGCTTGTTCGTGATCAGTCGGACAACACCTGCCTGCGAACTCGCACCGAACAAAGTGCCTTGCGGACCGGAGAGCACTTCGATGCGCGCCATATCAGCTGCATATACATCGAGGTTGCGACCTGGCTGCGCGAGTGGCTGCTCGTCGAGATACATCGCAACATTGGGCGCGAGGCCTGCAACGCCTGCCGTCGTGAGGTTCGGAGTGGTCGAGGCAAGACCGCGAATGTAGATTGTGCTTTGGCCGGGGCCACTACCGCCGGCGGTCACTGTGGGGAGCTGCTCGAGGTAATCTTCAAACGTGTCGATGTTGAGCTCGTCGAGCGCTTCTTCGCCGATCGCGGAAACGGATACCGGTACATCCTGCAGGTCCTCGCTCCGCTTCTGTGCGGTCACGATGATGGTTTCCACGCCGCCCTGGCGCTGCTCTTCGGTGTCTTGCACCTGTTCCTGCGCAGTGGCGGGAGATGCCATTGCCACGGCGATAGCGCCAATTGAAACGCTGCTACCCAGTCTTTTCATTATCATTGCCCCTTGTCGGCTCATTATGATGCGCGGCGACAGAACGCAGGAAGCGCGTTCCGGCCACTTGCCATCAAATTTAGAGAATATCGGATGAATTCATAATCATCTGGGCGCGGGTTAACAGGACACCCTTGAGACAACCACAGCAACAGGGGAGAAAAAGCGGAATTGAAACAATCGTGTTGCACCAAAACAACACGGATGTTCGGGGTCAAATATTTCTTCAATATTAATGCTTTATCTCGATTTATAGAATTTCTATTTATAATCTATTGTCGAAGAGGTCTTTCTAGAAAGTTCTCTATTCAAATAATGGCAAATAGATATCCACCTTTACTTCTGAACGCCAAGTGTCCAGCCTCTAACTAGTATAATCTATTTGGCGTCCCAAGCCTCGCACCCCTCGGCAGTCGTGGGAACGCCGTGCCGTTTGCGGATAAGGTCAAAGACGATCGCCTTTATGATCGAGATCGCCATTAGGCCGAGCACGAAGGAGAACGGCAGCGCTCCGATGATCATGGTGATGCGGATCGCGTCGATCCCGCCAAGGATCAGCATACTCCCGACCATAAAGGCCAGCGCCGCCCCCCAAAACAGGATGTGGTAGCTGCGCCGCCCTTCGCTCTCCCCTGCCCCATTGATGGTGTTGATGATGAGGATTGCGCTGTCCGCCGAGGTGATAAGGTAGGTCATCAAAAGGATCACGATGAGGCCGGATACGAGGCTGGCGACCTCTGGACTCAGCAATACCGCAAGCGTTGCAAACAGCTGGTCGGAGATGCTGGCATCGACAATCGCGCCACCTGCCTGCCCGCTTAGCTCAAGGTCGATCGCCGTCCCACCTACGATAGCCATCCACACAAAGCACATCAGCGAAGGCACCAGCACGACGCCAAAGATATACTCGCGCACCGTGCGCCCTCGAGAAATCCTTGCGATGAACATGCCGACAAACGGCGCGAAAGCGATCCACCACGCCCAGTAGAACACCGACCAGTCGAGCTGCCACTGCACCAGCGCTTGGCTCACGGCATCGCCAGTGTCCCTGAACAGCACCACAGAGTTTACGGGTAATGTAACAAGATAGTCCCAAATCCCCGTCGCAAGGATGCTCAGCCCCAACATCCAGGAGCCCGCCACCATGAACAGCGCAAGCAAGGCAAACGACAGCCCCATATTCAAGTTGGAGAGCCACTTTATGCCTCGCCCAACGCCCGACAGAGCGCTCAGCGTCGATGCTCCCACGAGCACGATCAGGGCGGTAATGATAGCTGCTGTGCTTGCCGAGCCGTCTTCCGTCAACAACCACTCGCCTAGCCCGATACGGTAAAGTCCAGCGACAAATTGCTCTACCCCCAGCCCCATGGTGACGGAGACCCCGAGGATCGTTGCCACCACCGCCACGATATCGACTACGTGCCCGGCATTGCCCGACATTGCTTGTCCGAAAATCGGCGCAAGACTTGACCGGATGGTGAGCGGAAGGTTGCGGCGGTAGGACACATAGCCAATTGCAAGCCCCACAAGTGCGTAAGTGCACCACGCGGCAAATCCCCAGTGGAGGAAAGTGTAAACATAGGCCGGACGAACCGCTTGGGCTGAGCGCGCCTCGAGAGTGCCGCGAATAATGTCGGGATTGCTCGAGAAATGCGCGAGTGGCTCCCCTGTCGAATAGGTTAGCATTCCGATGCCGATCCCTGCTCCGAAAAGCATCGCGAACCATGAAAAACGCGAGAACTCCGGTTTCTCGTTCGCTGCGCCGATGCGCAGGCTACCCGAGGCAGGGTAGAGCGCCAGAACCGCACAGACCAACATCAGGGCCGCCACAAGGTAGACGTACCAACCGCTGAAAGAGGAAATGATCGTAGTATTGGCTGTTGAGAGGGTTTCGCTCGCGCTTACGGGAAAGAATATCGCCCACATAATGATGAGCGACACGATAACTTTGGACGGGATCGTCACCGCTCGGCTGAAACCATCGTAGAACCCGCTGTCATGCGTATTGATAGGCAAGTCCACTATGGGCGGATTGATTGGATGCTCGGTATTTGATGGCATGGGCGCTCGTCAGGTCTCGCTCTTTGCGAAGCAATGCGACTTGCGGCCGGAGGTGAGCCATAAAGCAGTGCTACATGTTGGAAGAATGCTACCCTTATCGCCTATCTCCTGTAATTCAAAGGGCAGCCCTGTTTGCATTGTGCGAATAGCCGGAACGCAAAGGATTGCTGTCACGCCGAACCGACAAACGAACAGTCCGCGC
>CAZJAG010000030.1:10646-22802 GCA_964543735.1 uncultured Porphyrobacter sp. | reverse complement strand
GCAATTGGCATATAGCCATGCTTGATGCCGCACAGCTCCGAGCATTGGCCATAATAAATGCCTGGCTCATTCACTGTCAGCAAACGCTCATTGATCCGGCCCGGAATCGCGTCCAGCTTGAACCAGAGCGCGGGAACGGCAAAAGAGTGGATAACCAGCTTGGCAGTTGTCTGAAGGCGCAAAGGCTTACCCACAGGTACAACCATACGGTTGTCAACTTCGAGTTGTCCGGGTCCATCCCACGGCTCGCTTCCAACTTCGCGGATACCATTGTTGACGACAGGCTCGCCCGGCTCGTTGAGCATGTAAGAGGTGTATTCAAGGTCATAATCGGGATAAGAATATTCCCAATACCACTGCGCTCCGGTCGCCTTAACGGTGATCGCGTCGGCAGGTGGCGATTCATATTGCTTGTTGAGCAAATTGATCGAGGGGATTGCGATACCGATCAGGATCAGCACCGGAACAATCGTCCAGATCACTTCAATCGCAGTATTATGCGTCGTCTTCGACGGAGTAGGATTGGCACGCTGATTATACCGCACGATCACCCACAACAGCAGACCCAACACAAAAATGCTGATCAGCGCCATGACCCAAACCAAACCGATGTGGAACCCGTTTGCCATCTCGCCAATGTCGGAGAATTGCGGCTGAACGTCGATCCCGCCATCAACCGGCTGGCCTTTGATCATGTCTGGGCCCATCGGCGTGTAAAGCGCCTCTGTCGCCGTCGCTTCCGCCTCAGCCTCTTGCGCTGCGGCTGCATAAGGCGTTGCCCCTGCCAATACACAGCCCAAAGCGACCATGCTTTTGCCGTGAGCACGTTTGAACGTCTGCCCGATTGTCATCAGTCTCTATAGTCCTGTTTCGATCATTTCGCGTCTGGCGATGCTCTCTCACAGTGCCCTGATTGCATCAAGGCTTGTCTGATCCGAAACCATCACCATACGTGGTTACGCCCGGCATTCCTCGCCAGGATTGAGCAGGCCTATAGGCGCGCTTGCCGAGCGCCTCAAGCGCTTCTAGGGATAAAAATATGCAATCGGGGATGAACCTGATGCAATCCAGTCAAAATGATTAGCAAAGAGGCACGCAAAACCCCTTATGACCGATGAAGATGTGCTTTCCGAATTTCGCAATTGCGACGCCCTGTTAGAAGGGCATTTTGAGCTGAGTTCGGGGCGCCGCAGCGCGCATTACCTGCAATGCGCCAGAGTTTTGATGAACCCCGAACGCGCAGGGCGACTCGCGGTTGCACTCGCGCAAAGAATTCCCCGAGAAATTCGCTCCGCAATCGATGTAGTTGTCTCTCCTGCCATGGGCGGATTGATAATCGGGCACGAAATGGGGCGGGCCTTGCAAACCGATGCGCTCTTCTTGGAACGCCCTGACGGAGAATTTCACCTGCGCCGCGGCTTTGCTTTAGAAAAGGGTGCAAAAGTCTTGATGGTGGAAGATGTCGTCACCACTGGTCTCTCCAGCCGCGAGGCGATAGCAGCGGTCGCTCGTGAAGGCGGCGAAGTGATTGCAGAGGCCGCATTGGTTGATCGTTCAGCTGGCGAGGTTGATGTGGGCGTGCCTTTCATCTCGCTCATCGGGCTCAATTTCCCCAGCTATGAACCTGACGAAGTGCCTGCTGAACTAGCCGCCATTCCCGTCATCAAACCGGGTAGCCGCAAGTAAGTGGCGGGCATCCAACCCTTACGGCTCGGGGTCAATATCGATCACGTTGCCACCATCCGCAATGCACGCGGGGGTGAACACCCCGATCCGGTGCGCGCCGCGGAAATTGTTGCGAGCGTTGGCGGGGACGGGATCACGGCTCACCTGCGCGAGGATCGCCGTCATATCCGAGACGAGGATCTTGCGCGGATCCAATCAGCGACCGATCTCCCGCTCAATCTGGAAATGGCCGCGACCGAAGAAATGCTGGAGATTGCACTGCGCCACCAGCCTCATGCCGCCTGCATCGTGCCGGAAAAGCGCGAGGAGCGCACGACCGAGGGCGGTCTGGACGCAGCTGGCCAGCACAATTCGCTTGTTCCGATTGTGGATAGATTGCGCGAGGCAGGCATTCGCGTCTCGCTCTTTATCGAGGCGGATGAGCGCCAGCTTGAAGCCGCGATCCGGCTGGGCGCTCCGGTGGTCGAATTTCATACCGGCGAATATGCCCATGCTACGCTCGACGGTGATAGCGAGCGTGTGGCGAGCGAACTGAAACGCCTTGCCGATATGTCAGCGCTGGCCGCCAAGAACGGGATAGAGCCCCATGCAGGCCACGGCCTTACTTATGAAAATGTCCAGCCCGTGGCCGCAATCCCGCAGCTGGCTGAACTCAACATCGGGCATTATCTGATCGGCGAGGCTGTTTTCACTGGACTTGAAACCGCTGTGCGCCGCATGCGCGAGCTCATGGACGAGGCGCGCTAGCCGATGAGCGAGGCGGAGTTCACCAAGCTTACAGCCGCGCAGAAACTGTGGGCGCTGGGCGCGCTTGTGCCCTTTATGCTTAGCATTGCGTTCCTCGGCTTTGCGCTGGGCGAAGGGCAATTGCTGATGCTGGCGATTGGTTGGCCTGCTCTGCAAATTCTCGGCTATGTCGGCTCTATCCAGCGCGCCAAGGGAGACTTCGCGCATCCGCTCTTTGCAAGCCAGGTGATGATCCACTGGATTGCATTGGCTTTGATCATCGGCCTGGTGGTGAGAGCGGCATGATTATCGGCCTTGGATCGGACCTTTGCAATATCGAGCGCATCCAGAACTCGCTCGACCGATTTGGCGAGCGGTTTGAAAACCGCGTTTTCACCGAAGTCGAGCGGACAAAAGCGCGCCGCCGCCCGTTCACGATCGCTGGCACATATGCCAAGCGCTTTGCTGCCAAAGAGGCTTTCTCCAAGGCTGTCGGAACAGGATTTCGGCGCGGTGTCTTCATGAAAGATATCGGCGTCGTGAACGCGCCATCGGGCGCGCCAACGCTCGCGCTTGGGGGCGGAGCGGCAAAACGGCTTGCGGAATTGACGCCGGATGGCCATGAGGCCGTCATTCATCTTACCCTCACCGATGATCACCCATGGGCACAGGCCTTTATTATCATCGAAGCCCGCCCTATTCTTGGGTAATATAGAAGACGCCCCGTAATCAGGACATTTGGCCAATAGGCCGCGAACATCGTGACACAAGACACTTCCCCCCTCACCCCGTCAGCCGATGATGGCGATGAAAAGGTCAATTGGTTCGCCGAATTTCGCGGACTGGCTTTGATGCTGTTTGCTGTGCTGCTGTTCCACAGCTTTGTCGCAAAGCCGTTCTACATCCCTTCGACCTCGATGATGCCGAGCCTGTTTGTCGGCGACCGGCTGGTGGTGAGCAAATATCCCTATGGCTGGTCTTGGGCGTCTGCATCCTTCCACCTGCTGCCGCGCGGCGAATGGCGGATTGCCGGGTCAACGCCTGAATATGGCGACATCGTAATCCCAGTGCACCCCGAGCGGGATGAGGATTATATCAAGCGCGTCGTGGCTTTGCCGGGAGACGAAATTGAAGTGCGCGACGGGATTATCGTGCTCAATGGCGAGCCTGTTCCGCGCGAAATCGTGCCGGCTGTGAAGGTCCCTGCCGATCCGCTGCTTATGTGCAATGGCCAACGCTGCCTTAAAGATTTCGACAATTACGAGGTCAATAACGCTGATGGAGCAGCGCATTACGAGCCGCCCACCTATCGCGAAACTATGCCCAACGGGGCGACCTATTTGATCTTTGATCATCTGCAGAAGCCGAGCGACAATTTCGGCCCACTCAAAATTCCCGAAGGCCATGTGTTTGTGATGGGCGACAATCGCGACCATTCCGCCGATAGCCGCGCCGAGATATTCGAAAGCGGGCTTGGCGGCCCGATCCCCCTTGAAAACATTGGTGGCCGCGCCGAATTCATCACTTTCTCACTGGATGGCAGCACTAGCTGGAACCCGATCAGCTGGTTCACTGGCCTTCGCGGTGATCGCGCTTGGTCAACCCTGCGTCCCGCCCGCGCTGAACAATCCGGCGGCGAAGAAGCGGCAGCGGACTGACAAGGTAGGCGCTTGTGGCCAAGAAATTCCTCTATCTTGTGGCTTTCTGCATTGTCGGCATCTTGCTGATGGGTTTTGCATATCAGATGTTTAGCGATGATCTGGCCGAGATTGTCTTTGTGCCGGACAGTGAATTTGTCGAACAAGCACCGCTTCAAGACAATGCCTATGACGATCCCGCGCTATGGTATTCGCGCCCCGGTATCGGCACGAGTGACCCGGCACGCTGGCAGCCCGCATTCGAGGGTGAGCGCACTGCCCTGCCCACGCCTGCGGATCCATCACCTCCGCCCTTCGCGGTCTTCTTTGTTCACCCCACCAGCTATCTCGACAATGATGCTTGGAACGCGCCGGAAGGTGACAAGGACGCAGAGGCGCGCGCCGCTTTGTTCGTGCGCGGGCTTGCCAGTCCGTTCAACGCGGCAGACGAAATCTGGGCACCGCGCTACCGCCAGGCCACTATCGGTGCGTTCCTAACCGATGCTCCCGAGGCGACCATGGCGCTTGATGCCGCCTATGCTGATATCGCTCAGGCCTATCGCTATTTCGTCGAAAGCGTTGGCAAGGATACGCCGATTGTTCTGGTCGGCCATTCGCAAGGCTCGCTCCATTTGCTCAGATTGCTGCGCGAAGAAATGGCGGGCAAGCCAGAAGCTGACCGGATCGCAGCCGCCTATGTGGTTGGGTGGCCGATTTCGCTTGAGCATGATCTGCCGCAATTGCCGCTTCCTGCTTGTGCGACTTCGAACCAAGCAGGCTGCATTATGAGCTGGTCGAGTTTTGCCGAACCTGCCGATCCCTCGCGAGTGCTTGAAACTTACTCAGCCTCAATAGGCTTTGATGGAGAGAAACGCGGCGACAGCGCAATTTTGTGCACCAATCCGCTCAACGGGACAATCAATGGCAAGGCCGAGAAGGAATTGAACCTTGGCACTCTGGTTCCTGACAATGATCTTTCAGGCGGAACTCTTGTCAGATCATCAGTGCCCGCCCGCTGCGATGAGCGCGGCCTCTTGCTGATTGGCGACCCGCCCGAGCTGGGCAATTATGTTCTGCCGGGCAACAATTACCACGTTTATGACATCCCGCTGTTCTGGACGAATACCAAGGCGGATGTCGCGAAACGGGTCGAAGCATGGGCGAACAAGCCCTGATTACGGATAGCGCGAGCGAGTTTTCCGCCACGCTTTCCGATGGCGGGGCACTGCTGGCGCTCGACCTCGGCACCAAGACTATTGGCATTGCGACTTCAGACGCGGGATGGCGCTTTGCAACCGCTGGCGAGACATTGGCGCGCGGCAAGTTTGGCAAGGATCGCGAAAAGCTGGCGGCCCTTGTGCGCGAGCGGGCGATTGCAGGCATCGTCATCGGACTGCCGCTTAATATGGATGGAAGCGAAGGGCCGCGCGCGCAATCCTCGCGCGCCTATGCCCGCAATCTGGCCGAAGCCTTCGCGCTGCCTGTGCTGCTGTGGGATGAGCGTTGGTCGACCCAAAGCGCTGAAATAGCGATGATTGATCAGGATATGAGCCGCGCCAAACGCTCTGCGAAAGTTGACAGTCATGCGGCCGCTATCATCTTACAAGGCGCGCTTGATGCGATGACGGGTGGCGCGATCTAATCACTTACCAGCCCAGTTGCGCGCGCTTGGCCTGCGCCGTTTGTGCCAGCAAAAGGTTGCCCGAAAGCTCTGCCTCTCGCCATAACTCATCGCGCCCCTCCCCCTTTTGCAACAGCAAGGCCCGCGCTTCAAAGCTTGCAACCCGCAGCCTGTCTGAAGGATGCGAACGCCCGAAATGCTCCGCCAGATCGAGCGCGTCAGGATGCGCGGTAGCAATTGCTGTGCGCAGGAAAACTTCAGTGGCATTGGGGCTAAGCACGCGCGTCACCTCGCCCGCCTCCAGATCAAAGCCATATTGGTCATACCAACCCTGCACCGGATCGACATGCATCACATTGAGCGAGACGGAAAGACTGTCTGGCGGGATTTGCGAGTGGATATCGCGGTGCGCGCGGTAGAGCTGAACCTTGCCTTGAGAGAGCGCAGCCCGCTCGATGAAGCGCAGCTCAGGCGTTTCGCCTGCAAAGCCTGCCACATCCTCATAAGAATATTCGTAATAGTCGCTTTTGTAACCGGGCCCGAAATAACCGCTGGTGAGAAACGCGAAATTGTGATCATGCGGCACGCCATAAACGAAGCTTTCTGCCCCGCTTGCCTGAAAGCAATGATCGCGCTCGCTCGGCCAGATGTTCGCGCGCAGAAAGACACCGCCGCGCATCGGGCTAAGGATAATCGCTTGCGGCCCGTAGCCACTGTCAAATGCTGGCTCGCGGTGGCGCGCTTTTAGCTGCTCGATCAGCAGATCACCCAGAAAGCGTTCGTTATTGTTGAGCCTGCGCAGCCACAATGCCGTTTCCTCGGTGCTTTCCGGATCGAGCGGGTCGAAGCCCATGGCATGGATCGCCTCGGCAGCTTCTTGAGGTGAGGCAATCTGCTGGCAACTGGCGTCGATTATGCGGGGCATGGTTGCAGTTCCTTGGGCGCGAGTTCTGGGTGCGAATGGAGCAATTGCGTTCGGAGCTTTTGGGCTGGTGATGCAAGCGCGTCACCTTCAAGCGCCGCGATCTCGCTCAAGGCTTGAAACCCTGCCGCAGCATCCAGAGCAAGCGCATGCCGCAAAGCCTCCCAGCGCAAATGGTCAGCGCCCTCACGGGTCATTGCAAGAATGGGCTCCAACGCATCTTGCCTTCCCATTTCGCCCAGCAAAGCAATCGCCATTTCATGCTGGCTGGTCAGTTTGTGACCACAAGATTGGTGCAGCAACGCCCCATCGGACAATCGCAATGTCTCGGTCAGCGCTGGGGCTGTGGGCGTCCGGCTCAATTGCAATATCGCTAGCGAGCCTTCAACCGCCACAATCTGCCGCGTTTGCATCGGGCCGCAGCTGGTCAGCCGCGTCCCTTGCGAAAGTGGCTCGATCCGAGTTTCGACCGCACCCACTCGAGCGCATCGCGTGTGAAAATGCCCTTCAGCGCGGCCTCTAAGCACAATTTCATGCCGGTCCATATCGGCAAAGGTCACAGCGCTCGGGCGTTGCTCGCCGCCCAATTCCTCATAGACCACTAGACTGAGGGTTGCGGAACCTGACCGCGCCAATTGCAAGGTCACCAATCCTTGCGAGGAATTGTGCCGGAAAGGGATCAGGGTGAAAGGGTTTGCCTGCAACAGGCTCGCCATCCGCTCGACAAACCCGTCAACCAAGGTGCGCGCTGCATGAATATCTTCGAGCAATGAAGAAAGCTGCGCCAAATTTCTCAGCGACGAGCCTTCACCAAATGCCTTCAGATCGCCCAGAATTCCGCCCCCCAAGGCATCCGCGCGCCATCGCGCCGCTGCCTGTTCCGCTTCGTCATGCAGGCGGCGCTGCGAGGCTGGATCGCCCCGCAACGCCTTGATTTGATCATCGATACGCATCAACCCGTGCTCAAACCAGCGAATCTGGCGGCAGCGTATCATAGACATAGACCATGAGGGCGACGATCGCATCGTTGTAGGCAACCCCGCTTTGCGTGCCACTGCCAAACAGACCCGTAGCTGTTTCAAGGCTAGGCAAGCTGCCAAGATCAATTGTCGGTGTTTTCATCATTCTGGTCCCTTCTACTTATCGCCTCGCCAACGCGGGATTGCGCGGCGAGCAAAAGCAATCCTGACCAGCGAGCGCGATGGTGAGAAATTAAAAGATTGAAATGCGCGGCGCAGCAGAGCACAGCTCTTGGCGAATGAGTGACACGCTCCCACCCTTTGATGCGAAGGATGCCTCCAAGTTCTTCACCAAGCATGGCCATTCGGGCTGGCTTGGCTTGAAATTTTGCGATGCGGGGGAGAATTGGGTCGAGCTGAAGCTTCCCTGGCGTGAGGATTTGCTCGGCGAGAAAGATCGCGAAGTGCTCGCCTCTGGCCCGATTATCAGCCTGCTCGACATGACATCTGGCATGGCGATCTGGAACACCAGCCGCACTTTCAAGCCCACTGCTACGCTCGATCTGCGGGTGGATTATCAGCGACCAGCAAAAGAGCGTTCGGCGGTCATTGCGCGTGCGGAATGCTATAAGATGACACGCTCTGCAGCGTTCGTTCGCGGAATTGCTCATGATGGCGATCCGGACAATCCGGTCGCGACCATGGCGGGCGTTTTCATGGTATTTGCCAATAGGCCTAAGAGCGGGAAGAACGCCAATGGCTGAGCATGCCCCCAGATCAAGCCCGCTGACGCCTTATGCCCGCGCGCTGGGCATAGAAGTGGAAGGTGATGAAGCTGGCATCCCTATCCTCGCGATTGACTTTGGCAGCAATGTCGAGGGGCGGCCCGGGTTCTTCCATGGCGGCGCGACCGCAGGTTTGCTTGAGACAGCGGGCTATGCCGCCTTGCGCGCAGTTCTGGCGAAAGACGGGCGCGCGCCAACGCTCAAGCCGGTTAATATCACAGTGCAATATCTCAGCGGCGGGATGCAGAAACGCACCTATGCGCTGGGGCGGATCACTCGGCTGGGGCGGCGCAATGCCAACCTCTCGGTTGAAGCATGGCAGGATGATCGCGAAAAGCCGATCGCTTCGGCTGTTATGAATATTTTGATGGTCGAACCCGACGCCTAATTCGCGGGCGCAGCAGCCGGCGCATCAGCGGGCTGATTATCAGACGAGCTTTCTCCCGGCGGGATAATCTCCAAACCATCCTCTCCCACACGAATGCCTACCGGCATTCCGCCAATTTCGGTGTCCACGCGAACTTCGCCATCCTCGACATCAAGCTCGGTATTGTCGCCAAGCACCACCGGTTCGATATCGATTCTCTCAACCGGCCCTTTGGGATCAGGCTTGCGCTTGGGCTTGGCAGGAGCGCGCGCTTCAGCAATCGCGCCGACCATAAAGTCGCGCCATATCCGCGCAGGCAGCCCGCCGCCTGTCACACCATCGAGCGGGGAATTGTCGTCATTGCCCACCCAAACGCCCACCACCAGATCGCCTGCATAGCCCACAAATAGCGCATCGCGGTTGTTCTGCGACGTGCCCGTCTTGCCGAAATTGGGAATGCGCAGAACCGCTGCGCGGCCCGTGCCCTTGTTGATCGCGCGGCGCAGCATTTGCTCCATGTCCTTGTGATCACCGCTCGACAAGGAACTCTCCCCATCAAAGAACCAGTCGAGCCAACCATCCTCTGCCTCTTCAAACGCATGCGGTTTGATCGGATAGGTATTGGCCGCGATGCCCGCATAGGCCGCGGTCAGCTCCAACAAGGTGACAGATGATGTACCCAAAGCCAGACTGGAATCGCCCGCCGCCAGTTTCGATGTAATGCCCATATCGCGCGCCTGATCGATCACGCGCTTGCTGCCAATTTCATTGAACAGGCGCACAGCTGCGACATTTGAAGAGCTCGCAAAAGCCTCCTCCAATGTCATCTGATCCGAATAGCGCCCGCCATAATTGCGCGGGCGATAATCCCCCTCTTCAATCGGTGTGTTTGCGATTGTGTCGTCCGCGTCCCATCCTGCGTTCAGCGCCGCGGCATAAGTGAACAGTTTGAAGGTCGAGCCGGGTTGGCGTTTTGCTTGGGTCGCGCGGTTGAACGGAGACTTGCGATAATTGCGCCCGCCCAACATGGCGACCACTTCGCCAGAGGGGCGCATCGCCACCAGCGCGACCTGTGCATTGCCCAATGGCGCACGATTGATCACTCGGTTCGCCAGCCTTTGCAATTGCGAGTCGAGCGTGGTGGTGAGCGTTTGCTTGGCGTAACCCGTTTCAACATCGCGTTGCGCAATGCCCAGCGCCCAATCCGCGAAATATGTCCCATTGGGCAGATCGTTGGTTGCGCGCACATCCAGCTTGGGCGCGCGCATCGCATCAGCCTCTTTCTGCGTGATGTAGCCCGCATCCACCATCGCTCCGACAACCAGCTTCATCCGTTTATGCGCCAGCTCATAATTCTTTGACGGGGCGAGCCGAGAAGGCGCTTTCAAGAGCCCTGCCAGCATAGCTGCCTGATGCGGCTTAAGGTTCTCTGGCTGACGATAGAAATAATGCAGGGACGCTGCGCGAAGCCCGTATTGATTGTCTCCGAAATAGGCGTTGGAGAGATAGCGTTCCAATATCTCGTCCTTGCTCAGCCAGAACTCGAGCCAAAACGCGATCAGTGCCTCGCGCGCTTTGCGCGACAAAGTCTGGTCGGGTGTGAGGAAGGTGAACTTGGCGAGCTGCTGCGTGATTGTGCTGCCCCCGCCCACGCCAGTCCAAGCGGCACGCGCGATCCCGCGCGGATCGACGCCCAAATGCGAATAGAAGCGCCGGTCCTCGATGGCGAGGAAAGGCTCAATCACATGATCGGGCAATTCGGCAACTTCAACAGGGGCTTCCACAGAGGCTCCGCTGCGTGCAATCGGTGTGCCGTCACTAGCGAGCAAAGTCGTTTGCGGGGCGGCGATTGGCTCCAGCGATTTGTTGAGCGGAGCTGTAAAGATCAGCCAGCCGATGGTGAGGAAAAACAAGAGCAAACACGCTGCAAAGCCGCGGCTCGCCCACACCCATTTGCGCGATTTCCAGAAGCGGCGCTTTGGCGGCGGGGGATAGTGAGGCGCGTATTCGGGCGCGTCATAGGGAACCTGCTGCGGCGCGGGATCGGTTGAAGGAGCAGGCTCATAAGGCTCGCTAGAGGTTTGCTCGTCCCATGGCACCTCTTCCAGCTCATGCCCGTCATAGTCCGGCAGATAGTCATAATCAGGGTCAGCATCAGCCCCGTTCCCGGCACCAGTATTCCGTTTCCAGAATTGCCAGAAGCGTTTCGTCGTCGCAGATTCGCCCTCTTCGTCATAGGGCTGCCAGTCAAACTTGCGATCAAAATCATCGAGCGCGTTGCCATAAGGGTCCTCGCTCGCATAATAGCCCGCATCGCGCCGATCATGGCCCGATTGCACGGGTTCTTCTTCGCTCTCTTGAGGCAAGTTTTTGGGACGCCAAGACCGCATAATTACTGTATTAGAGGATTAACACAGCTTGCGCTAGCCCAAAACACCCTCGGGCAAGTCCTTACCAAAGACGCGCTGGTAATATTCGCTCACCAGCATCCGCTCTGCCTCATCGCATTTGTTGAGGAAGGAGAGACGGAAAGCGAAGCCGACAGAGCCGAAAATCTCGGCATTTTGCGCCCAAGTCATCACAGTGCGCGGGCTCATCACGGTGGAGATATCGCCATTGACAAAGCCTTGGCGCGTTAGGTCAGCAACCTTGACCATGTCAGCGATCACTGCATCTTCGGTGTCGGGCGTCTTCGATTTGACAATCTCGACCTCAACCGGTGCTTCGAGATAGTTGAGCGCGGTTACAATGTTCCAGCGGTCCATCTGCGCTTGGTTAATCGCCTGCGTGCCGTGATAGAGCCCGCTTGTATCGCCAAGTCCTACCGTGTTCGACGTTGCAAACAGGCGAAAATGCGGATCAGGTGTGATGACCTTGTTCTGGTCAAGCAGGGTCAGTCGGCCAGAGCTTTCCAGAATGCGCTGGATCACAAACATCACATCGGGACGGCCCGCGTCATATTCGTCAAAAGTGAGAGCGACAGGGTTCTGCAATGCCCAAGGCAGCAAGCCTTCCTGAAATTCGGTCACTTGCAAGCCATCGCGCAGAACAATTGCATCACGCCCGATCAGATCAATCCGGCTGATATGCGCGTCCAGATTGATCCGGATGCTGGGCCAATTCAAACGCGCGGCCACCTGCTCAATATGGGTCGATTTGCCCGTTCCATGATAGCCTTGAACCATCACCCGCCGGTTGTGCGCAAAGCCGGCAAGAATTGCCAACGTCGTGTCCGGATCGAAGACGTAGGCTTCGTCGATTTCGGGCACGCGCTCATCCGCCTTTGTGAAAGCGGGCACTTCCCAATCGATATCAATGCCGAACGCTTCGCGCACCTTCACCGAAGTATCAGGTGCTTTCATCAGGGTCGTGTTCGAACCCTCGCTATCATTGCTCATTACGGTTGCCATAGGCTGCGCGGGTTAGCCGCCCTGCGCGCCGCCTGCAAGCACG
>CAZJAG010000030.1:7766-10546 GCA_964543735.1 uncultured Porphyrobacter sp. | reverse complement strand
CAAAAGCCAGAGCCGCCATCAGATGACGCTTTGTTCGCACCTGACACCCCAATCCGTATGGTGCATGCCGATCTGGTCGGTATGATGGTGGGCGGAATTCGCGGCTTGCTGATCCAGATGCTCCACCCCAGCGCCTTGCAAGGGGTGCTCGACCATTCGAACTTTCGCGAGGATATGCATGGGCGGCTTCAGCGCACCGCACGCTTTATTGCCGTGACCACATTTGGCCATCGTGACAGGGCGATTGCCGCGATTGAGCGGGTCAATGTGATCCACGAGCAAGTGACCGGCACATTGCCCGATGGCGCGCCCTATTCCGCGCGCGATCCGCGCACGCTCGCCTTTGTCCATGTGGCCGAGGCAACCAGTTTTCTCGCCGCTTATTTGCGCCATGTCCGCCCAGATATGCCGGGCCATGAACAGGATGAGTATTACCGCCAATTTGCTGTCATCGCACGCGCGCTTGGCGCTGATCCGGTGCCGGAAAACCGCAATGAGGCGGAAGCCATGCTGCGAGAGATGCGCGGCGAATTGCGCGCCTCGCCGGAAGCGCGCGAGGTGGCACAATTGGTGCTCACGCAAAAGCCGGATGGCACCCCGCCCGGCGTGCAAGCAATGCTGGGCGCAGAAGCAGTCGCATTGCTGCCGCCTTTCGCCCGCTCGATGCTGGACCTTCAACGCCCAGGGCTTGCAACGATACCGGCTCGGGCGGCCACTTGGGGCATGGGTAAAACGCTAAGATGGGCGTTCAAACAGAACTGAGCTGAGGATACGAGAGATGGCCGAATTTACATTCTACACTGTCGCGATGAGCAGGGGACAGATCGCCCGCTGGGCCTTGCATGAGGCGGGTGCGGATTACGCACAAGAAGTGTTCGATTGGGAGACGCGGCCCGACAGTTTCAAAGCGATCAATCCGATGAACAAGGTGCCAACTTTGGTGCATCATCTGGACGGGCAAGACCATGTCGTGACCGAGGCGGCGGCGATTTGCCACTATCTCGCCGAAACGCACCCTGATGCCGGATTGTTGCCGCAGCCGCATGAAAAGGCCGCCTATTTCCGCTGGCTCTTCTTCGCGGCGGGGCCAATGGAGCAGGCGGTTATCGCCCGCGCGATGGAATGGAATGTGCCAGAAGGAAAATCCGGCATGGCAGGCTTTGGCTCGCTCGACCTGACATTGGATGCGGTCGATGGCTGGCTCGCTGACAATGACTATGCAGCAGGCGAGCGCTTCACCATGGCGGATGTCTATTTCGGCAGCCAGTTTGTGTGGGGCTTGCGGTTCGGCTCAATCCCAGAGCGGCCCAGCTTCAAAGCCTATGTCGAGCGGCTGACAGCGCGCGAAAAATACACAGAAGCGTTGGCGATTGACGATGCGCTGATCCGCGCTGCCCAATCAGGCTAGGTCAAGTTAAAGCCGCACTCTTTCTTAGCAATTGATAAGCCTCAACCACGCGCGCTAATCGCGCTTCATATTGCCTGTCGCCGCCGTTCTTGTCGGGATGATAGCGCCGCACTAGCTCTGAATAGCGCCGCCGCAATCGCCGCCGGTCGGTATCCGACCCCAGCCCCATCGTGTCGAGCGCCTCTGCTTCTTCCGGGTTGAAACGCGCTTGCGCAAATCCGCCCGGTGCGCTTTCGGCCTGTCGCCGTGCGCGCGATTTGATCTCTGATGCGCGCGCTCCGATAGCGTCCAAGGGATCGTCAAACTCCGACCATTTGGGCATTCCATCAATACCTGCGGTAGGAGAGAATGCAGGGCTTTCGGTCTGCCATCCAGCAGCGGGCGATTGCGCCGAGACAATCTCTTCCGCGCTCATCCCTTCAAACCAGTCATAGCCTGCGTTAAATTCGCGCACATGCTCCAAGCAGAACCAGCGCCAATCGCCCGGCCCGTCAAAGCCTGAGCGCACATATCCAGGTGCACGAAATTCGCCTTCCTCGCGGCAATTGGGGGCCTCGCACACGCGTCCTTCCCCCTCAAACCGGCCATGAAACTTGCTTTGCGCCATCGCCTCCCACAATGGTAGCGCAAGCTTTGAATGTGAAGAGGAGAGATGCTGGTGGCCGCAACAATGGCAGAGGAAATAGAAACGCTGCTGCGCGATGCATTCAACCCGTCCGCGCTCGAAATCATCAATGATAGCGCCCAGCATTCTGGTCATGCAGGTGATGATGGATCGGGCGAATCGCATTTCACCATTGTGATCGAGGCTAAGGCTTTTGCCTCGATGAACCGGCTTCAGCGACAGCGCGCAGTCATTGCGGCCTTGGGTGACATTGTGGGCGAGCGGGTTCATGCGGTCGCGATCAAGGCCAACGCGCCGGAATAATCGCGCACCGAGATAAGGGAAGAGAGATATGAGTTTTGCAGAACAGGTCATCTGGATCACAGGTGCATCCTCCGGCATTGGCGCAGCTTTGGCACGCGGCTGGGCGAAAGAAGGCGCGCATCTGGTATTGTCAGGGCGCGATGAGGCGCGCCTTGGAGAAGTCGCGAAAGATTGCGGCGAGACGCTGATCCTTCCCTTCGATGTGCGCGATGATGCAGCGCTGGCCGATGCAACGGCAAAGGCTATCGCTTGGAAAGGCGGCGTTGATATCGCGGTGGCCAATGCAGGCGTTTCGCAGCGCAGCCGAGCGCTCAAAACCGATATGCAGGTCTATCGCGATATTATCGACATCGACCTCACATCGCAGATTGCCTTTAGCCAAGGTCTGATCGGCCATATGGCTAAGCGCGGCAGCGGCAAATTGCTGTTCATTTCCTCTATCGC
>CAZJAG010000030.1:2306-7666 GCA_964543735.1 uncultured Porphyrobacter sp. | reverse complement strand
GGGCGCAGCGATGACGTAATCGACAATGGCATTCCGGTTGACGAGGCAGCCGCCACGATGATCCAAGGCGTTGCTAAGGGCGAGCGCGAGATTATCGTTGCAACCGGCATGGAAGAGCAGATGGGCGAGATGCGCCGCACGCCCGATGCCTTGCTTGATCAGGTCGCAGCCATGGTCGCGGCTGGATATATGGACAAGATGGAAGCATGATCGAGCTTGAACAAAAACGCGTCACGCTGGCCAACGGCATTGAGCTTGATGTGGTCGATGAAGGGCCCATTGATGCGCCGGTGCTGATGTTCCTCCACGGATTTCCCGAAAACCACCGCACATGGCGGCACCAGATTGAACACTTCTCCAAAAGCTATCGCTGCATCGCGCCTGACCAACGCGGCTATCGCGGATCGTCCAAACCGCAAGAGGTGGACGCTTACACGCCGGATAAGCTGATCGGCGATATCTTTCTGCTCGCAGACGCGCTCGGCATCGCCAAATTCACCATTGTCGGGCACGATTGGGGCGGAGCGATTGCATGGGGCGTCGCGCTGGGCGGGCAGCACGCCCGCGTCGAGCGCGCGATTATCGCCAATGCGCCGCACCCGCTTGTCTTCACCAAGCTGCTGTATCTCGATGAAGGCCAGCGCGAAAGCAGCCAATATATCCGCGCTTTCCGCGATAGCGCCAATGATGATCTGGTGCGCGAACGCGGACTTACCGGTCTCATGCAGAAGGTCGTGAAATGGGACAAACCCGGCGCCATGCCCGATGAGGAACGTGCGATCCTTTTAAATGACTGGGAGAACCGCGAGGCGTGCTTCGGCATGCTCAACTATTACCGCGCCAGCCCGCTTGTCGTACCGACAATGGACGAGCCATTTGCGCTGCCCGAAGACTACGCGCCGCCGCCTGTCCCCGATCTCACTATCCCGACACTGGTGATCTGGGCGATGGATGATCTTGCGCTGCCCGCCTCCAATCTCGATGGGTTGGAAGAGAGCATTCCCGATCTCACAATCGAGAAGGTGCACGGTTGTGGCCATTTCGTTCCTTGGGAAGCGCCCGAGGCGGTGATTGAAGCGATGGAGACATTTCTCTCGCGGCAATCGCGCCTAAATTAACTACCCTGCCACTCAACCCATGCGCCATGCGGATGAGCATTGGCGAGCAGCGCATTGTGCTCGCCCTCACCCGCCCAATAGCGCAGGGCCAACTCATGCTTGAACGTCTCGCGATTGGTCTCAAGCGCCAGCCATGCCAGCGGGCGATCTGGCGTTGCAGATTGCGCTGCCTTTGCCATCGCATCTTCAACGCGCTTTTGTTGATCATCGGGGATATATTGCCAAACGATTGAGTGGAATAATACGCGGGTTGTGCTGTCCTCTTGAGGCAGAGCCAGCGCATCTTCCACAAATTCTGCCGCATCAGCCGCGACCACATCAGGCGCGTGCTTTCTCGCCAGTTCAATCGCGGCATCGATGCGGTCCATCCGCATGGCCGCCTCTGGCCAGACATAGCTTTTGAGACGCAAGGCGTTGGCTGGATCGGTCAAGTCAATGGGCGCTACATCGCAGCCCCTTATGCTGGCGATCTCGAACGGATTGTCAGGCGGCGGATCGCCGCGCCATTCGGGCACAATCTGCATCGGGCTTTCCCGAGGGCCTGCGCGAACGCCGCCCAGATCATAGGCATAGCGATCCATCATCGTGTTGATCCCCGCGCTTGAACCCAATTCCAGCATTTCAAAACGCGCGGGCACGCGCTCTGCCAGCCATAACAGCCCCGCCATCAGGCTGGCGGACCGGCCCGCCTCATTGGTTTGCGGTGGGCCATCGAGCCATGGCAAGAGCCGCGCATCGTAAGCAGCGACAAGTTCGCCAACCAATGCGTCAACCGCACTTTGATCGCTTATCCGGCCGGAATAGACATCCGCCAGCCTTGTGTCCTCGCCCGTAAGAACCAGATTGTGCAGTCCCCCTGCTAGCCTCAGCGGCATCGCGTCCTTTAGGGACAATCCCTGCCAAGCGGCAATTCGCCGGCCAACTGCAGTTTCTCCAGCGAGCAAGGGCAGAAAGGCACGAACAATACGCGCTGTGCCCGGCGCGCCGCCTTTTTCCGCATGGCGCGCTTGCCATTCGATAGCTGCCGGGATTTCCGAGATTTCCATCACAGCGCCAGAATTATCGCTTTTTGTGTTCATCCGTGTTTGCCCTTTCGTGCCTGTGCGCCTATTGGCGCGACCGCTATGACTGTCCCCACCAATACCAGCCAGCTGACCTTTGCGATCCCCAAAGGACGCATTCTTGACGAAGCGCTTCCCCTGATGGCGCAAGCCGGTATTGCGCCCGAGGACGGCTTTCATGACAAAGCCAACCGTTCGTTGAGCTTTGCCACCAATCGCGATGACATGCGGCTGATCCGCGTGCGCGCCTTTGATGTGGCGACTTTCGTGGCGCATGGCGCAGCGCAAATTGGCATTGTCGGCTCAGACGTGGTCGAGGAGTTCGACTATGCCGACCTTTACGCCCCGGTTGATCTCGATATCGGGCACTGCCGCTTGTCGGTGGCTGTGCTGGCCGATGCGATCGGAGAGGAAACTAGCGCAAGTCACCTGCGTGTCGCAACCAAATATCCCAATCTCACCCGTCGCCATTTTGAACGGCAAGGCATTCAGGCCGAATGCGTCAAGTTGAACGGTGCGATGGAGCTGGCCCCGTCCCTTGGGTTGGCAAGCCGGATTGTTGACCTCGTCTCGACAGGGCGCACGCTTGAGCAAAACGGGCTTGTTGAAACCAGCCGCATCATCGACATCTCCGCGAGGCTAATCGTCAACCGTGCGGCACTCAAGACCGATCCACGCATTGGCGAGCTGGTTTCCGCCTTTCGCGCAGCGGCAGAGCAAGGTAAGTCTGCGTGATGCAACCTCTTTCGATCACTGATCCCGATTTCGAAAAGCGCTTCGCCCGTATCGTCGATGACCGGCGCGAAAGCGAGAAAGATGTCTCAAGCCAGGTCCGCGATATCCTGCGCGAGGTAAAGGCGCGCGGCGATGCGGCCTTGTCTGACTATTCGATGCGGTTTGATGATCACGCGCTAAGCAGCGATGAGGACTGGCAAATTTCGCGCGAGGCGTGCGAGCAAGCCTATCAGGAATGCGATCCGGAATTGCGCGCGGCACTCGAATTGGCGGCGGAGAGGATCCGCGCCTATCACGAGGATCAGCTGCCCAAAAATCGTGACTTCACTGATGAGGCGGGCGTTCGGCAGGGCGCGATCTGGCGCGCGGTTGATGCTGCTGGACTGTATGTGCCGGGCGGGCGGGCTGCCTATCCTTCCTCGCTTCTGATGAATGCGATCCCTGCCCGCGTTGCCGGGGTGGAACGGCTAGTCGTTGTCACACCGACACCGAAGGGCGCGAGCAATCCGCTGGTGCTGGCGGCCGCGCATATTGCCAAAGTGGATGAGCTTTGGCGTATTGGCGGCGCGCATGGGGTTGCAGCGCTCGCCTATGGGACAGAGCGCATTGGCCGCGTTGATGTGATTACAGGTCCGGGCAATGCCTATGTCGCAGAGGCCAAACGCCAGCTGTTCGGCGTGGTCGGGATTGATATGGTCGCAGGGCCAAGCGAAATTCTGGTGATTGCGGATAAGGACAATGATCCTGACTGGATTGCGTCCGACCTGCTCTCTCAAGCGGAGCATGACCCGACCTCGCAATCAATCCTGATAACCGATGACGCAGGCTTTGCAGCTCAGGTTGAGGATGCAGTCGATGTGCAGTGTGCACAGCTTGCCAGCGGGCATATCGCTCGCAAGAGCTGGGACGATCACGGGGTCCTCATTACGGTTGAAAAACTGGAGCAGGCGATTGATCTGGCCAATGCACTCGCCGCCGAACATGTCGAACTTGCCGTGGCCAAGCCCGAGCCTTTTCTGCAAGGCATTCGTCATGCAGGCAGTGTTTTCCTTGGCCGGATGACGCCCGAGGCAATTGGCGATTACATCGCTGGGCCCAATCACGTTTTGCCGACGGGGCGCCGTGCGCGTTTTGCCAGCGGGCTTTCGGTGCTCGACTTTATGAAGCGCACCAGCTTTATTGAATGCGATGAACGGGCACTCGATGCGATTGGCCCTGCCGCCCGAGCGCTCGCCTATGCCGAAGGATTGCCAGCCCATGCGCATTCGATCGAGCGGAGACTGAAACGATGAATGCCCCGCCCCGCTCGCAAGCCCGCTCATCCGCGCGTCTAGCCGCTGTCCAAGCGCTCTATCAGCAGCACATGGAGGGGACAGCGCTGGCAAAATTGCTCGATGAGTTTCATCAGCATCGCCTCGGAAAAGAGATTGACGAGGCGCATTTTGCCGAGGCGGAAATAGACTTCTTCGACGATATTGTAAGCGGAGTGGACGCACGCCGCGAAGAGATTGATACCGCCTTGCAGGGCAAGCTGGCCGATGGATGGACGCTTGCGCGGCTCGACAAGACAATGCTGCAAATCCTGCGTTGTGGCGCTTACGAGTTGATTGCCCGCGCTGACGTTCCCAAAGCAGCCGCCATCAGCGAATATGTCGATGTCGCCAAAGCCTTCTTCGAGACCAGCGAGGCAAAATTTGTGAACGGCATTTTGGATGCGGTGAGCAAGGATGTACGGGATTAGGTTAAAGGCTGACGCCTTAAACGGTGCGCAGCTAGTTTTTGTTTCTGCACTCGCCTCCGCGAGCGCGATTTCCTCGCTCACACGATCTGTGCTTAAGCAAAGATCGCCTCGCTGCGGGCGGCCAGTCGGCCTAGCGAAGCCTGCGGCTTCGAGGGTTGGCACTCACATATAGCAGCGTTAGTGCAACAAAATGAACGAAGCTGACTTCATCGCGGCCTTGCGCGCACTTCCGCTCCATGAGGGCGCACGCGGGTTGGAAGATGACTGTGCGGTGCTGGAAATTGGAAGTGAGACATTGGTTCTCACCCATGACGCAATGGCTGAGGGCACGCATTTCCGTGCGCTAGAAAATGGCGGGGCCGATTTGGCCGATGTCGCTTGGAAACTGGTCGCCAGCAATCTGTCAGATTTGGCTGCCAAAGGCGCTGAGCCGGTTGGGGTGCTGCTGGGACATATGCTCAGCGAGCATGACCAGCGCTTCTTGGCGGGCCTAGAAGAGGTTTTGCGCGAATATAACGTGCCACTTTTGGGCGGGGATACGGTCAAAGCTGAGGGCACGTTGACCTTCGGCCTCACCGCAATCGGGCGCGCCACGCATGCTCCCGTCCCCTCGCGCGGGGGTGCGCGAGCAGGCGATGCGATCTATGTCACCGGAACGCTGGGCCGCGCAATGCTGGGCTTTGAAGGCAATCCGGATCATGTCGA
>CAZJAG010000030.1:0-2206 GCA_964543735.1 uncultured Porphyrobacter sp. | reverse complement strand
CCTTGATGCTCGATGACGAGGTTTTCGAGACTAGCACCAGCTTAGGCTTTCAGCACGGATGAGCGCTGCGAACCCCTAGCAAATTGGGCGAAAACCCCGGCAACACGGCGAATCCACCCTTGCCAGTGCGTGAACAACCCTTATAGCGTCCGAGCCTAGAAGGAAGCTGCGTTTCCAGCAGGCCAATTCTCCAAAACATAAGAGATCACAACTTCCAATCAGGGGGAATTTTCGTGGACTTAATTCTAATCTCAATCGGGCTGGGACTGCTCGCCGTGATCTACGGCTTTGTTACCAGCCGGCAGGTTCTGGGCGCAAGCGCCGGAAATGCCAAAATGCAAGAGATTGCCGGTGCAATTCAAGAGGGTGCGCAGGCCTATCTCAACCGTCAATATATGACGATCGGTATCGTCGGAATTGTCGTTGCTGTGATCGTCGGCATCTTTCTCGGCGCGATTCCCGCTGTCGGATTTCTGATCGGCGCAATCTTGTCGGGCGTTGCAGGCTATATCGGGATGAACATCTCGGTTCGCTCAAACGTGCGTACGGCTGCTGCGGCTGAAACGGGCCTGCAAGAAGGGCTCACCATTGCTTTTCGCGCAGGCGCAATCACCGGCATGCTGGTGGCTGGCCTCGCACTGTTGGCGATTGCCGTATTCTTTTACGTGCTGGTTGGCCCGATGCAGCTTGAAGCGAACAGCCGCGAAGTCATCGACGGCCTTGTTGGCCTCGCCTTTGGTGCATCGCTGATTTCGATCTTCGCGCGTCTTGGCGGCGGTATCTTCACCAAAGCGGCGGACGTTGGCGCTGACCTCGTTGGTAAGGTAGAAGCTGGCATCCCCGAGGATGATCCGCGCAACCCAGCGACCATCGCTGATAATGTGGGCGACAATGTGGGTGACTGTGCCGGCATGGCCGCTGACCTGTTCGAGACTTACGTTGTGACCGTTGGCGCGACCATGGTTCTTACCGCTCTTCTGTTTGGTGAGCGACTGGCCGAGGCTGGTCTGCTTATGCCACTGATGGCGCTTCCGCTGCTGATTGGCGGCGCTTGTATCGTCACCTCGATCATCGGTACATATTTCGTGCGCCTTGGCGGCGGCACGAATGTGATGGGCGCGATGTACAAGGGTTTCCTTGTCACCGCGATCGCAGCCATTCCGCTGATATATCTCGTCACGCAATATGCGCTGGGCACAGCGGGCACGGATATGAACACAGTGATCAATCCGGGCGATACCGTGGAATTCCACGGCCGTGACCTGTTCTATTGCTCGCTGATCGGCCTTGCGCTGACCGGTATCATCATCTGGATCACAGAGTATTACACGGGCACGAATTTCCGTCCGGTGAAATCCATCGCCAAGGCTTCGGAAACGGGCCACGGCACCAATGTGATCCAAGGTCTGGCGATCTCGCTTGAATCGACGGCTCTGCCAACGATTGTGATCATTGCTGCGATTATCGGTGCGTATCAGCTGGCAGGACTAATCGGCCTTGCTTACGGCGCGACGGCAATGTTGGCGCTGGCTGGCATGGTTGTGGCGCTCGATGCTTACGGCCCTGTCACTGACAATGCCGGCGGCATTGCCGAAATGGCTGGCCTTGACGAGAGCGTTCGCGACAAGACCGACCTGCTCGACGCGGTGGGCAACACCACCAAGGCTGTGACCAAGGGTTATGCCATCGGTTCTGCAGGCCTTGCAGCGCTTGTGCTGTTTGCTGCCTATACCACCGATTTGCGCGTGTTCTTCCCGAACCTGCTCGACGGTGATCTGACCAATGGCGAAGTCTCCTTTAGCCTTGAAAATCCTTATGTGATTGTCGGGCTGCTGCTGGGTGCGCTTTTGCCCTATCTCTTTGGAGCGATGGGCATGACCGCTGTTGGCCGCGCTGCAGGGGACGTTGTGAAAGACGTTCGCGAGCAGTTTGCCGCTGACAAGGGCATTATGGAAGGCACCAGCCGTCCCGACTATGCCCGCACGGTTGACCTTGTGACCAAGGCCGCAATTAAGGAAATGATCATTCCTTCGCTGCTGCCCGTCCTCGCACCGATTGTGGTCTATCTCGTGATTACTGCGATTGCAGGTCAAGAGAACGGTTTTGCCGCGCTCGGCGCATTGCTGCTGGGTGTGATTGTAGGCGGTCTGTTCGTCGCGCTTTCCATGACCGCTGGCGGCGGCGCATGGGACAATGCGAAGAAATA
>CAZJAG010000029.1:21115-24215 GCA_964543735.1 uncultured Porphyrobacter sp. | reverse complement strand
GTGAACCGCGCACTTCCCAGAAGCGCAAGCGGCGCGCGGCGCGACACCGGCTCACCATCAAATGTGCAATTCTCGGGGATTTGCGGGACAATCAGCGTGCCTTCGCCCGGGCCGGAAAGCGGCTGCTTCCACACTAGCGAAAATTCGCCAGACGCTTCTTCAGTGGCATCGATGGTAAAAGGGCGGATTTCGTCAGCCTTGGCAGGCCAGCTAAGCGACAGCAGCAGACATGCCGCCAGCAGCAATCGCATCATCACTGCGCAATCTCGACATCATATTGTTCGCGCAACAATTGGTAGGCTTCGTCCTTGCGCTTTTCGATTGTGCTCGAGCGCCAGTCATTGGCCACGTCCTCGCGCACTTCATCGAGTGGCGGCACTTTGCCCGGCTCGCGCGCCGTCAGCCGCACGACATGCCAGCCAAGCCCCGATTGGACCGGCCCCTGCCATGTGTCGCCCAATTCAAGCTGGTCGAGAGCCTTGGCAAACTGCTCGCCAAACTGGTCGAGGACCTGCTTGCGGTTCGCATTTTCGAGCGCCTTCGAAAGGCTGATCGGATCGCTTAGCCCTTGCGCATCAGCGCCGCGGCTCAGCTGTCCAACAACGGTTGCCGCACCATCTGCATCCAGCTTGAAAACTTGCTCAAAACTGTAGCGTGCATCCTCGGCAAAGCGGGCGGGATTGGCCTTGTACCATTCCTCCAAAGCTTCATCGGTGGGCTGCGCGCTTTCCGCTTGCGATGCTGCAATCAAGTCCATCTTCTGCGCAAGCCGCCGCCGCACCACTGCATCGTCGCCATCGAGCCCCAGCCGCAAAGCTTCGCGATAGAGCACTTCCTCGCGGACAAAGCGCTGGGTTTGCAGATCAAGCTCGGCATCGGTCGGCGCGCGGCCCATCAGCCGTTCAAAACCAAGCGAGACGCGCGCCTTGTCCTCGCGGCTGATTTCGATCGTGCGCGAGGCGGGGTCCACCTCCTCCCCGCGCCATGCGAAGAGCAGATAGATCACCAAGCCACCGATGAGGAAATGAACGAGCGGCTCTTTCAACCAGCCGCGCAACCGGTCCTGAAATGTCACTGGGTTTCCGCAGCGGCTCCCTGCTCATTACCCTCTTCCATGATCGGTTCGGGCTTGGGGTTGAGCCAGATAGGTGAGGAATAGGCACGCTCCTGCGCCACTGCATCCTTCATCGCTTCATCGGACAGTTCTATTCCGAAACGCACCGCATCAAACAGCGTCCAGCGCGGCGTTGGAATCTCAAGCACACGGACATAATAGAACGCTCGCTCACCTTCTCGGTAGTAGGGATCGCGCCATACTATGCGCAGCTCGGGCGCACCGATATCATTGGTATAGGTCGCATCCTCGCGGTTCACCGTGTCGCCCACGGGCGGAACATTGCCGCGTACCCGCTCGCGCTTATCCTCCATATCGCTCCACGCGACATTGTAGACTTCCTCGCGCAATTCGCCATTGCCCGCGACCCAGCCCTTGATCACCTGAATACGGTCAAGATTGGCTCCATCAGGGTCCTTGGTGGCCATGATCATCAGCCGGGGCGATTTGCCCTCGTCAGTAAGCTCGCCGCCCATTGGCACGCCGCTTTCATAGCCCATGCGCACCCAATCCTCGTCAAAATCTTCTTGCGCAAAATCGAACCCGCCAAAGACCCGCACGGTCATCCGCGAGCCAGTAGTGGCATAGACCTCGCGCCGTTTGAACGCGTCAAAGATTTCCGCCCGCGTGTTCCCGCGCGCCCATGCCGCAGCATAGCCGCCTGCGAGATAATGCCAGCCCATCCGCCCCTCACGCGTGCCGAGGTTCTGCTCGGCCATAGCGCGGTCTTTGTTGGTGTATTCATTGCCAGTGTGCTTGCCCCAGAAATTGTCCTCATCCCCTGTCGCAAGCGAGGTGTGGCTATCGGTCGAGCCGATCAGGCCAAAGGCATAGGGGTTCACGCCCATCTTCTCTTCAAGCGATATCCCGCGCTTCAACGCCTGCCGGATATAGCTACCGAACAGCATATCGGGCGTGGTCTTGGCGGTAAGCGGCAGATTGCCCAGCTCCCACCCTTTCACGCCAAATCCGGCCTGTTCGTCATTCAAGGAGAGCAGTGGGTGCGTCTCGCTATCGCCCTTGATCTGGGTAACTTCGACCACAGGCTCGCTGCGCGCCCTTTTGCGAGCATATTCCGCCGTCATCGGCGAGCCATCGGGCATGGTCAGCTGGAACATCAGCCCGTTCGAGAGGTTGGAATTGTGCGGGATCGCGAGCGCCTCACCGCCGGTTTTTTCGGCATAGGCGTCCATATAATCCCACAGCCCTTCAACCTCTGTATTGAGGCCGGGATATGGGATCACCTGATTGGTCTTGTCAGCACCATCGCGGAACATCACCACGCGGTGCAGATTATTGCCATCGGGCATCAACGTCCATTCGAACCCGCCAAAAGCGGTGAACACACCCGGCTCGTTATAACGGTCAACCGTTTCGAGATGCGCTTGCCAAATATCGCGCGTGTTTTCCTCGTTAGCCTCCTGATCCATCATCGCTTCAGGCAGATTGCCTTCAGCTGCTGCATTGATCAGCTCGCCGGTTGCCGCCAGTGATTGCTCGGGGCTTTCGTGCATCATATCGTGCCAGCGCCGCAAAGTGGGATCGCGGATGAGCATGCGCGGCGCATCATACAAACGCCGCGTTGCGCCCAGCCCGTCAGAGTGGTCAGCAATCACCAGAAAATCGAGCGGGCGAGCCAGTTTCGCCTTGCCGCCAGTGGTCGCGGTCACTTCCTCGCCGCGCGCAAATTTCAGCGCCTCTTCCGGCCCCAGCCGAACGCCAAAGCCAAAGGCATCGACCGAATTATCTGTGTGGAGATGGGTGTCTCCCCAATAGGGTCGATCAGGAAACTCGGCGAGCTCAATCGCACCCTCGCCATCGCCCGCCTGCTCTTCGCTAACGCTGTCGCCACACGCCGCCAATGCAAGCGATGCTGCGCCCACTAGCGCCCATTTTGCCACCGACTTGCGCATGGCCACTCTCCCTCTCGTTCCTTATTGCAACCTATCTGCGCGCAAGCAGGGGTGAAGGTCAAGGATGGAAAGG
>CAZJAG010000029.1:3452-21015 GCA_964543735.1 uncultured Porphyrobacter sp. | reverse complement strand
GACGCCCAGCTCTCGACCACACTTGCGCCATCATCATCGGATGATCGCACCGCTCCCGGTGTCCGGCCAAATCGCGGCGCGGGTGCGGTGTGCCATTCGCCATCATGCTCGACGTAAGCATCGCGTGCTTTCATATGCGGGTGATCGCGCGCTTCCTCGACCGAGAGAACCGGCGCAAAGCAGATGTCCGTGCCTTCCATCAGATCGACCCAATGGGAAGCGGGCTTGGTCTTGAAAAGCGCTGCAAGCTTGTCAGCGTAATCGGTCCAGTTTGCCGGGTCCATCTGGCCTGCACCAAGATCGCTGGCCATGCCGGACTTTTCCATCAGCTCACCGTAGAATTGCGGTTCAATCGAGCCGAGCGAGATCTCGCGCCCGTCGCTGCATTCATAGCAGCGATAGAAATGCGCACCGCCTGACAACATGCCCACACCGCGATCCGTGGTGAGATAGGGCACTTTGCGCACACCGAAGAAGAAGCTCATCAAACTGGTCGCGCCATCGACAATGGCCGCGTCCACCACCTGCCCCTTGCCCGAGCGCTCCCGTTCAAAGAGCGCAGCCATGATCCCGAACGCACAATACATAGAGCCGCCGCCAAAATCGCCGACAAGGTTTTGCGGTGGGGTTGCGGTTTCACCCGTGCGCCCGACGGCTGACAGCGCGCCGGTGATCGCGATGTAATTGATGTCATGCCCTGCAGCTTGAGCAAGCGGGCCATCCTGTCCCCAACCGGTCATCCGCGCATAGACCAGCCGCTCGTTCGCAGCGAGCAGCTCGTCCGGCCCCAGACCCAGCCGCTCCATCACGCCGGGGCGGAACCCTTCGATCAGAACATCAGCATTGGCAGCCGCTTTGAGGCAGAAAGCCTTGCCCTCCTCGCTCTTCACATCCACTTCAACGCGGTGGCGCGCCCGCTCAACAACGGTGTTGGAGACAGGCGTGCCCGGACGCGAAATCCGCACGACCTCTGCGCCCAGATCGGCGAGCAGCATCGCGACATGCGGGCCCGGGCCAATCCCTGCAAACTCGATGACGCGCAATCCTGAAAGCGGCCCTTGGTGATCTGACATTTGTTCCCTTTCCCGTAATTCTTGCCGAACCGAATGCCCCGCTTGGCGGCGCTGCGCAAGCTCGCAAATTTGGGCGGGGCAAAGTGCGCGCCGGAAAACCCGCTGTCCTGCATTGTCATGCCAAGGCAAGCTGGTAACACTATCTCATTGCTATGGCAGATTCCCCAGCCCCGCTCCCCCAAGAAGGTATTCCCGACACAATCGAAGGCGCGCCATTGGCGGGCAAATCGGTTCTGATCATTGTCGAGAACCTGCCGCTCCCGCTCGACCGGCGCGTTTGGCAGGAAGCGCGCACTTTGAAAGCCGCTGGCGCGCAGGTCAGCGTGATCTGCCCCAAGGGTAAGGGCTTTGAAAAAAGCTATGAAGCGATTGAAGGTGTTGAGATTTATCGCCACCCGCTGCCGCTGGAAGCTGATGGTGCGATTGGATTTCTGATCGAATATCTCAGCGCCTTGTTTTGGGAAACGCTCTTGGCATGGCGGATATTCTTCAAGCGCCGTTTCCACGTCATCCAAGGGTGCAACCCGCCCGATCTGATCTTTCTGGTCGCTTTGCCTTTCAAGCTCTTCGGCGTGCGCTATATCTTCGATCATCACGACATAAACCCCGAGCTTTACGAGGTGAAATTCGGCAAGCGCGGGTTTTTCTGGAAGCTCTTGCGTTTGGTCGAGCGATGGACTTTTTCCGTTGCTGACAGTTCGATTGCGACCAATAACAGCTTCAAGCAAATCGCGATCGAGCGCGGAGGAATGCCCGAGGACCGCGTGCATATTGTCCGCTCCGGCCCCGATCTTGCGCGGCTCCAGCCGGTCGAGCCAGTGGACACTTGGCGCAATGGCCGCACATATCTGGTCGGCTATGTCGGCGTGATGGGGGAGCAGGAAGGGATTGATCTGCTGATCGATGCGGTCGATCATCTCATCAACAAAATGGCCCGCGAGGATATCCAGTTCTGCCTTGTCGGGGGCGGCTCGAGCTTCGATGATCTTGTCGCGATGAGCAAGCGGCGAGGATTGGCCGATTACATCACCTTTACCGGCTGGGCCTATGGCGAGAAATTGATCGAGGTCTTGTCGACAATGGACATTGGAGTGGGGCCGGACCGCGTCAATGCGATGAATGACAAATCGACCATGAACAAGATCATGGAATATATGGCTCTGGGAAAGCCGAGCGTGCAGTTTAGGCTGACCGAAGGCGAGTTCTCGGCACGCGAGGCATCGGTCTATGCGGAGGACAATAATGCAGCAGATTTTGCCGAAAACATCGCAAAATTGCTCGAAAATCCGCAAAAACGTGCAAAAATGGCGCAATTTGGGCGCAAAAGGATGGTCGAGGAATTGGCCTGGTCGCACCAGATCGACCCCTTGCTGGAAGCCTACAAGCAGGCGCTTGAAAATTGATGGCCCTTTACAATTTTTCTCCTGAGCAAATGTCTTAAAGCTAACGGGAAATTAACGAAAATCAGCGATGAGCTTTCCTTCAATCCAAGGGGAATTCTCGTCGCATGAACGCGCATACCAACAAACCCGCTCGTACTGCCGCCGCTTTGGAGGCAGCGCAGCCCGCTTCGCTCCCGCTCGAAGGGGCAGAGGGACAGCCCTCGGTCGACCACCAGATTGTGGTTGTAGGACTGGGCTATATCGGCCTTCCCACTGCCGCTGTTCTGGCAGGTTTCGGCTGGCAGGTTTGCGGCGTCGATGTGACCCCTGAGGTCGTCGAAACGGTTAATTCGGGCGGTGTCCATATCGAGGAACGCGACCTTGACCGACTGGTGCATGAGGCCGTTGAAACAGGCCGCCTGCGCGCCAGTGTCGATATGCCCCGCGCGCATTTCTACATGATCGCTGTGCCCACCCCGCTTGGAGACGATTACCAGCCAAACATCGAGTATGTTGAAGCCGCAGCCCGCGCGATTGCACCCAAGCTGACCAAGGGCGCTTGCGTCATCGTAGAGAGCACCTCACCCATCGGAACCACCGAGAAAGTCGGCGAGATTTTTGACCTGCTGCGCCCCGATCTCGACATTCCCAAATTCGGCGACACACGCGAGGCAGACATTGCGCTCGCCTATTGCCCCGAGCGCGTTCTGCCCGGCAAAATCGTGGAAGAGCTTGTCTCCAACGACCGCGTCATCGGCGGCGTCACAGAGGCTTGCGCGACCAAGGCGGCGACCCTTTACCGCAGCTTTGTGAAGGGCGAATGCCTGATGACCAATTCGCGCGCGGCAGAGATGGTCAAGCTGACCGAGAACAGCTTTCGCGATGTCAACATTGCCTTCGCCAACGAGCTTTCGATGGTGGCGGACAAGGTCGAGATTGACGTGTGGGATATCATCCGCCTCGCCAATCGCCACCCGCGTGTGAACATCCTTCAGCCCGGCCCCGGTGTTGGTGGACATTGCATTGCGGTTGACCCGTGGTTCCTCGTCTCGAGCGCGCCTGAACAAGCCCGCCTTGTGCGCACAGCACGCAAGATCAACGATCACAAAGCGGTGCACACCGCATCGCGCATCCGCACTATGCTTGAGGCCGCGCCTGATGCGAAAGTCGCCATGCTTGGCCTTGCTTTCAAACCCAATATCGATGATTTCCGCGAAAGCCCTTCGCTGGAGATTGCAGAAGTTCTCGCCAGCGAGTTTGGCGAGCGTATCCTGTGTGTCGAGCCTTTCACTGATGCGCTGCCCGGCGCGCTGGCCGAGCGCGGTGCAAAGCTGGTATCGCTTGACGCAGCGCTGGAACAGTCCGAAATTGTGGCGGTTCTGGTCGATCATGATGCCTTCAAATCGCTCACACTTGAGGCACTGCAAGGCAAGATGGTCTACGACACAAGAGGCATGCTGAAAAAATGACGGCTCCGCGAATTTTGGTCTCCTTCGGCACGCGGCCCGAAGCGATCAAGATGTTTCCCGTAGTCGATGCGCTGCGTGCACATGGCGGCTTTGACGCGCGCGTTGCCGTCACCGCGCAGCATCGCGAGATGCTCGATCAGGTGATGGAGATTGCGGGGATCACTCCCGATATCGACCTCGATCTGATGCAGCATGGACAAAGTCTCGATGATCTTTCTGCACGGATTATCACACGCTTTGGCGCGGCGCTCGACGAGGAAAAGCCCGACCGTGTTTTGGTGCATGGCGATACGCTGACCACGATGATGGTCACACTCGCCTGCTATTTCCGCAAGATACCTGTCGGCCATGTCGAGGCCGGTCTGCGCAGCGGAAACATATATTCGCCATGGCCTGAAGAAGTGAACCGCAAGGTGACCGGCACGATTGCCGATCTGCATTTCGCTCCGACGCAAGGTGCAGCCGATGCTTTGCTGGCTGAAAATGTTCCGTCATCCAATATCCACGTAACCGGCAACACCGTCATCGATGCGCTCTTCGCGACCCGCGCAAAGATTGAGGCTGATCCAGCGCTCGCGAGTGATCTTGCGCCATTGAAAGAGCGCTTTGCTGGCAAACGCATTATCGCGGTTACTGCCCATCGCCGCGAGAATTTTGGCGAAGGGATGCAGCAAATTGCTGCGGGTCTGGCGAAGCTAGCCGAGCGCGAAGATGCAGCGATCATCTATCCCGTCCACCCCAATCCCAACGTGCTCGACGTCATGACGCCAGCCTTGGGCGGCAAAGACAATATCGCTCTGATCGAGCCGCTCGACTATCCGCACTTTGTCGCGATGATGGAAATGGCCGAGCTGATCCTGACCGATAGCGGCGGCATTCAGGAAGAAGCGCCCAGCCTTGGCAAGCCTGTGCTGGTCATGCGCGATACAACCGAGCGGCCTGAAGCGATTGCCGCAGGCACGGCGCGCCTTGTGGGCGCGGATGCGAGTGCGATTGTGAGCAATGCGAGCGATCTGCTCGATGACCCAGCCGCTTATGCTGCCATGTCAGAGGCGCAAAATCCCTTCGGCGAAGGTGACGCAGCGGAGAAAATCGCTCGGCTTCTCGCGACCGCTCACAAGCTCTAGACGCTGCGCTGGCGCTGTGCTCTTATGGTCAAAATCGCAGCACCAAGCACCGCTAGCGTAAATCCGATATCAAACACCCAATGCAGCTTTAGTCCGTAGAGAATACGGTCAGTGGCATGGAACGAGATAATGCGGAGGGCAATGAGACCTGCCATTCCTATGGTCGCCCCCGAAGCAAAGCCCAGATAGCGCGAAGTGGCTCCTTGGGCGCGGCGGAATTGCTGCAAAAAGACGAGCGCCAATCCTGCCCCCGCAACCAAGACTACCAGTGCCAAGGGCAATTGCAGCTGCCTGCGGCTTGCATAGGCTTCACCTGCGAGAAATGCGGATTTCAGAGTGTCGCGGATCAGCTCTTCCCATCCCCACAGTCGTGAGGCGATCAGCAGAGCAAAGAACGCAGCAATACCAAGCCAACCCCAGAGCTGCGCGCGCGCATTGACTTGGCGCTGCACAGCGACGGCCGCTACACAACAAGCAAGGCTTGCTGCAAGATAGATGGCAGCTGCGGTAAGACTGAAGATACTTGGCTCGAATGTCACTTTATTCGGTTTACCTTTGCCATTTCTTGCTCAACTTGAGGACTAAATACGCTCACGAGCTTGAATTCGAGGCAAGTCAGTTGCGTTTTGCACATTTTACTCGCCATTCGTCGCATAGCTGTGGAACCCGCGAGCGAAGTCATTGCCCGGGAAATCTCCCCTATCCTATGCCTCAATGCGCATCTTTGAGAAGGGTCAACGGTCGTGTCGCAAAAACGCAAGCCTGCTCCTTTATCGACGGCGATGTGCATCGCTTTTGCGCTTATGTCATCCGCGTGCAGCAACACGCCGCCGATTGCTCCGGGAAATGCAATTGCTGCGCCGATAAACGCGTTGGGGCAAGCGCAATACACCGCCACCTTGCCTGATACCTATGCGATGCGCGCAGGCGATGTTCTGTCAGTAAGTGTTTTTCGTGAGCCTGAGCTGTCGGCGGACAGACTGGTGATCGGCGCGGACGGTTTCGTCTCGCTTCCTCTTGCTGGAAATGTCAAAGCGGCGGGAATGACAGCGGGCGAGCTGGACGGAGTGCTGACCGAAAGACTGCGCGCAGCCCAGCTCAAAAGCCCGCAGGTCAGTGTGAATATCGCTGACTATGGCTCGCACCGTGTCACGGTCGAAGGGGCCGTGAAGAAAGCGGGTGTCTATCAATTCCAGCCGGGCGATAGGCTCTCGACCGCTATTGCCTTGGCCGAGGGAACCGACCGGGTCGCCAATCTTCGCGAAGTGGCGGTCTTTCGCAGGTTTGACGGGCAGATTGGTATCGCCAAGTTTGACCTCGCGCAATTGCGCCAAGGGACAATGCTCGATCCGATCATCCAGCCTGGCGATAGGGTTGTGGTGGGTACATCGCGTTTGGCGCAAGGATGGCAGGATGTGCTCAGGGCACTTCCGGCTGCCGGCGTTTTTGCAAGCATCTTTCGATAGGGGTTGGCGATGAGTTCAATAATCGGCAATTCAGGTGGGAATGGCTCAAACGGAATGGGCCCAAACGGAATGCGGCCAAATGGACAGGGGGAAGAAAGGTTCGACCTGATTGACCGCTATATGTTGCCAGACCAGCCTCAGCAGGCCGGATATGGCACCAACTTGATCGATATGGCGGCAATCCGCGGTATATTGTTCCGCCAAAAGTTCATTATCTTTGGCGCATTGGCAGCGGCCTTGTTGGTGGGTCTCGTCTACACAATGCTGCAAGTGCCGATTTATCAAGCCAGCGCGACAGTTCGCGTGGATCCTGATGGCAATCGCATTTTGGAAGGGCAGGATCTCGCGCCCGGTGTGCATGTCAATGATTACACGACCTATCTCGAAACTTTGGGGATGGTGGTGTTGAGCCGCAACATGGCCGAAAATGTCACCAACAATCTCAATCTGAGGCAGGATTCGGCATTTCTGGGAAGCGAGGTCGAAACAGCCCGCCCCGCTGGCATCAGCAACACCGCTTGGGCCAAACAGAAGGCCGAAATGGCAGTTGAGAAAGTGCGCTCGGGCGTGGATGTGGACATCCCTTTCTCGAACCGCATTTTGACCATCACCTATGCTTCTGAAGACCGACATGAGGCCGCAAAGCTTGCCAATGGTTATGCGCAAGCCTTTCTTGCCGAAGATACGCGCAAGAGCATCGAGGCGAACACTTACGCGGTCGAATATCTCGAAAAGCAGATCACCGAGATCAGGGGGCAGCTGCAAAAGGCGGAATTGGCATCCAACGCCTATGCCAAGGAAAACCAGCTGGTCAGCGCCAACAGCTATATCGACGAAGATGGTGAGGAGAGCTATTCCAACGGGCAGACGATCACAAATGCCGCGCTCTCCAGCGTGAATGCCGCCTACAATGAAGCGCGCGCCAAGCGGATCGAAGCAGAGCAACGATGGGAAACTGTCGCATCAACGCCGGCATCGCAATTGCCCGAAGTGCAGCAAAGCACGGCAATCCAGTCGCTCATTGCCGAACAAGCAAAGGCAAGCGCAGAGCTTGCAAACCTGCGCGAACGCTATGACGATGGCTATCCAGCTGTGGTGGAGTTGACGGCGCGGCTGGGCACTTTGAAAAGCCAGATCGATGCAAACAGCGCCGATATCAAAACCGGCATTCGCAACAAGTTCCGCGTCGCATCACGGCAGGAACAAGCACTCAAATCCGAGCTCGACCGCGTATCCAATGCATCGCTGGATGAACAAGACCGGCAGGTGCGCTTTGGCTTGCTCAATCGCAATGCAGAGGCACTGCGTGACCAGCTCGCCGCCTTGCTATCGCGATATAATGAAGTCTCGAGTGCTGCTAATGTGCAAGAAGGGTCGATCACTTTGATCGATTCCGCAGTGGTGCCGGTTGTTCCCGTCTCTCCCAGCCTGTTCCGCAATATGCTGGTTGCACTGGTATTGGGCCTCGGCATTGCTGTCATCCTGTCAGTCCTCCGCGAAATTCTGGATGACCGCCTGCGCACTTTGGCTGATGTGCAAGCCAAATTGGGTATCCCGCTGCTAGGCCATACGCCGCATGTTGCAGCACGAGATCTGGAAGACGATACGACCAATCCGTTCAGCGCGCTGACCGAAAGCTATGCCTCCATACGCTCAACAATTGATTATGCGATCCCGCGTGATAGCCAGGTCTTGCAATTCACCAGTTCGCAAGCGTCCGAAGGCAAGACAACAAGCGCTGTTATGGTGGCAACGCAATTGGCGCGCCTTGGCCGCAGGACCTTGTTGATCGATGCTGATTTGCGCCGGCCTTCGATCCACAAGCATCTCGAATGTGATCGCCCACGCAAAGGGCTGGTTGAGGTGCTGCTGGGCCATGTTGCGCTGAAGGATGCGCTGTTGCCTGGCACTCCTGAAAACCTTGACGTTCTGGGCATAAGCATGCCGCCGCCAAATCCGGTTGAGTTGCTTTCCTCGCATATCTTCCGCGAGTTCCTCGAGAACAATCGCAGCCGCTATTCGCGCATTATCATCGACACCTCGCCGGTTATGGGCATTGCCGATGCGCCGCTGATCGCGAGTTATGCCGATGCAACTGTGTTCATTGCAGAGGCAAACCGTGTGCATGGCGGGCAGGCCAAGGCGGCCGTGCGCCGCTTGCGGTCGGTAGGAGCCAATCTGGCAGGGGTCATTCTGACCAAGTTCAAGGCGCTCGAGGCCGGTCAGACCTATGGTTATGAGTATCGCTATTACACTTATCATGCTCCGGCCAAGGCAAAGATCGAGGAACGCAAGGAAGAGAAGCCGTTGATGCTGCAAGAATGAGCAGCTTGGCCAAGCCCAAAGTCCTCCATCTCTCCGGCGATTTTCCCGACCCGTTTGACGGCGCGAAAACGCGCGTAATCAAGCGCTTGATTGATCTGACGAGAAACCAGTTTGATCACCGGGTGATCTCGCTCAATCGGGTGACGCCGCGCGTGGCCGAGCTACTGCCGCTCAGCATTGGAGCTGGTTCCATTGTGCGCAATGCTCAGGAATTCGACTATGGTCTAGCCGTGCAATATGCAGCGCCGGCCAAAGGCATTGCGCACAAGATGATGCTGGACCGGCTGGCCGACTGGATCGTGCAAGAGCATTGTAAAGGTTGGGCGCCCGATCTGATCATCGGGCACAAGCTCAGTATCGAGGGGCTGGCCGCGCATCGGGCTGCGAAGGCGCTTGGCATTCCGTTCGCTGTCAGCATTCAGGGAAATAGTGACCGCAAGATTGTTTCAGCACGGCCCGATCTAAAGCGCCACTTTTCAGCTGTCTGGCAAGATGCCGCGACCGCATTCCCCTTTACCCCATGGGCGCTCGATTTTTTTCAATCCTGTTTGGGCGAACGCAAGGGCGAAACCCGCCTTTTGCCTTGCGCCACCGCGCTGGATGCAGCGCTTCCTTCAAGCGAGAAAGGCGATGGGCTGGTTAGCGTCTTTCATTTGGCAGGAGCCCGCAGCAAAAACCTTTCGGGGCTGGCTGATGCGATGCGTGAATGCGCCCACAATCCGGCGATCCCTTCGCTTGAAATCATCGGAGGCGGCACCGCGCAACAGGTGCAAGAGTGCGAGCGGCTGATCGCGCGTGCGCCCTTGGTTCAATTGGCGGGAGAATTGTCTGGTGCGCAGCTCAAGGAAAAGCTGAACCGCTCAACCGGCTTTGTCCTGCCATCGCTTGCGGAGAGTTTCGGGCTCGTATTCATAGAAGCGCTTTTTGCCGGAATCCCGGTCATCTACCCCAAGGGCAATGCGATTGACGGCTATTTCGATGGGTGTACCTTTGCGATTGCAATTGACCCAAGAAACCCACACGAAATTGCCAGCGCCATTGCACATTTGTGTGAGGAGGAGATGGCACTCAAGCAAGCCGTCGCCAATTGGCAGCAATCCGATCATGCGAAGCAATTCACGCGCGCAGCAATCACCCAGCAGTTTGCAAGCGGCCTAAGCAGCGCGCTGGGCAAGCATTAGTCGCCGGGTTTTGAGGGCGGGCCATGTCGCCACTCCCCCCGTCTCTGCCACGCCGCGCGCCAATGGTCGGCCTGATCCTGAAAACGACCATTGAGCGCTGCCAGCAAAGGGAAGGCAAGGCTGCGCGTGCGGGCCATCATCGCGATCATAAAACGCCCAAATGGCCGCCAGAACGGCACAAAATGGCGGTTCACCAATCCGATCCTGCCGCCCAGAACATAGATGATTTTCTGCGCGTAAACCTGTGTACTTTGCCCGCCGTAATGCACAATCTGCGCCTCGGGCGTCATCCGTGGACGCGCGCCAAGCTTGTGCGCACGGGCGCATAGGTCAGCCTCTTCGCCATACATGAAGAAAGCTGGATCAAATCCGCCCAGCTCGTCCCAAAATGCCTTTGTGGTGAGGAAGAAGGCGCCCTGCACAATCGCCACCTCGCGCTCTTCCAGCCGATCCCAATCGCCATAACATTCGGGGTTGAGCCATTGCGAACCTTTGAACGCAGCCGACAGTCCAAACGTGCGGCAAGTCACGCTCCAAGGCGAGATCATTCCCCACACCGATGTCGGATTGAGCGTGCGGTCACGGAACAAGGTTCGTCCGCCCCATATCTGCGCTTCGGGGCGATCTTGCGCAAATTTGACCAGCCGGTCGATTGCATGCTCGAGCACAAGTGTATCGGTGTTGAGCAGAAGAATATAGTCGCCCTTCGCCTGTTTGACCGAAAGATTGGTGGCCTTTGCAAAACCGTGATTTTCGCGCTCGGCCATTAAGTTCGCTTGCGGAAATTCCTGAGCGATTGCCTTGGCTGAACCGTCTTCTGAGCCATTGTCGACTACAATCACTTCAAACGCGGGAAGCTGCGTCTCGCGGTAAATCGAGCGCAGACATTCCAGCGTCATCTCGCGCGTGTTCCAATTGACAAGCATGATGGAGACGAGCGGATTTGCTTCAGCCATGCCCGCTGCCGCCCCTAGCTTTTGCCAAGGTTGCGGTCACTCAATGCACCGGCAGCCGGATCTGCATTGCGCAATTCGCGCTCTTTGCTGTCGGCATCAGCGAACCGGCCATAGCGGCCAACCTCGATATCAGAGCGAATAATCTTCGCCGGATTTCCAGCAACGGCGCTGCGCGGCGGCACGTCCTTGGTCACCACGCTGCCCGCGCCGATCACACAATTGTCACCAATCGTGACGCCGGGCAGGATCAGGCTCTCGCCACCAATGAAGCAGTTCTCGCCAATGCGTGTATGCAAATAAAGGCCGCGCGTTCGGTCATGCGTCAAAATGCGCGAGCCGAAAGCAAGGAATGAATACGCGCCGACATGGACGCCTTTGGGAAAGGTCATATCCGGCTTGGCGCTCAGCGATATCTGGACGGTCGGGTCAATATCCATTCCCAGCAGTGATGTGAAAATGCGCCGCCTGATGCCGACGAGGATTGCGCGCAGCCAGCCCAGCCGATTGAGGCTCATCACCTACTCCTAAACTGCGCGGAAAAGTCTGGCGCTGGCAGGGCGGGGCGCAGCGCATTCATCGCCAGTGTCGCTGCAAGTCCCATGAGAATGAAGTACCATGTGTAAATCGCGCCGAAAAAGCTGACCGTGAAACCCATCACCACAAAGATCGCCAGAGTGATTGCAATACCGACATAGGTTTCATTGTCTTGACCCTTCTGGCGGCCAATCACTCGCCCCAGCATAAATAGGATCAGCAATGCTCCGATCAGTAGAGCAAAGGACGAGATCGCACCGTTGCGCACAGCAATCGCCAACCAGAATGCATCGATAGAATCTGACATCCAGCTGGGCCGCTCGTAGCTTGCCAGGCCGATGCCATAGAGCGGGTGACGCCAGACCGATTGTGAGGCATGTTCCCAGATCATCAATCGGTAATAACCGGTTGAAGGATTGAGTGTGAAGCGGATGGCAATCGCAATCAGTCCGTTCTGCGACAAGAGCTGGGTGAGCGCCATGACAATGGCAATCGCAAACAGCTGCAAACGCCAAGTGACGAAGGATACCTTCCGCTGCAATTTATCAAGGCCAATCAGCACAATTGCCATTGCAAGACCAAGAAGCGCGGCTGAGCTGAAAGTGAAGATTGCAAAAACGCCAGATATGACGCCAAGAACCCATGGCCAGGATCTCAGCTTTGATCCGAAATAAAGCGAGACGAGCGTTGCCAAAAACAATCCGGCGAGAATGGGGTGAGAAAACGGCCCCATCGCGCGGAGCAATCCGAACCGCGCATCATTGAAAACTTCCGGCGCTGCATCCCAGCCAAATTCTGCAGCACTAATCGGAGAGAATATGACCACTGCGAGCTCTCTTACAAAGTGTCTTTGCAAGAGAGCTTCGGCTGCTACCGTCAATGCGACGATTGCCAGCAGCGGACTGAACACGACCAGAAACCGGCGGAAATCGCGCAAGTCAAGAATAGCAACGCGGGCAATCGCGTAAGGCAAAAGGCCATCCAGCGCCAAGGCGGCTCCGGGCAAGAAACCGCGCGCGAAACCATAAAGCTGCAAGAAGGACAGGACCATCCAGCCGCAACCGATAAGGACCGCAAGATCAGGCCAAGCGAAGCGATAATAACCTCGCGCCACGCGCATGATCAGCCACGGCAGCAACGCATATGAGGCAATCCGGTATGTGTAAAATGTCTGACCTGACAAAGTGATCCGCACTTCGGGCGGGAACAGCACAGACATGGCCAAAATCAGCAGCGGAGCCATTGGCCAAATGCCGGTGAGCAATTCGCGAAAATAGGAGAGATCAGCACTATTGGCGGGCCTGCGCGCGGCCCTTGCTGTGCCCAATGGAATAGCCTGACTGGCCACTGGCTAACTTGCTCCCTTCAAGCGTTGTATTGTGGCCGTGTGGCATCGTCTTCGCAATGGCTCGAGAGGTGCAATCTTCAAGAAAAAACTTTCCTACACGCCACCCACACGATTACTCGACGTTCGTTTTTTGTTCCGATAGGAGATTCGCAATGCCAATCGATGATTTTGAGAATATGGCTGATGGCCTCACCTCGCCAGCGCAAGACGCATTTCCGGTCACTCCAAGTGACAGCAACGAGTTGAACAAGGTCACAAAAGCTCTCTACATCGGCGAAGGCGGTGATGTGATGCTTCGCTCGGTTCGCGGGGAGCAAGATACCTTGTTCCGCAATGTCCCGGCCGGTGCCATTTTGGATGTGAGAGTCATCGCCGTGCGGGCAACCGGCACAAGCGCAACTGGCATTGTCGGGCTGGCCTGATGGCGGGCTTTGGGTTCGGGCCGGAATCCCGTAATGGCCTGCTCAGTTTCGGCAGCGCAACTGCAGCCTTGCCATTAGAACCAGCGGATGAATGGACGGGAACGGCTGGCAGCGGTTTCAGCTTTGTCCCAAGCGACCCTGTGCGCACTACGGCCAAGCCTGCCTGCCGCCTGCTCGTTCCCCCAGACCAGTTCTTCACAGACGAGCTGATTGTTGGAGTCGCTGCTGCTGCCAACAACCAATCCTCCATGCGCGAGAGGCTGGGCCTTTCCCACGTCACCTTCCATCTTGAGGGCAACACGCAAGAGGTCAGCCAACCAAGCTATCGCGAGTTTCCCGACGCAAATGGCAACCCGGTTTCCTATTTGGGATGGTGGGCGACAATCAAGAAACCGGCGAGCAAAACGGGTGCGATGGAACTCTATGTCGAGGCCGTGCCTTCAGACACTACGATGCAAAGCCGTGTGACAGGGCCGCATAGATTCCATGCAGCCGATGTGCTGCACGACCTGGAGTTGGAGATCGCCCCCTTGCAGCCTGCAATTACTGGACAACGCTATCCCACGATGCGCGATGCAATGCTCTTCATCCGCTCGCAAGCGGCCGCAAACCCGCGCGTGACCATCACACAAGATGACGCATCCCTTGCAAGCTGGACGAATATCTATCCGTTCTACACCCCCGATGGCTATGTAACGATCGAAGCGAGCGTGCCGGTCACATTCCGCAAAAGCGGGCTCGCCACTGATGCAACAATCACGACCAACCAGCGAATTGTCGCAGGGATCGACGGGCTTTGGTTCAAGGGCTCGAACATCACATTCGACTTCGAATATCTTTCCGAGATTTCGAACCATGCGATCAAGGACAATGTCTTTGACGGTGTCACGATGACCAATGGCTCGGCCTTGGGACGTGACAATCCCTGGCGCAAAGGCCCCCGACCGATTGCATTCCAATTGCGCGGAAAACCCTGGTGTCTTGAGCTCAATGCATCCGAACTTCCCAATGTCTGTTATGAAGCCAGCCTTGTGCGCGGCGGGACATTCACGCGATTGGGACAAGACATCTTCCCTGAATGCCGCTGCATCGTTGGAACCTATGTCAGCGATCACAATGATCAGGCGTTCAACGATGAACAGGCCGCTTTCAACGTCACTTATTCGGGCGGTGAAGCGGTCGCCACATTGGCCCGCGAAGGTGCGGTTGATCCGGCTTCGGTAGATTATGTGCTTACTCTTGGCAGCGCGCAGCACCGTTTCAATGTTGGCAATTCGGTGGGGCATTATGCCGGTACGTCTGGTGATGGCTACACCATGCAAGATGTGGTCAACTGGCTCAATGGCTTTACAGGCGTCACTGCCATTCTCGACAGCGACAAATGGCGCGCATCAGCAGGGACTTTGCCAACCCTTCGGGCGCAAGGCTTTCCCGCCACGGACATCAAAGACACCGTGCTGCAAATCTACACCGCTTTTGACCGGCATGGTGATTGGTTCCAGCAACGCATCGCATCGGTGAGCGAGAATATCATCGCTTACGACAATATCGCGATCAATCTGCAAACGCAGAACCTCTTCATAGCCTCGACTGCCGATGCGAGGGATTTCCTCTTCTTCAACAATGCCTTCTGGAACGATCCGCAGGCCAGTCCCTATTTTGATCACGAGATCGTCACATCCCAGCTGGGCAATACCGGTTCTGCGCATAGCCACGTAGTGATCGCGCATTGCACCAATGCCAATCAGGGGTTGCTAATCAGAACCGATATCTCAGGCTTTGAGATGGACAGCTATTGTTTGATTGCGAACAACACCTGCATCCGACTGGACTTCGCAGGCGCGGTGGATGCTGATCCCTCGATCAAGGGGAACCATGTGCATTCAGGCGAGAATATTGCAGGGCTGGATGGAACCAGCGGGGGCGATGAGCTTTCGCTGTTCACCGATGCCGCAGCTGGCGATTTTGCGCCGCAAGGAAGCCTCGCTGCCAATCTCAACAGCGCAGTTGTGGCATTGGATCTCAACCGGTCACTGCGGGTCAACAACACAGCGGCAGGCGCTGTCGGATAGCGCAAGTTCGCGGGCTTACATTGCCGTTCATTCGCTGTAAGACTGCCTAAAGCAATGCCTCAAACACCGCTCATGAAGCGCGGCTCGATCACCGCTTTTGCCACCTTGGTGCGACTGGTGATTATGATGCTGCGGAACAAATTGTTGGCGGTGTTCTTGGGCCCAGCGGGTCTGGGGCTGGTCGCGCTCATCACCAATCTGATCGAGACCGCAGCCATCGTGGCCGGAGGCGGTTCGGGCGATGCGATGAATCGTGAGCTGGCACGCAAAAGACCGCTTTTCAGCGATCAGGAAATCGTCTCCACCTGCGTTGCAATAACTGGCGGAATGCTCGTGCTGGTTTTGCCGGCAGCGAGCATCGCATTCTACGCTCTTTTGCCAGACCAGACATTCTCTTTGCCTGTTGTCGCAGCGGTAAGTGCTGGCGTTTTATCGGCGACCGGATGGCGCTTGTTGAGCGGCGTCATGCTGGGCCACGCGATGGCGCGGCGCATGGCGATTGCATTGCTGGCCGGATCGCTCGCCAATCTGGGCTTTAGCGCGCTGCTGCTGTGGTGGGGGATCAAAGATCCAATCGCCTACGCAGCGCTCCCTGCCATGATGGCCTTTGCCGCCGGGGCATGGTTTGCGGGCAACAAGCTCGCCCAGCTAGTCAACTCCGCAGCGTTCCTTTCCCTGCCAGCTCTACGCCCCGTACTTCTAACCGCAGTGCCTGTAACGATCGGTTTTCTGTTCGAGCCGCTGATCGCGCTCTATTTGCGTGCCGAGGCGCTAGAGCAATTGGGCGCGAGCGCAGTGGGATTGCTGCAACCCGGATTACTCCTGGTCCTGGTCGCAGGATCGGTCTTCAATTCAGTTGCAGGGATGACGATTGTACGCTGGGATCAATCGCACGAAAGTGCATTTTCAACGGGTTCCAAGCGGCTGTTACTTGCCGCGATTGGGATAGCTGCAATTGGATCAGCATTGGCCTTCGCGCTTAGCGCGCTATGGCCGCCCATAGTCCGCATGCTGTTCTCAAATGAATTTGCACCAGGCGCCTCATTGATCCCTTGGTTCCTCGCCGGCGAAGCTTTGCGCATCGGCGGAGCATTGCTGCTTTTCACCTACATGTCGCGCGGCTTGGGATTGTGGACTATCATGCCCCGAGTGGCTGCATTCCTCACCGCTGTGATCGCATTGCAAGCAAGCGATGGATTGAACCTTGTCACCATTGCCCATGCTTATGCAGCAGCCTTCTTCATCTATTGGCTCATATCGCTGTTAATGTGGCTGATGCTACAATTCAGGCTGCGCGGCACTACCGCTTGAGAAGCGGCTGCCACCAGCTCTCGTTGGCAAGATACCAACGCAAGGTCTGGCCCAGACCCTCGGCAAAGTCCCATTTCGCGCCATAGCCAAGCTCTGCTCTCGCCTTGGTCTCGTCAATCGCATAGCGCCTATCATGCCCCTTGCGATCCTCCACAAAGGTTTTGAGCGATGCAGTGGGTTCGCCTTTCGCAGCTGGCGCATCGGGATAGCGCTTGGCCAGTCCGTCAATCTGGGCAAAGGCTTTGTCGACTTCGGCACAAATCGCATCAATGACCGCCATATTGGGAAGCTCTGCCCCGCCGCCGATATTGTAAGTCTCGCCCGGTTTTCCGCGATCAAGACACGCCTCGATCCCGCGGCAATGATCCTCAACATGCAGCCAGTCACGCACATTCATCCCATCGCCATAAATCGGCAGCGGCTTGCCCGACAGCGCATTGAGCAGGAACAGCGGGATCAGCTTTTCTGGATATTGATAGGGGCCGTAATTGTTTGAACAATTGCTGGTGGTAACCTGAAGATCGAACGTGTGGTGGTATGCCCGTACAAGATGATCGGACGATGCCTTCGAAGCGGAATAGGGAGAGTTTGGTCTATATTGCGTATCTTCGGCAAAGGCCGGTTCATCGGGCGTGAGCGAGCCATAAACTTCATCGGTCGAGATATGATGAAAGCGGTGCGGCTGGCCCGATCCCTCGTCCAGCCAGACAGCGCGCGCCGCTTTCAAGAGCGAATGCGTGCCCAGAATATTGGTCTCGATGAATGCGTCTGGCCCTGTAATAGAGCGGTCAACATGGCTTTCAGCTGCAAAGTGAATGATGGTCGAAATAGAATGCTCGCGTAGCAGCTTCTCGACCAGATCAGTGTCGCGAATGTCGCCTTCGACAAGCTGTGCCT
>CAZJAG010000029.1:0-3352 GCA_964543735.1 uncultured Porphyrobacter sp. | reverse complement strand
AGCAGCTTCTCGACCAGATCAGTGTCGCGAATGTCGCCTTCGACAAGCTGTGCCTGCGCAGCGTCTGCGATTGTGCTGCGATTGCCCGCATAAGTGAGCGCATCCAGGACAATCAGCGCATCATCAGGGTGTTGCTGAGCCCAATAATGCACAAAATTGCCGCCGATAAAGCCAGCACCGCCGGTCACCAGAATATTAGCCAAGAGCTGTCTCCTCGATCAGCATTTTGCGCAGGTTTGCCCGCCACGGCTCCGCCCTATCGCCCAAAGCGGCGCGTGTCGAAGCGTCATCCAGAACGCTATAGGCGGGCCGCTTGGCAGGCGTGGGATAATCGCTGGTGGGGATGGGATTGATCGCGGGGATCTGCTCAATCAGTCCCAGTTCCAGCGCCTCTTCGCCAATCGCCTTTGCAAAGCCATGCCAGCTCGTCTCGCCTGCATCACTGTGATGGTAGATCCCGGCTTTTGCGCGCTCAATCAACGCCCAGATGACCTGCGCTAAGCCGCTCGCCCATGTCGGCCTGCCGATCTGGTCGCAGACAACACTAAGCTCCTCACGCTCGCGCATCAGACGTAGCATCGTGCGAACAAAATTGGCGCCGCCTTCGCCATAAACCCACGAGGTGCGCACAATAACAGCATCTGCGCCTGCGCCATCCTCGCCCGCTGCTTTGGTTCTTCCATAGACTGACAAAGGATTGCGCGCTGCATCGGGTGCATAGGGAGTGCTCGCGGTGCCATCAAAAACGAAATCGGTCGAAATCTGGAGCAATCGCCCACCACTTTCAGCCAGTGCCTTGGCAAAAGCGGCTGGCGCACGGCCGTTCACAGCCAGTGCCAAATCAGGCTCGCTCTCAGCCTTGTCGACAGCTGTATAGGCACCTGCATTGATCACCCAATCGGGCTGTTCACGCTGAACGATGGAAGCGATGCCATCTGCATTGGCTAGGTCGAGCTGCGCCCGCGTCAGCCCAATGACCTGCGCATCAGCAGGAGCAGCGGCCAGCACTGCCTTGCCCACTTGCCCAGTCGTCCCCGTCACCAAGACTTTCATGCAAATCGCGGCGCATCGGCCAGCGCCAACCCGCTCTTGTCCTTGTCCGAAAGAATGGGCTCTATCCCGTCAAGCGGCCATTCGATGCCGACATCAGGATCATTCCAAAGCAGCGAATGCTCATGCTCGGGCGCATAGCGTGATGTGCATTTGTAGAGAAAATCGGTGTCATCTTCGAGCGTTAGGAAGCCATGCGCGAACCCTTCTGGCACCCAGAACATGCGCTTGTTCGCAGCGCTCAGTTCCACGCCCGTCCACTGCCCGAAAGTGGGAGAGGCGCTACGCAGATCGACAACTGCGTCGAACACCGCGCCGCTTACCACGCGCACCAACTTCCCTTGCGGATGCGGGTTTTGAAAATGCATTCCGCGCAGAACACCCTTTTGCGAGCGGCTGTGATTGTCTTGCACGAAGGAAAGATCCAGACCCGCTTCGGCAAACACTGCCTCGTTCCAGCTTTCCATGAAGAAGCCGCGCTCATCCCCGAACGCATCTGGCTCGATGATCTGCGGTCCAGGAATATCGCATTCGATGACCTTCATGCGAGCAGCCCGAGCAGATATTCACCATAACCCGATTTGCGCAAAGGCTCTGCAATTGCGGCCAATTGCCCATCATCGATAAAGCCCTGCCGCCAAGCGATCTCTTCAGGGCAAGCGATTTTGAGGCCCTGGCGTTCCTCCGTAATCCGCACGTAGCTCGCCGCATCGAGCAACGAACCATGCGTGCCCGTATCGAGCCATGCATAGCCGCGCCCCATGATCTCAACCGACAGCGCACCGTCATCCATATAGAGTCGGTTGAGGTCGGTAATCTCCAGCTCGCCGCGCGCCGAGGGCTGCAAATCGCGAGCTCGATCGACCACAGTCTCGTCATAGAAGTAGAGGCCGGTGACGGCGAAATTGCTTTTCGGCTCGGCGGGCTTTTCCTCGATTGAGACGGCCTTGCCCGCACCATCAAACTCCACCACACCATAGGCGGCAGGGTCTTTCACCTGATAGGCAAAGACGCTTGCGCCCGACGCGCGCGCATTGGCGCTTTGCAGCAATTCGGGCAGGCCATGGCCGTAGAAAATGTTGTCCCCCAGAACCAGCGCGCTCGGCCTGCTGCTGACGAAACTCGCGCCAATGTGAAACGCCTGAGCAAGGCCATCGGGGCTGGGCTGCTCGGCATAGCTCAAATTCACGCCAAAGCCTGATCCGTCGCCCAAAACGCGCTGGAACTGGGCGCTGTCCTCAGGCGTCGTGATGATCAAAATGTCCTGAATTCCCGCCAGCATCAGCGTGCTGAGCGGATAATAGATCATCGGCTTGTCATAGACCGGCATCAGCTGTTTCGAGACGCCTTTGGTCAGCGGATAGAGCCGCGTTCCCGAACCGCCTGCCAGAATGATACCTTTGCGCCGATTGGCCATCGCGTCCTCTTTCGCTTTGAGCGAGCTTTCTCCTCGCATCGCAGCCTGCCAAGCGGCGGTCAATATCACCGCACGGGCAATCCCAATCCGTCCTGCACCTTGCCTATGTTTGAGCCTGTTCAAAGGGCCGCGCACGCCCTTGTGCATCCCTTGGTCAAGGAGGATAAGAGAAGCATGGCCAAAGCCGAGACGATAGAACGCTTGATGCTGGCTGCGTTGGCTGGCGAGCGTGCCGCTTGGCCGCAATCGCTGCGCGATGCTGATTCCGAACGGCTGTGGCAAACGGTCGTTTTTGACGGGCTGTGCGGGCAATTGGCCGAATGCACACATCTGCTCATCTGCTGGCCCGATCAGCTAGTGCAGCGCATCCAAGACCAGGCGCGGATGCAAGCCCTTTGGGAACATTCGCACCACACATCTATCGCCGGTTTGATCGAAGCCGCGCACGCCGCCGGAATTTCCAGTGCTGTGATGAAGGGTAGCGCGCTGGCCTATTCGCTCTATCCAAATCCTGCACACAGGCCGCGTGGCGACACCGATCTGCTGATCAGCCGGGAAAATCGCTCCGCAATGCGTGCGTGCCTGACAGCGCAAGGTTACGTTCCGGCTGGTAAGCCTTCGATGCTGCAAGAAGTCTGGGAGCATAGGACAGGCGCGGGATTTACCCATCAGATCGATTTGCATTGGGGATTGAGCAACAGCCCCTATCTGGCCCAGCCCGTCTCGGCTGCGGAATTACTGGAACGCGCTGTGCCATTGCCCGGCCTATCAACCCATGCTCGCGCAATCGATCCGGTGTGGCAGTTGATCCAGACTGCGCTCAACCAATATGCTCACCAGCACGTCGGCTTTCCGGTTGAGGGCAGAATTGTCCGAGGCCGCAGC
>CAZJAG010000028.1:21818-24437 GCA_964543735.1 uncultured Porphyrobacter sp. | reverse complement strand
CCCCTCGCAATTCGTGCCCCCCATACCCATATCTCCTACACAGACGGGACGCTTGAAAGTTTCGCGAAAAAGGAGAGTTTGCTCACAATGTCCGACAATACCCCCAACACCCCCCACACATCCTCGGCCATGCAGTTCCAGTTCAATTCCGACAGCTCGGTTATGGGCACGGAAAACGTCGCAGAGCGGATCGAGGCGGCAGTGCGCCAAAAGCTCGCGCGGTTTGAAGACCGGCTCACGCGGCTGGAAGTGCATGTCTCTGACGAAAACGCGCGCAAGGGCGGCGATGATGACAAGACCTGCATGATCGAGGCGCGACCACGCGGGGATAAGCCCATCGGCGTTACCGAACATGCCAGCGATGTTGATACAGCAGCGCGGCGGGCGGCAAACACGATGGCGCAGCGGCTCGAACGCGTGCTGGGCAAAGCGTCCAAGCACAAGCACGATCCGCGCCCTGATAAAGTGATCTAGGCGCTGCGTTAAAGGCTGCGGCGCTCAGCCATCCACATCATTGCTTGCTTGCGGCGGCGCGTCCAGCAGCTTGTCCTCGCGCTTGGCATAGGCTTCGGCCTCATCCGCGCTGAGCGAGGAGGCAAAGCTGGTGAACAGCACGCGCGTGTCGAGCTCCATTTCAGGTGGCAGCGAGCGGGTGAAAATCTCGGCCGAGCGTGCGCCGCTTAGCGGAGCGATCAGCTGGTGCATCGACCAATTGGGGCATTCGCGCCTCTCGCGCTCGTCCTGCCGGATGAAGGTGATGCCCTCGTGGCGATCGTCCGCCTCGATCCGGCGCATGACTGCGAGCACATCCTCGCCGCGCCCCTCGAGCAATTGCATGAAGCTGCGCGAATTGAAGGCGAGCAGGCCGGTTACATCGACTTCTGCATTGTTGCGTGCAGACTTTTTGGCAATCTCGGAAATCTGGTCAGCCGTCAGGTCTTCGCGCCCCTGACTGACATACATTAGCGAAAGCAAACTGGGCGCCCCTTATTGTCCAATTTGATTGACTAGCGGCGGGTTCACCAGAATTTGCAGGGCTTTGCAAGCCGGTATCGATACGCACAATTGTTAGGGTTGCTGGGTGAGGCGCACCAATTGCCAGTCATAACCCAGCGCGCGCACGCGGCTTTCGAGCAATTGGCGGGTGGCGGCATCGGGTTTGGCAGAGCGGGTCAGCATCCACAAATAGCGCCCCGATGGCTCTCCCACGATCGACCAGGCATAGCGGCCATCGGCAAGGATCGGCCCGCGATCGAGCACCCAGTAATCACCATAGAATGGCCCGAAGAAGCTGACCTTCAGCTTTGCCCCATCGCTGTCCTCGACAATCTTTGCGCGGCCTGTGGACTGGCGGAATTTCCCGCCGAGCCCGTCTTGATAGCACGCGTTGACGACGCGGATCTTGCCATCTTCGCGCAAGGAATAGTCGGCGGTCACCCCTTCGCACCCTTTTTGGAACGGGGCTTCGTAGCGGCCATATTCGAACCACTTGCCCAAATAACGCTCGCGCTCGACCGCTTGGGCGGGTTCGGGCACAGACGGGTTTCCGACAGGGCCGGGCGTGCCAATGCATCCGGCAAGTGCCAGCGTTGCGGCTGCTATCAAAATTCGCATGGTTCCAGCGCAATTTCCCATCGTAATCCCTTTGTATGACGCCCATATGCGGCCATAAGGAGCGCTCGATGAATACTGACAAAATAGCAATGGGCGCAGCCGGTTCTGCCTTGGGCGCCAAACGCATCGCGCCTTCAGCAATCCCTGCCGCAATCGCTGCTGCAATCCTCGCCGCAGCTCTGGCGGCCTGCCAATCTGGCGAGGAAGAGGAAGTGGTCGGCGCGTTTGACGCCATTGCCGAGGAAGAGGTGCTGATCTTGCTTGGCAATGAGCCTTTCTGGAATATCCGCGTCGAGGGCGATCAGCTCAACTACACAACGCCTGAAAACCCCGATGGCACAAGTGCACGGATCAATCGCTTTGCAGGAAATGGCGGGCTGGGGATTGCAGGCCAGCTCGCTGGCGAAGAGCTGAACATCGCGGTCACCCCGGGGGAATGTTCTGACACGATGAGCGACGTGCAATATCCTTTCACAGTTACGTTCGCATTGGGCGATGCATTGCTGACCGGATGCGGCTATAGCGACAGCAATCCGGTGACGGGACAGGAGCGATAAGTAATGCAGTCGCAAGTTAGTAAAGGCTGGGTCCGGTTTTTCTACGCAGCCGCTGTTTTCAATTTGATCATAGGCATGGCAACAATGATCGTGCCCGGAGCCAGCGTTGATGTGCGCATTATAGGCGTGCTCGTCTTCTCCTTCGGGATTGTTTATTGGCTTGTTGCGCGCGATCCTGTTCGGTTCGGCCCGACCTTGTGGGGCGGAGTGATTGGCAAGTTGGCTGTTGTAGGCCTGCTCGCACCGCGCCTGTTAGGGATGACGATGGACAGTGATGCCAGCGACCCGATGCTGTCGATTAACGCAGGTCTCGCCTCGCTCATCTTGCTGGGCGATCTGATCTTTGCGCTCGGCTTCCTTGCCTTTCTGTTCAAATCCGACGATCCTTTGGAGGATTAAAGCGAAGGCGGGAGAGCAAAGATGGGTCAAACTGGACATCAAACCGGGC
>CAZJAG010000028.1:0-21718 GCA_964543735.1 uncultured Porphyrobacter sp. | reverse complement strand
CAAACCGGACAGTGCCTGTGCGGACAGGTCAGCTATGAAATGAATGCAGAGCCGCAAATATGCGTGACCTGCCATTGCAAGAATTGCCAGCGGCAAGCGGGCAGCGCGCTCTCGATCATTGTCGGCGTTCCAGAAGAAGCGGTGACCATCAAGGGCAAGGTCAAGACCTACAATGACACGGGCGATAGCGGCGCGACAGTCTATCGCCAGTTCTGCCCCAATTGCGGCTCGCCCGTCTTTACCCGGCTGGAGCCGGAAGGCGCGCCCTTGTTCATCAAGGCCGGCACTTTCGATGACACCTCATGGCTCAAGCCGCAGTTCCATTGCTACACCAAAAGCGCGCAGGACTGGGTCGAGATGGGCGATTTGCCCGGCTTTGAAACTGTGCCTGAAGGGCTCTAGGTCGGCTGGGCTTTAGCAGGCCACGCCAGCGCGCTTCAGCTCTGGCCCCAGCCTGCCGGTCAGCCACATAGCCCACATCTTGAAATCCGCGATCAATGACCACAGCGGATAGGTGAAGGTCGCCGGACGGTTCTTCTCGACCGTGAAATGCGCAAGCCAGGCGAAGAAATAACCCGCCACCGGCAAAGCCGCCAGCCACAGCCACGCGCCGGTTAGCAAAGCATAAAGCGCAATGGCCGCCACCAAACTGGTTCCGACATAATGCAGCGCGCGGGTCGCTCGTTTGGAATGCTCTTGCAAATAGAACGGCCAGAATTCGGCAAAACTGGTGAAGCGATTGGTGGGAGCATCTTGGGTCATTCCCGTGGCCATACAATGTGCGGTGCGAACCTCCAAGCCAAGCTCCCAAAGGCCACCAAAGTTGGAACGCATTGCTGCGCCGGGCATTGGATAGGCAAAGATAACAATGCGTAGCTTAAGGGAAGGTGCGCATGGAAAGCCAGGATGATTTGAGCGAGAAATCTTCTCCTTCGCCCCGCTCTACGCGGCAGGCAATGCTCCGCTTTAGCGACGCGCCTGATCCTTACCGCAAGGGCCAGCAGGCAGCGCGCTCGATCGGTATGGACGATCTCTTGTTCGAGCAGGCGATGGCGCAAACACGCATGGCCGTGTGCCTGTGCGATCCACATGCCAAAGATGCGCCGATTATCTATGCGAACCGCGCGTTTCAGGAACTCACCGGTTATAGCGAAGAAGAGATTGTCGGGCGCAATTGCCGTTTCCTGCAAGGCGACGCGACCGATCTCGAAACGGTTGAAACTATCCGTCAGGCTTTGGCCAAGGAAGAAGTCGTCGTCGTCGAATTGCTGAATTATCGCAAGGATCGTTCAACCTTTTGGAACGCGCTCCATCTGGGCCCGATCTATGACGAGGACGGCAAGCTCAAATATTATTTCGGCAGCCAGTGGGACGTTTCCGACCTGAACGATGCCGAAGCGCAGGAACGCAAGGCGCAAGCGATGGGTCAGGAATTGGCGCATCGGATGAAGAACCTGTTCGCGGTCTTGTCAGGCATCGTCAATATGACCGGGCGGGTGCACGATATCCGCAAGGAAGCAGGCGAGATCAATGAACGCATTCAGGCCTTGGGCCGCGCCTATGAGACCACGCTTGATGACGTGTCGCGCGGTGCGGTCAATCTGGGGGAGGCAATCCGCGCGGTGCTGGAGCCTTATGACGGCACTGGCGAGCGTTTGATCTTTCGCGGCAATGGTGCGCGCATGCCCTTTGGCGTTATCTCGCTGGTCAGTCTGGTGCTGCATGAACTGGCTGCAAATGCTTCGAAATATGGCGCTTGGACGCAGGACGAGGGCGTGGTCGAAGTCGATTGGGGCGATGCCCGCTCGGGCGAAAATCTGGTCATCCGCTGGAGCGAGAGCGGCGGGCCTGTGGTGGATGCATCCACCATCACACCGGGTCATGGCACCGCGATTGTCGATCGCATTTTGCAGACGGTGAAAGGAAGAATCGAGCGTCAGTGGAACCAAACCGGCTTTTCGGCCGTTATCCATGTGCCGCTACAGGAAATGCGATGAAAAGCCGCTATTGTATCTTTCTCGTTGAAGACGAACCACTGATCCTCATGGATCTGGAGCTGGCTGCGCATGACCGCGGCTGCGAGACGGTCTCTGCAATGGGGCTAGAGGCGGCGCTGCAAAAGCTGGAGCAAAAGGCTGAGAGGATCGAAATGGCGATCCTCGACATATCGCTGGGCGGGGGCACCAACAGCTTCCCGATTGCAGCCGAACTGGCCAAGCGCGGCATTCCTTTCATTTTCCATTCGGGCGACCGCGAAATTCACCGCGCGCGGATACAGGAAATGCAAACGCAGCTGGTTTCCAAACCGGCCCCGTCCGATCAAGTGATCAGCCATGCGATTGACCGCTTTCATCAGCACAATGATGATCCCGACGGCACCAGACTGGAAGCCGCACAATAAGCCACGTAGTAGGTTGCGCCGCATTTCCCGCGCGGTGAACTCTCGACAAAATTTGGCGCGCTAACTGGCTTTAATAGAGGCCGGGGATCTCATGCTGCACGGCGCTGGGCCGTTCAGGCTGCAAAATCTCGCGCGCGGGGCGCACGCTTTGCGTCGAGCGCAAGGAGCCGCTGCTGATTGTCGCAGCGCATGACCGTCCGGCGAGGAAGTCGAGCGCTTTTGCAATCGAATCCTCGGTCGGATCGTCGAAAGACTTGGTCAGATCATCCGACGCGCGGCAGGTGGTGGGGAACGCGCTGGACAGGCCGGAGAAATATTCGGCGTTTCCGTCGGCATTCTCGGTCTGGAAGGCGACAACCCGCAAGCGGTCATCGCACTCGTCACGGTCAAAGCCGAACTGGCCAACCGGCTTGCCAAAAGTCTCCGCCCCGATCAGCGCCGTGTTATTCCCCAGATAAGGGATCATGGAATTGGCCACCAGCTCGCTGGCAGAAGCCGTGCCGCCGCGCCCGATAAAGGCGATTTTTGTCGGCTGGATCGAGAACGGCTCGTTCCCGAACAATGCGGTCTCATTATTGCTGGCTTTGGAAGCACGCAGCGTGGTGCGGCTGAAGACCTGTCCCACATTGCCGCGTCCCATCAGATCGCCCATGACCTCTGCAACGCTGACAAGACCGCCGCCGTTGTAACGGAAATCGAGGATCAGCTCGGTCACGCCTGCGGCCTGGAACTGCTCAAAGGCTTCGCGCAGCTGGTTGGACGCATCGCTCACAATGAACGTGCGCAGATTGATATAGCCGACCTGCTTGCCGCCATCATTGAGGATTTGCACACCATAGCGGTCCGAGATCGGGTCGAGCGGGAAGTCCGCCTTGGCAATACTTTGCTCAACCGTATTGCCATCTGCCGTCTCGAAGCGCAGCACACGGGTTACGCCTGCATCAGAGGGGCCAAGCGCGTTCACGACCGCTTGCGGGCCGCCCGATGCCATCAGCGAGGATACGGTCTGCAAAGTGGATGCCGATGTTCCGATCGCCAACAGCTCTGTCCCGCGATCCATCCCAGCGCCAAAGCCCGGCGCGCTTTCGAAAGCCTCAAGGATGAAGACGCGATTGGCGCTCGTGTCATAAGCGAGGCGAATGCCGAAGCCCGCGCTCGATCCGCTTGCGATCAGCGCCTCTTCCTCGCTCTTGGAGGTAATATAGGTGAAGAAGCGATCTTTCGATTCTGCCCGCGCAGGTGCGACCAGCGCGTCAATATAGTCCTGCACATTACTGTAGCTCGCCTGGTTGACGCCCGACTGGATCAGATCGGGGAAGAGATACCATTCGTTGATCACGTCAAATGCCCAGCTCTGGCGAGCCGATACGCTGCATGTGCTGGCAGTGGAGGTTCCCCCACTGCTGCCGTTGCCAGTTCCGCCAGAGGAAATGTTGCTGCTGTTTCCGCCTCCGCCACCACATGCGGCAAGGGTGAGAGCAAGCGTTGCGGTTAGAGCTGTGCGAGCGATGGCCATGAAAATCTCTCCGAAATGGGGCTGTGCGGTCCCGAATACTGCCATGCGTTTTGTCATGGGCACGGCTGAACGGTCAATGAGCAAAGCCTGATTTCGGGCGGGGAAAGCGCGATCTGAGCGAAAATCGAGCAGATTTAGCCAGAGTTTACGGGGAAAACTGCCCTAAACGCCCTGTGCAGACCTCGAAAGCCCCCACTGAAAGACCTAGGATTGTTTCACCAAATGCAAGAAAGACCGAAGTAGATTCTATGAGTAGCCCCGACTGGCTCCATTCCGTTTTGCCCGCCGCGGCCCGTCATGCGGGCCTTGCGATCAATAGCCTTGGCGATGCGCGCGGGCTGGGCAAGGGCGGTTTTGCGCTGACCAGTCCGGCGTTTGATGCTGGCGAGGAGCTCGATCCGTGCTTCACCGCTGACGAGGAAGACGCTGTCGCACCGCCGCTGGAATGGACTGCGCCCCCGCCCGGCACCCAAGAATTGGCTATCATTGTCGAAGATGCCACCGGTGAAGGCGATAGCGCCAAATGCCATTGGCTGGTCTGGGGCCTGCCCGGACAAAAGGGCAAATTGCTGGAGGGCGAGGCTCCGCCGCGCACTGGCAAGAACAGCCTCGGCAATTCGGAATGGCTGCTGCCGGAACTTCCCGTGGGCGAAACCCACACATTCGTATTCCAGATCTTCGCGCTCGATCTCCCGATGACCCTGATGCCAGGCGCATCGCGGGCCGATCTGATCGCGGAAGTGGAGGGGCATGTCATCGCCAGCGCTACGCTGGTCGCCCAATACACCCCGTCGCAGGAGGATGAAGACGACTGGGATGATGACGAATTCGAGTGATCTTCTAGCCATTTCATTGAAAGGAACCAACCATGGCTGGCAAAACTAACGCACTGCAAAAACCGGTGACACTCTCGGCGGCTCTCGAAGCTGTTGTGGGGGCAGGTCCTATGACCCGCGCACAGGTAACGTCCAAGATTTGGGAGTATATTAAGGCTCACAATCTGCAAGACGCGAATGACAAGCGTCAGATCAATCCCGATGCCAAGCTTGGCGCGGTGATCGGCAACGATCAGATCTCGATGTTCAAGATGACAGCTGCGGTGTCCAAGCACCTCACCTGATCACTGTCATTGACGTGATACCAAGGCCGGCGGTGCGCATTGCGTGCTGCCGGTCTTGTCGTTTCTAGCCGGTATTGTCGTTTCTAGTCCGCTTTCTTTGCACCAATCGCGCCGCTCACCCACAGGGCGAGCCAGATCAGCACGGGCTGCGCGATCATACGCGGGATGTGATAGCCAAGGTTTGGGGTCGAACTCGCCATGTCCATCATCATATGATGGATATTGGCTGGCCACACGCACAGGGCATAAAGCGCAAGGCCTATGCCAGCGGCTTTGCGCAATTGCGCGGAGAATGGCTGGAGGAGGCCAATCGCGCCCGCAATCTCGGCAATGCCTGTCCAATAAACGACAGCTTCAGGCGCAGGAACCCAATCCGGCATGATGGTGAGGAAGGGCGCGGGATTGGCGATATGGGCATATCCGGCATAGCCATAGAATATCGCCAGCAGCACGCGCAGTGCGATGCGCAGCCAGTGTCTGAACCCCGATTGCCCCGCCATGCTTATCACTCTCCCGCTGGTTTTCTTGAGCGCAAGCGCTACACTTGCGAGCAGATTTGAACAACAGGCCGGAGCCTCACACCGATGAAATATGCCGCTCTCCTCGTATCGACTGCCGCTTTGCTGGCCGCGCCGCTTTCCGCGCAAGAGAATTCTGCGGCTGATATTGCAGAGGGAGCAGGCGATGTCGCAGCGATGCAAACCGCCATGGCAGCTCTGGAAGCAGCGCCCGTGTTTGACGGGCATAATGATGTCCCGATCCAGCTGCGGCTACGCTTCGATAATCAGCTCAGCAAGATCGACTTTAACGACACGACAGATAGCGGCGAAACCCATCCGGCGGGCCGCACCATGCACACCGATTTGACGCGGCTGAAGAAGGGCAAGGTCGGCGCGCAATATTGGTCGGTCTGGGTTCCCACCTCGATTACCGAGCCTGAAGCGGTTGTGATGACGATGGAGCAGATTGACGTCACCAAGCGGCTAATCGCGCAATATCCCGATGATTTGCAGCTCGCGCTTACCGCGGATCAGGTCGAAAGCGCGGTGCGCGATGGCAAAATTGCCTCTGTCATCGGGATGGAAGGCGGCCACTCGATTGGCTCCAGCCTCGGCGTGTTGCGCCAGATGTATGATCTGGGCGCGCGCTATATGACGATTACACATTCGAAGAATGTGCCTTGGGCCGATAGCGCCACGGACACGCCTAAGCACAATGGCCTTACCGATTTTGGCCGCGATGTTATCCGCGAAATGAACCGGCTGGGCATGCAGGTCGATCTTTCTCACGTTAGCGAGAAAGTGATGCATGACACGCTCGACATTGCGAAGGCTCCGGTGATTTTCAGCCATTCGGGCGCGCGCGCGATCAATGGCCATGCCCGCAATGTGCCTGATAGCGTCTTGCAGCGCTTGCCTGCAAATGGCGGGGTTGTGATGGTAGTGGGACTGCCGGGATATTTGAGCGAGGATATGCGCCAGTGGTATTCACAGCGTCAGGCCGAGGATGCGCGCTTGAAAGCTTTGCATCAGGGGCAGCCTGATCTGGTGAAGGCGGGGCTGGATAGCTGGGATGCAGCCAATCCTGATCCGACCGCGACAATCTCGGACATGGCCGATCATATTGATCATATCAAAGCCGTTGCGGGCGTCGAATATATCGGGATTGGCGGGGATTATGACGGGATGCCAACAGGCCCTGTCGGGATGGAAGACGTGACCGGATATCCGGCTCTGTTCGCGGAGCTTGCGCGGCGCGGATATTCTCAGGCCGAGCTTGAGATGATTTCCTACCACAATGCCTTGCGCGCGTTTCGCGGGGCAGAGCGTTATGCCGCCAGCCAGCGCGGGGCAGCGCCGATTGAGACGCTGATCCCCGAAGCTGACGGCGAAGCGAGCGGCGATTGATCAGCCAAGCAGGCTCGGCACGATCCATGCGAGCGACATCGAACTCGTCGCAAGCAGCAGGCTGGTCAGCAAGACATAGGCCGAATTGGGCGCGGTGTGACCAGCGCGGGCAGCACAGTCGTTAATTCGGATGGCGGCAACATTGTTGGTCAGTTTCATTTCTTTCTCTCCACGTTGAACTTGGTGTCACCCAGTATTCGGGAAAGAGGCGCGAATAGTTACAATGCTGCTTTGGAGGCACACTTTGTGCCGTGCGCCAGTTAGCTCAGCGCCGGGATAATCCAGACCAGCGACATGGCGACAATGGCCAGAAACAAGCCGATACCCAAAACGTAACGCATATGGCCAGTTGGTTGGGCTGCGCGGGCATCATCATCCTCGATATGAATTTCTTCTTGCGGGTCGGTCATTTCATTCTCCTAATGTCCAAATCGTAGCGATATTCTGTCCAAAAGGGTCAGAAAAGAGGCCAATTCATGCCAAAAAGGCGCAGTTTAGTGTCAAATTACCGCGTTTTAGTGTCAAAAAATCGCGGTTTAGTCGCGCAAAAGCTCGTTAATGCCGGTTTTTGAGCGGGTCTGCGCGTCCACCGTCTTCACAATAACCGCGCAATAAAGCGAGGGGCCAGCCGTGCCATCGCTCAGCGCTTTGCCGGGCAGTGCGCCGGGCACGACCACCGCATAGGGCGGTACTTCGCCCATATGAATTTCGCCGGTGGCGCGGTCGATGATCTTGGTCGAAGCGCCCAGATAAACGCCCATCGAAAGCACAGCCCCTTCGCCCACGCGCACGCCTTCTGCAACCTCGCTTCGCGCGCCGATAAAGGCGCCATCGCCAATGATGACAGGCCCGGCCTGAAGCGGTTCGAGAACGCCGCCAATTCCTGCACCGCCGGAGATATGGACATTCTTGCCGATCTGCGCGCACGAGCCAACCGTCGCCCAGGTGTCGACCATCGTTCCCTCGTCCACAAAAGCCCCGATATTGACGAAGCTGGGCATCAGCACCGCGCCCTTGCCGATATGGCTGCCGCGCCGCACGATTGCGCCGGGCACAACCCGGAAACCTGCATCTGCAAAGCGGTTTTCGCCCCATCCGGCGAATTTGCTGGGCACCTTGTCAAACGCGGGCGCACCGGCAGAGCCGCCGTCTATTACTGCATTGTCATACAGACGGAAGGAGAGCAGCACAGCCTTCTTAAGCCACTGATTTACCTGCCAGCTGTCTCCCGCTGGCTCGGCCACACGCGCCGCCCCGCTGTCGAGCATCCCAAGCGCTTCTTCCACCGCATCGCGCACATCAGTGCTGGCGGGGGTGACATCTGCGCGATTGTCCCACGCGGTCTCGATCTGCTGTTCCAGCGTCATAAGTGCTTTTCCATTCTCTTATCTAGGGCTGTTCATTCTAGGTTCGCCCGCCACAGGCTATTTCGCTTGTGCTGCTAGCCGCCTTGCAAGCGGCGGGCAAGTGCGCGTGCCGCATCGGGACAGCGCAACAAGAGTTTAATCGCATTCGGGGCGAAAGGCTTGCCTGATTGTCGCGATTGGACTTAAGACCCAAAGGGCCGGGGGTCGGAAAAACAATTTTAGTTGGACGAGGAACTTCGTATGTCATCGCTGCCCCCTGCGCATCCCAAACGTGCATCATTCGCTTTGAGGGCTATGGCCGCAGCCTCTGTCTGCGCGTTGGTTGCCGCATGCGGAGGAGGCAGTTCGAGCACGCCGGTGATTAGCCGGCCCGCGCCTGCACCCACTCCTACGCCAACACCTACCCCGACACCAACTCCCACTCCTACACCGACCCCTACGCCCACACCGACACCAACACCAACTCCCTCCAGCTTCAACACAGCCGAGTTCCGCCGCTCTGATGGCCCCGACTTCCACGGAGCTGTTACCCCATGGACTGAAGGGACAACCGGAGCGGGGGAGATCATCGCAGTGATCGACACTGGCATTGATTCCGACAGCCCGGAATTTGCCGGTCGCTTGCATCCCGATTCGACCGATATTGTCGCCAATCGCGGTGTTGACGGAGAGGACGATCATGGAACCAATGTCGCTTTGATCGCAGCTGCAGCGCGCGATAATGCAGGGGTCGTGGGCATTGCGTTTGATTCGCAGGTTCTGGCGATCAGGGCCGATGATGTTGGCTCTTGCGGCGCGGATGATCCCGACAGCAGCGATTTTGACTGCCTGTTCGATGATCGCTCGATCGCAGCAGGCATCGATCTGGCGGTCAGTTCGGGCGCAACAGTCGTCAACATCAGCCTCGGCGGTGGTTCTGCCTCGCGCATTGTGCGTGACGCCGTTGGGCGCGCAGCAGCGGCAGGGGTCGTCATCGTCGTCTCGGCAGGCAATGGCGGGGATGGTTCGGAGCCGGGTATCGATCCCGACCAGCCCGATCCCTTCGCCGCCAGCCTGTTGCGCGCAGGCAATGGCAATGTGATCATCGTGGGCTCTGTTGATGAAAACGGCGTGATTTCCGATTTCTCGAACCGCGCAGGCACTGACGGAGCGAGCTATCTTCTGGCGCGCGGCGAACGGGTGTGTTGCGTCTATGACGATGGCGAGCTGCGCATCACCGAACGCGATGGACAGCGCTTTGTAACGCTGTTCTCCGGCACCAGTTTCTCCGCCCCGCAAGTGGCCGGAGCGGTGGCCTTGCTTGCCCAGGCATTTCCCAATCTTTCGGCCAATGAAATTGTCGAAATTCTGCTCGATAGCGCGCGCGATGTGGGCGCGGCGGGCACGGACGATATTCACGGGGTCGGCATTCTCGACCTCGCAGCCGCCTTTGCACCATCAGGCGCAACCAGTGTGGCGGGCACGGGCAACACGCTGAGAATTGCAGATACGGTGGCCATTGGTTCGGCCGCGATGGGCGATGCGCTGACCAATGGCGGGAGCGGCAGCGGGCAGGGCACACAAGGTGGCCGAACGCTCAACACTATCATTCTTGACCGCTACAAGCGCGCCTATGCCTATGATCTGACGGGGCAGCTGCGCGATGCCAATGTTGCACCGCGACTGCGCGGAGCGGTCGAGCGGCAAGGGCGGTCGATGGCGGCGGGCTCACGCGATCTGGCACTCGCCTTTACTGTGGGTGACGGCGCGCGCGCTGCCGGATTGAGCTGGGCGAGCGAATTGCGCCTCTCTAGCGATGATGCCGATATTGCCCGCGTTCTCGCGGGGCGAATCGCAGCAAAAATCGCACCTGACACCCAGCTGGGCGTGGCTTACAAGCAAAGTTCTGGCGGTCTGGTCGCGCAGTTGCAGGGCCGCTCGCGCCCTGCATTCCGGCTTGCGCCTACCGCTAGCGGGGATGACGGCTTTTTCCAGTCTTCAGACGTATCCTTTGCTTTGCGGCGGCAGATGGGACCATGGGGCCTCACAGCTTCGGCAGAGCGCGGCCACGCGTGGTTGGGCAATTTGCGCAGCTTCGAAGGCAGCCTGCCCTCCCAGCGTGAGAAATACGGCACGCACAGCATGGGGCTCGCGATTGATCGCCAGTTCGGCTCGCTCGAAGCTGCACTTGGCCTAAGCTGGATGCGCGAAGACAACACGGTTCTGGGCGCGTTCCTGCACGAAGGTTTGGGCGGCAATGGCGCGGACACGGCCTTTATCGACATCAATGCGTCGCGCCCGCTGGGTGCAAACTGGCGCGTGGGTGCAGATTTCCGCCAAGGGATCACACAAGCGCGTGCGAGCGGCTTGATCGGTTCTGGCTCGCGGATGATGAGCCAGGCTTTCTCGCTCGATCTGGCGCGGTATGGCACTTTCAAACAGGGCGATATGCTGGGCTTGCGCGTAAGCCAGCCCTTGCGCGTGATGAGCGGGGGACTGAACCTCGATCTGCCGGTCGCCTATGACTATGCCAGCGAAAGCGCGATCTTCGGCACGCAGCGCGTCAATCTCAGCCCGCAGGGGCGCGAGATGATGGGTGAGGTGACATGGCGCGGGCCGCTCTTATGGGGGCAGGCGGGCGCAAGCCTGTTCTACCGCCACAATCCCGGCCACGTCGCAAGTGCGCCCGATGATGTCGGCGCAGCGGTCAGCTGGAGCGCTGAGTTCTAAGCGCCTATTCAGGCATTCCCGCAGCGACAGCGAAATCATAAGCGCGCTCGATCAGCGGCGTCACTCGCTCGCTCATCTGCTTGGCATGTGCAGAAGAGGCTGTACCGTCGATCACGCGCTTCTTGATGCCTTGCATAATGCCTGCAAGCCGGAAGAGGTTATAGGCGAAATACCATTCCATCGGCGGCACGGGATAGCCGGTGCGCGCAACGTAACGCTCGACCGCTTCGGCAACGCTGGGGATGCCAAGCTCTTGCAAGTCAAGCCCGTCCAGCCCTGCGCGCCCGTCATGCGGATTGAACCAGTTGAGCATCAGATAGCTGAAGTCCGCAATCGGATCGCCCAGCGTCGACAGCTCCCAATCGAGCACAGCGATGATGCGGTTCTCGTCATGCGCAAAGATCGTGTTGTCGAGCCGGTAGTCACCATGCACGATCGAGCTTTCATGCTGCGGCGGGATCGTCTCGGGCAGCCATGCAATCAGCGCTTCCATCTTGGGCTGATGCTCGGTCTCTGACAGCTTGTACTGCTTGGTCCAGCGGCTGATCTGGCGCGCGCAATAATCCTGCGGCTTACCAAAATCGCCAAGGCCAATCTCGGCAGGTTTCTTCAAGTGCATATCCGCCATCGTATCGATCAGCGAATGATAGATTTCGCGGCGGCCTTCTTTGGTGAGACCGGGCAGCGATCCGTTCCATAGCGAGCGGCCATCGGCCATGCTCATGACGAAGAATTTGGAGCCGATCACCTCCGGATCTTCGCATAGGCCAAAGGTTTGCGGGACGGGAAAGCCGGTGGGGTAGAGGCCCGTCATCGCTTTGTATTCGCGGTCCACCGCATGGGCGCTTGGCAACAGTTTGCCAAATGGCTGGCGGCGCAAGACATAGCTCGTAGCAGGCGTATCAATCCGGTAAGTCGGGTTCGATTGCCCGCCCTTAAACTTGGTGTAGCTGATCGGGCCGGCATAGCCGTCAACATTGGCTTCAAACCAAGCGGTCAGCGCATCCAGATCGAGCTGGTCAGCCACGGGCACTTCAATCGTGCCGACCATTTCCTTGTCAAAATCAATATCCGGAGCTTTGTCAGCCATCAGTCAAACACCACTATGCTGCGCGCGGAATGCCCTTCGCGCATCTTGTCAAAACCTTGGTTGATTGCATCGAGCGGAATGCGTTCGGCGATAATCGTGTCGAGATCGAGCAGCCCGCGCATGTAGAAATCGACGAGGCGCGGCAGATCGACGGGGAAGTGGTTTTCGCCCATGATCGCGCCTTGCAATTTCTTGCCGGAAAGCAAGTCCATCGCGGACAGGCCGACCTTACAATCCAATGGCATCATGCCGAGGATAATCGCCGTGCCGCCACGCCGGATTGACGCCACCGTCAACTCAGCCGCTGCTGGGCGACCCACCGCCTCGATAGCGTAATGAGCGCCGCCGCCCGTCAGTTTCATGATCTGGCCAGCGGCATCATCGGCCATCGCGTCTATCGTGTGAGTTGCGCCCAGAACTTTCGCCAGCTCGCGCTTTTCGGGCAAAGGATCAGCCGCGATGACCATGCCAGCACCTGCAATTTTCGCAGCATTGATGGCAGCGAGGCCAACCCCGCCGCAGCCAACCACCACGACATATTCGCCCGGTGTGACATTGGCCGCATTGAAGATCGTGCCAGCACCGGTTGTCACCGCGCATCCGATCACAGCCGCGCGGTCGAGCGGCATCTCCTTGTCAATCGCCACACAGGCATTCTCGTGGATCAGCATTTGCTCGGCAAAGGCTGACAGATTGAGCATCTGGTTGACCGTCTCGCCGCCATTTCGGGTAATCCGCATGGGATCGTCCGCACCGCGCCGTGTTGCTCCGCCAAGGCAAAGCGCCAAGCGGCCCGTCACGCAAAACTCGCATTGCCCGCAATAGGCCGACAGACACGAGACGACATGATCGCCCGGCTTTACCGAAGTCACCGCGCTGCCCACCGCTCGCACGACCCCTGCTGCTTCATGGCCCGGGATAGCGGGGAGGGGATGCGGATAAGCGCCGTCAATAAAGTGCAAATCGGAATGGCAAAGCCCGCAGGCCTTGGTGTCGATCAATACTTCGCGCGGAGCAGGATCAGCGAGCTTGATATCGCCGATCACCAGCCCTTCGCCCGGTGTTTCCAAAATGGCAGCTTTGGTCATGCGTTTTCCCCTCCCATGCTATGGTTTAGCGCGAAACGCCAATGTCGCCCGAGCTTACATCATTGCTGATGAGCGTAGGCGCATTGCCATCGCGCAATGCATTGGCGGTGGGGCCGTCGACCGGCATGTGCTTGGCGAACTCCATGCGGGCGATCGAGCGCGCGTGGACTTCATCGGGGCCATCAGCAAGACGCAAGGTGCGCTGGCCGGCATAGGCTGCAGCAAGGCCATAATCCTCTGACACGCCGCCGCCACCATGGGCCTGGATCGCATCGTCAATGATCCGCAGCGCCATATTGGGAGCCTGCACCTTGATCATGGCGATTTCCTGCTTGGCGGTTTTGTTGCCAACCTTGTCCATCATGTCAGCCGCTTTGAGGCAGAGCAGGCGCGTCATATCAATGTCGATGCGGGCACGCGCAACGCGCTCTTCCCAGACCGAGTGCTTGTAGATTGGCTTGCCGAACGCTTCGCGCTCTTGCAGGCGTTTGCACATCTTGTGCAGAGCCTCTTCTGCTGCGCCAATCGTGCGCATGCAGTGATGGATACGGCCCGGGCCAAGGCGACCTTGAGCGATTTCAAAACCGCGTCCCTCGCCCAGCAGAACATTCTCAACCGGAACGCGCACATCTTTCAGCTCGACTTCCATATGACCATGCGGCGCATCGTCATAGCCGAAGACGGGCAGATGGCGCAGGATGTTGACGCCGGGTGTGTCGATGGGGACGAGCACCTGGCTTTGCTGTGCATGGCGCTTGGCTTCGAAATTGGTCTTGCCCATGACAATCGCGATTTTGCAGCGCGGATCGCCCAAACCCGATGACCACCATTTGCGGCCATTGATGACATATTCATCGCCATCGCGTTCCATCCGCGTTTCGATATTGGTCGCATCAGAAGAGGCGGTGAAAGGCTCTGTCATCAGGAAGGCTGAGCGGATTTCTCCGTTCATCAGCGGATTGAGCCACTTATCCTTTTGCTCGCGCGTGCCATAGCGGAAGAACACTTCCATATTGCCCGTGTCAGGCGCTGAGCAGTTGAAGACTTCCGAAGCGAAACCGATCCGGCCCATCTCTTCTGCGCACAAAGCATATTCGAGATTGGTGAGGCCGGGGCCTTCAAATTCGAATGTGTCATCAACGTGGTGATGGCTGTCATTGCGCGGCGGCATGAAGAGGTTCCAGATGCCGGCAGCCTTGGCCTCGGCTTTCAGGTCTTCGACGACTTGGATGACTTTCCACCTGTCGCCTTCTGCGTCTTGCGCTTTGTAGGTGTCAACCGCAGGGCGAACGCGCGTTTCGATGAAATCTTTAACGCGGTCGCGCCAATAGACCTGACGTTCGGTGGGTTCAAAATCCATTTTCGTGTGTCCTCTCTAAATCGAATCTGTTGAAGCGAACCGTGGCAGAGCGCTTAGGCTGCGCCAAGCTGTTATTTTTGATCTGCCGCAGCTGCCCTTGCCGCCAGACGGGCTTCGTGATCTTCGCGAGTGATGGGGAAGCGCCCGAGCCAGAAGGCTGCGATTAGGGCCAGCACAAATGTCGCCACGGCAAAGGTGGTGATCATCGATGTCAGCACGCTGGCGGGCACGGTGGTGGGGTCGGCCCCTTGCTCCAATTGCGAGTAGGCAATGATTTGGCCGGTCAATGCAGCGCCAAAGCCGGTCGCGCATTTCTGCACCAGCCAATTGCCCGAATAGAACGAGCCTTCCGCGCGCCTGCCAGTGCGTTCTTCAAACGCTTCGACCACTTCGGCCAGCATGGAGGTTGCAGAAATCATCAAAACGACGCCGAACATATTGGCAAAGATGGTGAAGCCGAAATAGAGGAGAGTGGAGGATAGGCTGGCGATCTCTGGCCATAATCCCGCAAGGTAAAGCGCATAAGGTGTCAGCCCGATCACCAGAGCGATAAGCGCCGCCATCGCTGCGCTTTTGGGCTTGCCGAAACGGGCGTGCATTGGCGCGACGATCATGAACATGCCCACCACGGAAATCCCCAGCACAAACGGGTATGCGGTGAGACCATTGAGCCATACTGGCGCACCTTCGAACGTCACCCGGTCAAGCTGCCAGACAAAGACGTTGAGATAGTTGGAGATCGAGAAAGTCATGCCCTGGCTGATATAGGCTGCAAGGCCACCAGCAGCGAAGATCAGGAAGGCTTTCTCGCTGAAAGCTTCGAAAATCTCCGAAAACGCCTCGCGCAGGTTGAAGGGTTTGGGCTTTGTCTCGGGCAATTGCGCAACAATGTGGTGCTGACCAATTGCCGAAGCGAGGACAGCAAAGGCCATCAACGCCGCACCGAACATGCCATAGGCGGGATAGCCTTCTTGTTGTTGCAAACCGTTCGCGCCCGGCATGAACACGGTGTAGGCAAGGATCATCATAAAGATGCCGCCCATCCACCCGGACAAGAAGCGATAGCGGAACAGTGTGGTGCGCTCGTCATAATCCGAGGTGAGCTCGGGGACGAGGCTGATTGACGGCACTTCGCAGGCCGATAGCAAAATGCGAACCGACACCATGATGCCCAGCAAGCCCATCGGGCTGGGCGCTTCGCCGCCGGGCGGCGACCACAAGACAACCCATATGAGCGCAAGCGGAATGGGCGCGACATAAAGCCACGGCAATCGCCGCCCCCAGCGGGTGTAGGTTCTGTCAGATAGATATCCGATGATCGGATCGATGAAGGCGTCGATCAAAAGTGCAGCGAGCAGGATCAGACCGACAAGGCCTGCATCCATTCCCAGCACTTGGCTGTAATAAAACAGCAGGAAGAAGAGAAATCCGCCATCTTTCACGCCGAATGCAACCGCGCCGAAGCCGTGGATCAGCTTGATGCGGAGCGGAATTTTGCCCTCGATGAAACTCAATTCGCGCACTCCTGTGCCATATTGATTGCAGCGAATCCTGTCATACGGTCTCTCCCAAGAGCTGGACCAAGCCTAGGGATTGCGCGCTTCCCGTCAACGTAAAGCCGCTTGACGCTACGGCATGGCGATCCGCGTGGTAGCAACAAAATCAATAGCCGCAATTTGCTTGCGAACGGGCGGGTCTTCGCCCTAACGTAAGCGTCAATCGAGACTGTGAGAGAGAGGAGAATCGGTGATGGCCGATCTTGAGAAATTCCGCGAAGAGACCAAAGCTTGGCTTGAGGCAAATTGCCCTGCAGAAATGCGCGAGCCAGTGCGCGATGAAGATGATGTGTTTTGGGGTGGCCGGAACGCCACTTTCAAATCGGATGCGCAAAAGCAGTGGTTCGAAGTGTGCCGTGATAAGGGCTACACCGTGCCAGCGTGGCCTGAAGCCTATGGCGGGGCGGGTCTCGATCCGGCTGAGGCGAAGGTGCTTCGCGAAGAGATGAACCGCATCGGCGCGCGTCCACCGCTCTCCAGCTTCGGCATCTGGATGCTTGGCCCTGCGCTGCTGAAATTCGGCACAGAAGAGCAAAAGGTGCATTTCTTGGGTCAGATTGCGCGCGGTGAAATCCGCTGGTGCCAAGGCTATTCGGAACCGGGCAGCGGTTCTGACCTCGTCTCGATGCAAACGTTCGGCGAAGACAAGGGCGATCACTGGGTCGTCAACGGCCAGAAAATCTGGACGTCTTACGCGGATAAGTGCGACTGGATTTTCTGCCTGGTTCGCACGGATAAGGAAAACAAATATCAGGGCATCACTTTCATGCTCTTCGATATGGAAAGCCAAGGCGCCTCAACCAAGCCGATCAAGCTGATCAGCGGCAACTCGCCCTTCTGCGAAACGTTCTTTGACGATGTGAAAGTGTCCAAGAGCTATGGCGAGGGCATTCCGGGCTATGTCGGCGAAATCAATCGCGGCTGGGACGTTGCGAAATATCTGCTCGGTCACGAGCGTGAGATGATTTCAGGCGCTGGCGGCGGTGATCGTCTGGCTGCGATTGGCTCTGCCATGAAACGTCATGCGGCCAAAACCGGTGACGAGCTTGACCCGTTATTGCGCGGCGAGCTAGCGATGTTTGATGTCGATGCGCTTGCCTATGCAGCCATGGGCGAGAAGTTCCTTGACGAGATCAAAGTTGGCAAAGCGCACCCTGCGCAGCCCAATATGATGAAATATGCCGGAACCGAGCTGAACAAGCGGCGTCACGAATTGATGATGACCACAGGCGGTTCGCGCAGTCTTGAGTGGGAGAGCGATGATACCGATGGCGGCAAGCCTTCGCGAAATTGGCTCCGCACCAAAGCGAACTCGATCGAGGGCGGCACATCCGAAGTGATGCTGAACGTCATTTCCAAACGCATTCTTGATCTTCCAGGAGCTTAAATCCATGCCACTGTATCACGATGAAGATCAGGCCATGCTGGCCGAAACCGCCAGCGGCTTCATGGCTGACGAAGGCAATATCGCCAAACAGCTGCGCCATTGGCGCGACCGTGACTGCCCCGATGGCTTTGGCCATGATCTGTGGAAGCAGATGGCGGAGCTGGGCTTTAACGGTATCCTCGTTGCAGAAGAGGATGGCGGGCTTGGCATGGGCCATGTCGAGGCGGGAATTGTGCTGGAAGAGATTGGCCGCAATCTCACCCCGTCGCCTTTCCTCACCTCCTCGGTTCTGGCTGCCACCGCGATTGGCAAAGGCAATGACGAAATGCGCGGACGCTATTTGCCGGGTCTCGTCTCGGGCGAGAGCGTCTATGCCGTTGCGATTGACGAGAGCGCCAAGCACCGCCCTGAGCGGATTGCTACAAAGGCAGAAAAGTCGGGCAATGGATTTAAGCTTTCAGGCAAGAAGGATTTCGTCATCCAGGGCGCAAGCGCTGACATGCTGGTGGTTGCTGCGCGCACATCGGGCAGCGACAATGACGAGGACGGGCTGACGCTTTTCGCCGTTCCCAAGGATGCTAAGGGCATGGATCAGGATTCGGTTCGTTTGGTCGATTCCTCGGTTGCCAGTCACGTCACTTTCGACGGGGTTGAGCTCGATGGTGATGCCGTGATCGGTGAAGTGGATGGCGGGCGCGAAGTCTTGAACGCAATGCTGACAGCGGGCCGGATTGGCGCGGCTGCAGAAGGCGTGGGCGTTGCTCGCGGGGCGATGGATATGACCGTCGACTATCTCAAACAGCGCAAGCAATTCGGCAAGCTTATCGGCGAGTTTCAAGCGCTCCAGCACCGTGCAGCGCATCTCTATTCAGAGGTCGAGATTGCACGGGCTGCGACGATCAAAGCCGCACAATTGCTCGATGCAGGCGCGCCGAGCGCTGATCTGATGGCGAGCGTTGCGAAGGCGAAGGTCGGAAAGACGGCTGGCCTCGCTGTGCGCGAAGGCGTGCAAATGCATGGCGGCATCGGGATGACCGATGAATATGACATCGGCCTCTTCATGAAGCGCGACCGTGCGCTTCAGGAGTTCCTTGGCGATGCCTATTACCACGCCAACCGTGTCGCTGAGATGAGCGGATATTAAAGGGGTTCGGTCTGGTATTGCCAGACCGCAAGGGCGCCAATTTATGTTTGGCAGCCGTCGGCCGATAGGCCGCCCCTCGGAGGCAATCGGACGAACCGATTTGCCGTGAGAGAAAGGAATTTACATGGATATCCAATCACTCTTCGGCCTTGAGGGGCGCGTTGCGCTGGTCACTGGCGGATCACGCGGCATTGGCAAGATGTTTGTCGAAGGCTTGCTCGCGGCCGGCTGTTCCAAAGTCTATATCTCGGCCCGCAAGGTCGAGCAGATGCAGGAAACGATTGACGAGTTTGGCGACGACAAAGTCATCGGATTTCCCGCTGACCTGTCGCAGATGGACGGGATCGAAGCGCTCGCCGATGCGATGAAAAACGCCGAGGACAAGCTCGATATTCTGATCAACAATGCAGGCGCTGCTTGGGGCGAGGATTATCTCGAATTTTCCGAGGCCGGCTGGCATCGCACGATGGACTTGAACGTCAAGACGCCGTTCTTCCTCACGCAGAAACTGCATGATCTGTTGGTTGCAGGCGGGAAGGGCGATCATTTGGCGAAGGTGATCCATGTTTCCTCGATTGACGGTTTCAAGATCAACCCGTGGGAAACCTACGCCTATCAAGCTTCGAAGGCTGGCGTAGTGCAACTCACCCGCAGGATGGCTGCGCGGCTGATCCGCGACAATATTGTGGTGACGTCAATCGCGCCGGGCGCTTTTGCCTCGGAAATGAACAAAGCGGCCAAGCACGCGCCCGATGCGTCTGCAGCGCATATTCCGTCAAAGCGGATTGGCTCGGCAGAAGATATGGCCGCTGCTGCGATCTATCTGTGCAGCCGTGCAGGCGATTATGTGGTGGGCGAGACAATCCTAGTGGATGGCGGCGTGGTCAACGCATCGCTCCCGCAGATTTTCAACGACCCGGCGGGTTGAGGCTAGGCGATTAGCCCATTAATTCGCGGACAAACGGGATGAGCCCTGTCTGCCGAGTGCGCTTCATCCGCTCGGCATGCAGGATCTCGCGCACTTTGACAAAGCACGCATCGACATCGTCATTGACAACGACATAGTCATATTCGGCCCAATGGCTGATCTCGGCCTTGGCCCGCTCCATCCGGCCATCAATCACTTCTGAGCTGTCAGTCGCGCGGGTTTCCAACCGTTTGCGCAATTCAGCGATTGAGGGCGGCAGGATGAATACCGTGACGACGTCCTGATCATCCTTCTGCTTCAATTGCTGCGTGCCCTGCCAATCAATATCGAACAGGAAATCGCGGCCCTCTTTCAATGCCTTGCGGATCGCTCCCTTGGGCGTGCCATAGCGATTGTCGAAGACATGCGCCCATTCGTAAAACTCGTCCTGCTCGACCATTGCATCAAATTTCGCATTGCTGACGAATTCATAGTCGACCCCGTCAATCTCGCCCTCGCGCCGCGGGCGAGTGGTGGCGGAAACTGACAAATTGATATCGTCATCCGCGTTAAGCAGCATCCGCGACATGGTGGTTTTGCCCGCGCCAGAGGGCGATGAGAGGATGAAAAGCAGTCCCCTGCGCTCAAGATCGGGGCGTTGAAGCGAGGTTTGGTTGGCCATGGCGTGTGATGGCGCAATTGCAATCAGGAAATCAAGGCTTGGGGCGCAATTGCCCGCCTATTTCGCCCCTATTTCTTAGGCGTGTCTTTCGCATCCTCAACGGCTTGCGCTTCGCTATTGCGACGCTCAACCCAGCGTTTGGCGAGGAACCCGCCGCCGACCAGCAGCGCACCGGGCAATGATCGCGAAGCCATCCGGCTCACTCCCATCAAGACGAGGGATTTGGGGATGGAGGAGCCAGTCTCGCGGTTCTTGCTCGCGCGCGCTTTCTGCAATGCCCCTTTGCCGACATCACGGCGAAGGTTCTTGCGCACACGGCCTTGAGCGAATTCAAGCGCTTTTTGAGCGATCAGCAAATGGGCGGTCGGGCGCGATTTGCGAGACAGTCGGCTCATTGGGCGGCCAATCTGAACTACTTCTTGCGGCCGAAATCAACTTCGACGACATTGGAGCCATCCTTGGGCGGCTCTGCATCTTCGCCAGCCTGCTGAGCGGTCGCAGCCGCATCGGAGGTGCCGTCATTTTCGGCATCGTCATGCCCTTCAGGGGCAAGCGCAAAGTCGCTCGCTTGAAACTGCAATCCGAAATCGACCGCCGGATCGACGAAGGCGGTGATCGCGGCAAAGGGCACCGACAGCTTGGCAGGGATTTGATTGAAGCTCAGCCCTACAGAAAAGCCATCATCGCGCACTTCCAGCTCCCAAAATTTGTTCTGGAGCACGATGGTCATCTCGTCCGGAAAACGCTCTCGCAGATGCGGCGGGATCGAAACGCCCGCTGCGCCCGTCTTGAAGGTGATGTAAAAGTGGTGATTGCCGGGCAGCTCGCTGCCGCCCGACTGGATTTCGCCCAGAACACGGCCGACAACAGCGCGCAAAGCCTCTTGCACGATCTCGTCATACGGGATCAGACTATCGGGCGTTTCTTCGCTCATGCAGCATAGGTGGCGTGGCAAGCGCGCGCGGTCAAGACGCTATCCACCGCTATTTTGTGAAGTATTTCGCGGATTACGGGCGCTTGCGCGCATTTTCCAAGCAACTATAGCGCATCAGTATGAGAACCGCCCGCATCGCTCGCACAACCGCTGAAACCGCTATTGAGGTTGAAATCAACCTCGATGGAATGGGGCAATATGACGTTTCAACGGGGATCGGCTTCCTCGATCATATGGTTGAGCAATTTTCCAAGCATTCGCTGATTGACGTGGTGATGCAGGTTAAAGGCGATCTGCATGTCGACCAGCATCACACCACCGAAGACAGCGCTCTGGCGCTAGGGCAGGCTCTGGCTGAGGCGCTCGGCGATAAAGCGGGGATTGGCCGCTATGGCGCGGCTTATTCGCCAATGGACGAGACTTTGGCGCGGGTTGCGCTCGATATTTCGGGGCGGCCCTATTTGGTGTGGAAGGCCGGCTTCACGCAGGAGAAGCTTGGCGAATGGGATACAGAGCTGATCGAGCATTGGTTTCATTCGGTGTCGCAAAC
>CAZJAG010000027.1:0-24554 GCA_964543735.1 uncultured Porphyrobacter sp. | reverse complement strand
TATGAACAATACCGCCGCGACAACAAGGTGGTGTCCGTGCCCGAAGGCTACAGCCAGATGCGACAAATCGTCCTCAACGCGCTGTTACAGAGCCGGGAGAATATCATCGCCTTCTTGCTGACAATCCTAGCCCTCTTGCCATTCTATGTCGCCTACAAGATGGCTAGAGCGAATAGAGCGTTGCCTGTCGACTAGAGCCTAATGCTGTTTCGAAGCATCAGCCCTAAGCTCCGTGGAAAGGTAATCGGGAAAAGGCCGATCATGGGTCGTTACCAGCCGGTCCGCTCCTGGGCCGATTGCGGACTGTCCGCTTTCCAAAGTCGACCAGCTGTAACCAGACAATCCGATTTCGACCCAATTGCGGACACGACGAACTCCAATACCGTCAGGCATTTCTCCCTTAGTCAGCTCGGAGATTGAAACGGCAGTTTATCGCAATTGCCTGCAATGTCCTCACCAGCAAAAGCTCTTCGAACGAAGGGTATAGAATCCTTGGGCGAGTAGGGTACCACTTCTCGGTGGTTGAGCTCTGGGTAAAGCAGTGAGGTTACGCTGGTTCCCGCATCGCATAAATCGTGTGCCAAACTGGCTTGCATCCGTGGCGGCGTATCTCTGTCTCGGCCACCAGTGCCAAGGAATACAGGCGCGTCGATGTTGAGTGTCGGATAACCCATTCGCGCGAACCCCTGCCGCAAGGCAATGCTGGGTGATTGCGAGAAGCTTTTGCGTCTGGTCAGCTGGGCATCGTTAACCAGCGACTTTATCTCTGCGTAACACGCATCGCTCACCCTGTTAGCAATCGGCCATACTTCATCCGTGATGTAATCGCGCATCACAAACGAGGCATCGACCTGCTGCACCAGTGTCATAGCCAAGAATGTATAGCCAAGCAGCGGGTCGATACGATCGGGCTGCTGCAACCGTTCAAGGAATTGCACAACCTGCGGCGTGAGATACGGCGCGCCCGTGGCTATAACGGCGACAATGTTGATCTCAGGCGCATAGGTCGCCGCATAGTCAGCCGTCGCAATTGCAGCGCCTGCTCCTTGTGACTGCCCAAAAAGCGCGACTTTATCCGAGATGGGAAAGTCACCAGAAGTAACTGCGCGGATGATATCGAGATTGCTGTAAGCAGCGGGGCGCGTCGCGAGATAGGGGTGCGTTCCTTTGGTGCCAAGCCCCTGATAATCGCTAGCGACCACCGCATATCCTTCGGCTAGAAACCGGTTGAGGTAATCCTCATCCTGCGCCTGACGACCGTTCCATGATGGTGCGCAAATGTCAGCGATGCCAACGGTGCCGTGAGTCCATGCCATCAGCGGCCAACCGCCCTCTGGTGCTTCCCCTTTAGGCAGATAGAGGACGCCGGAAACTGGCAAAATGGCCTCTTCATCACCTTCGCGCATTAAACCATCAGTCGCGGTGTAAAGTAGCCGAAGGTTCGTGCCAGCGTTGTCTAGCGACTGTTTCGCTTCCAAGGGTTCCTGACGCAGCAATTTTCCAGGTCCTTCGGAAATTGGCCCGGCAACTTGATAGAAATCGGACAGCTTGCTGTCGCCAACGGTTTCGGGGTCATATGCGCTGACATGAGAGATTGGCGAAGCGGCGTCTTGAGGCGGCATGGTAGAACACCCTGCGAGCGCAGCCGCCATTCCCAACAGGGCAATCTGAGCGAATTTCATGTCGGACTTTCTCCCAAGTTTCAGGCCAGTTTGTTAAAGCCGTCTTTACACATCTCACATGCCGCGCCATAAAAGCCGAACTTCTGTTCGCTTTTGAGGGTCGAAAGCCGAACAAGTCAAGTTGGTCTTGAAAAGGCCGGTCGTCGAAAGGGAGAGCGACGCTGACAATCGAGGTGCATCCTGTTCCAAAAACAACAGGTGGGCGACGGAAACCGACCCAGGCTCGAGCTATTGCGAGCCGTGCGGCTATTGTGGACGGTGCAAGACACCTTTTGAGCGATCAAGGCGTAGCCGAATTCAGCATGCGAAAGCTGGCTCAGACGTCAGGCGTTGGGCTGGGGACGATCTATGACTATTTCCCAAGCTGGACTGATATCGTGCGCGCCCTGCTTGAAGAGCGGTTTGCGCTGCGCCGAGAGATTTTGGCCTTCACACTAAAAGACATTTCGCGCGAGGATGGTCTGGCTGTCTTCGTCCCTGCCTATCTGAAACGCCTTTCTAGAAAAGGGTTTTGGCAACGATATGACTTGCAGTTGCGCGCTGCCGCGCATGCTGATCCAGCTTTGGCGCAATTGTTTGAGTCACAAGAAGATCAGATCGCGCAAAGCTATGTCGAAGAGATGAGGCGTGCAGGGTCAAAATGGACCGATGCCGCGCTGTTGCAAATGGCTCAAGCCAATATGAGCGTTTCGCAAATGCTCGCGGAAAATGCAGATCGAGAACCGGAGGAGCAAGACCTCCAGTTGATACTGGTCGCCAATATGATCTTGGCGAACCTGAAGATGGCCTTGAGACCGCCAAAAACCAAGTAAAAGGCGCAAAGCCTAATGTTAAAAAAGGGAGAGAAAATAATGAGAAAAATCGCAGGACTTTTGACCGGGCTGGCATGCTCAACCGTGATGATACCAGCGGCGGCATTCGCCCAGGATAACGATCAGCCAGAAGTGGAGACAGACGACAGCGTCATCATCGTGACAGCCACTCGCCGCGCGCAAGACGTGCAGGATATCCCTGTGGCTGTGACCGCCGTCAGCCCCGTTCAGCTGGAACGGCAAGGCGTCACAAATGTCACCCAAATCTCGCAAGTCTCACCTAGCTTTTCTACGTCCAACGCGCAAAACACCGCGGGCACTAATGTGCTGCGCATTCGTGGTGTCGGCACGACGTCCAATAACATCGGTTTTGAGTCTGCAGTCGGCATCTTCATCGACGGCGCATACCAATCGCGCCCCGGTGTCGCGCTCTCCGAATTCGTTGACATTGAGCGCGTTGAAGTTCTGCGCGGCCCGCAAGGGACATTGTTCGGTCGCAATACATCTGCTGGTGCATTGAATATCACGACAAAGCGTCCTGACCTTGATGAGTTTGGTGGCTTTGTGAATGCAAGCTACGGCAATTTTGATCTCTACAGCATGCAAGGCGCTGTGAACGTTCCGATTGTAGAAGGGACACTGGCTGCGCGCGTAACGGGCGCCTATCGCAAACGCGATGGCTTCGTCACTGTCGTCAATGAGACAGGCGTAATCGGCGACTCAAACGAACTCGACCAGTTCCTGATCCGCGGCCAATTGGGCTTTGAAAACGACGCTGGCCTTAGGGTTCGCTTGATCGGCGACTATTCCGAGATCAACGGAAATTGCTGCGCGCCGGTTGAACTACTGCAATCGGGATTAGAAACTGGCGGCGTGTTCGGGCTTGCGGGCTTGGGCGCGACAGGAGGCAATTTTCAGAACAACGTGAATGCCAATCGGTTTGACAATGCAGCTGCCGAGACGATCTTGGATGATCGCATCGCTTCGCAAAGCTTCGTGCCGACAAATGCGCTCGATCAATGGGGTGTTACTGCAGAGATCGAATTCCCGATCAGCGACAGTGCGGACATCATTTACATTGGCTCGTATCGTCAATTTAATGCGTCCAGCACGTCGGATTCCGATTTTACCGCGCTCGACCTTTTCAATGTCGGCACACAGGCGGGCGCTGTCCCCAACGGCACTAATATTGACACGCTGACGCAAGAATTGCGCATTCAGGGCGAAGCGTTTGGTGGGTCACTGGAATGGATGGTCGGCGGTTACTTCTCTGACGAATCTATCGATCAGGTTGCAACCTCAACGCTCGGGACACAATGGGATCAGTTCATTAGCGCCTTGCTTCTGCCGTCGACCGGCGGTGTATTCGGCCCTGCACCACTGACGCTGTTCTCGGGCGGTGTTAATCCTGCTGGGACGAGTTCATCAAACCGCTTCACGCAGGACAGCACGAGCTGGTCGTTGTTTACACACAACACGTTGGAAGTGGCCGACGGATTGAAACTCACCCTTGGGCTTCGGTATTCCGATGAGTCTAAAGATGGCGGCTTTGAACAAGTCAGTTCGACACCGGGCGCTTGCCCTGCGATTGTCAACAATATTTTGGGCGCTCCCGCTGCGGGCGCTCCGGGTATTCCGGCTGGACTGGTTCCGACGATCTTGATCACAGGGTGCTTCCCATTTGCTGCTCCTGCCGATTTGCCGGGAGCTGCATTCTTGCCGCTGCCACGCACGTTCGACACCAACTTTAGCGATGAGGAACTGATCTACACCGGTAAGGTTTCCTACGAATTCGCAGCTCCGATCAATGTCTATGCCAGCTTCACGCATGGCTATAAGTCAGGCGGCATCAATCTGGATGCAACCGCTGCGATTGGAGGAGGCGACCCACGGTTTGCATCCGAAGAAGTCGATGCTTATGAGCTCGGCTTCAAAGGGCGCTTCCTCGACAATGCGGTAACACTCAACGTCGCGGCATTCTTTGAAGAGTTCACGAACTTCCAGGTGCTTGAATTCACCGGCGCGCAGTTTGAAACTTTCAATGTGCCGGTTGCTGAATCGGCTGGTCTTGAGATTGAAACTGTCATTCGGCCAGATAGCAATCTGACCATTACCGGCGGCTTGACCTATGTTGAGGCACGCTACCCGAGTGATTGCGCGACGGCAGCGGATGCTCTGCGGGTGCAGAACCTGTGCGGCAATCCGCTGACGAACGCTCCGGAGCTGGTGGGGATCTTGGGGGCAAACTACACCAATGATATTGGCGATAGCCTGTCCTTCTTCCTCAATGGTCAGCTCCGCATGGAAAGCGACCGCCGCACGTCGACGCAGCCTTCTACGCCGCCTACGACTGCCGCTGATTTGGGCAATACGCCGCTACTGCCGTTCGATATCCAAGATGGCACCGTCAATGTAAACCTGCGCGCAGGTATCGGCGACATTGATGATGCTTGGGGCTTTGAGCTGTGGGCAACCAACCTTACGAACAACACCACACGCGGCGTTACCTTCAGCACGACTTTGCGGTCCGGCTCTCGTTCGGCCTTCCCGCAGGAACCGCGCATGTATGGCGTCACGCTTCGTGGTCAATTCTAAGCGGGATCGGTTCTAGCCCCCTCTCTTCACGGGGTTATGAAACTTGGCGGGTGGCCTTCGGGCTGCCCGCCATTTTTCGTTTTGGCGCAACGCAATTTGGGCAAGTGGCACTGCTCAATATGAAACGAGGCCAAATTGCCATGTCCGCTTCCACCTCCCAGAAGCGGACGCTGGCTAGGTTCAGGCCAGCGTCCAACTTCAGTCAGATCTCGGTCTTCTCGGCCAAGGTGAGAGCTTCCTCTATGTCGACGCCTAGGTAACGGACCGTGTTTTCGATCTTGGAGTGACCGAGCAAGATCTGGATCGCTCGAATGTTGCCTGTGGCCTTGTAGATGATCGAAGCCTTGGTACGGCGCAACGAGTGGGTCCCGTACTCCTCCGGACGCAAGCCGATAGCCGCCACCCACTCATCGACAAGCCGAGCGTATTGTCGTGTGCTCAAGTGACGGGTTCGATCAACTCGGCTCGGAAAGACGAAGTCCTCGATGTCTCCACCTCTGACCTCAAGCCATGCAAACAGACTAGCACGCGCATCAGACGCAATCTCGAACTGGACAGGCCGCCCTGTCTTGCGCTGTGTGATTGTCGCCCGCGTCCTGATCTCTGGACCACTGACCAAATCGCCGATCTTCAACTCTACAAGATCACAGCCTCGCAGCTTGCTATCGATCGCCAGATCAAAAAGTGCCCGGTCTCTGATGCGTTCTTCGCGATCGAGAAAGAACCGGATCGCCCAAATCTGCTTTTGATTGAATGGCCGTTTGGGGCCAATCTTCGCTCCAAAGTTCCAAGGCACTCGGTTCTGCGCCGCCGGATCGAATTGTGAGCAGGTCATTGTTGTTCTCCTTGGCCGGAATGGCCGCAGAGAATGTCCGCTTTCAGGAACTAAGATCTCGGTTGGCTACGTCTGGGATTGGGGCGCATTGCAGGCATCCAGCGAGCGGATTGAGCAGCGGCCGCCAATTTCGCTATCTTCGTCGAGGCGTGAGCCAGCTCATTGATTTCGGACTGCTGCTCTCTTCTGGTTTGACTGCCGATCACCAGCTCGCGGGCGCAGTGGTCTTCCATCAGCATGCCTATCTTGGTGCAGAGCAGGTTAATCAGTTCGCGATCGATGTCGTCCATAATCACAGCAATGCTCGAACGTCGCCGCAAGTCCAATGGAATGAGCGGAAGCTTCCAGAAACCACTCGACTAGTGCCCAGGTTCGAGCATCCATGCTGTCATGGAAATCGAAGACAAGATCGCCGCCATTGAGGAAATGGCACCATCGGAACTACGAGCTGCTTGGCGCGACACATATGGAACACCAGCACCTCCAGCTTTTAGTCGATCACTTGCGAGAAGAGCATTGGCAGCCCATGTGCAGCAGCCTGGGACTGGCAAACTCACGCAAGCGGAGCTTCGACAGCTCGGTGCACTCGGTCGCAAGGACGAACGTCGCAAAGAGGGTCGAGTAGCAACTGAGGCCAAGCCGGGGACGTGGCTCTCGCGAACCTGGCATGGAGAGGTGCATGAGGTGGTCGTCCTTGAAAGCGGGTGCGAGTATCGGGGGCAGACATTTGGGTCGCTGAGTGCCGTCGCCTCTCACATTACGGGAGCCAAGTGGTCCGGCCCGCGGTTCTTTGGATTGAACAGCCCCCGGCTCGGCGAGCTGAAGGTGGTGGCAAATGGCTAAGCCTGAGAAGAGGCTCCGCTGCGCGATCTACACCCGCAAATCGACCGACGAGGGCTTAGACAAGGACTTCAACAGCCTCGATGCGCAGCGCGAGGCGTGCGCGGCGTATGTCCTTAGCCAGCAGCACGAAGGTTGGTCGCTGCTTCCCGAACTCTACGATGATGGTGGTCACTCCGGCGGCACGCTCGAACGTCCAGCGCTGCAACAGCTTCTAGACGATGTTCGATCGGGCAAGATCGACGTGGTCGTCGTTTACAAGATTGATCGTCTGACCCGCAGCCTCGCCGACTTTGCCAAGATCGTGGATGTCTTAGATGAAGTGGACGCTTCCTTCGTGAGCGTGACGCAGGCGTTCTCGACAACGAGCTCAATGGGCAGGCTCACACTCAACGTTCTGCTGTCCTTCGCTCAGTTCGAGCGCGAGGTCGGCGCGGAACGGATCCGAGACAAGATCGCTGCATCCAAAGCCAAGGGTATGTGGATGGGCGGCAGTGTTCCGCTGGGGTACAAGGCTGTAGATCGAAAGCTCGTCGTCATCCGCGAGGAGGCCGAAACAGTCCGAGAGATCATGAGCCGTTATCTTGACGCAGACTCGATCAGGGCTTTGGTTGGCGATCTGAGACGCGATGGAATTGTTAGTAAGCGGTATGTGTCCAAGAGAGGAAACTCAAAGGGTGGCAACCCCTTCAAGCGAGGGTCTCTTACCTGGCTCCTTTCCAATCCACTCTATGTCGGAGAAGTGCGCCACAAAGATAAGACTTATCCCGGCCTGCACGACGCTATTGTCGACAGAGAGACGTTCGATGCCGTCCAAGAAAAGCTAAAGGCGCGCGCTTCATCCGGATCGTCTGCGGGCCCTAAACGGCGCTTGGCGATGCTGGCAGGTATGATCCGCGATCACCGCGGAAGACCAATGTCTCCTACTCACACTCAGAACCATGGCCGGCGTTACACATACTATGCTTCGAACATGAATGGCGATGCTGGAGCACCCGCACTTCGCCTTCCTGCCAGTGAGATTGAACAGGCCGTACGTCGCGCCGTCGCGAAGTGGCTGAGAACCGATGCCAATATACAAAAGTTGGTCGCGTCTAGGTCCGCTGATGAGAAGAAGGCCGTCTTTGTTAAAGCGGAGCAATTGGCCAACGATATCGCACGCCTCCCGATTGGTGCCGCGAGCCAGACGCTTGCCGGAATTGGGCTACGCGTTTCGGTAAGCGATCAACTTGTGGTGGGAGCATTCGAACCCGCAACTGCGTTGGACGTGGCCATCAATGAGGATGCCGAACAAGTCGAGGCGAGTTTCCAAATCGCTCTCGATCAACAAAACTATGGTCACGAGCCGCGGCTCCGTCTGCAGCCCTCCGAACCTGATCGTATAGTGAGAGACGACCGGCTTGTTGAACTGCTCGGCCGGGGCATTCGCGGCTAGAGAGGAACTGCTCGAAATGGAAGAAGCCGACGTCCGATCGACCAAAACCACCAAGCTGCGTCACCTTCAGCGACTAGCAAAGCTTAGCTATCTTGATCCTACGATCATCCGGTGCATTCTGAAGGGCAACCAGCCCAAGGGTCTGAGTGCTCGTGACCTCTGGCGGATGGGCGACCTGCCGATCCGTTTCGCCGATCAGCGCGACGCGCTCGGCTTCGCACATTCCTGAAATCCAAGCAGTAGGTCACCAAATCGAACTGGGAGAACTTTGCTCCTTTTGGCCGCGATTTAGTAGGTCAGAGCGTCTCCAGACGACGCCAATCATTATTCCATCTGTGCAAAGCGCCGGAATTGCGGGCACAATTTCAGCATCCTCAAGAGAGACCGCTGAAATCGATGTTCGGAGAGAATAGGTGGTGAGCGATACTCGGTTCGAACCCCTGACCTACTAAGTTGAAATCCGAATCTTAAACTCCTAAAAAGTCGAGACTATTCTGCTGGAAACTTGCCAGAAAGGTCGCTTTTCGCACCGGGAGACGCTCTTCGCCCAGGCTATTAGGTCCGGTGACTTGTTGTTCAGCAACTCTAATGATCGTTGACTCGTGTCTCCGGCTTTCGTCTGCTCATGGTTGAGCCGGCCTGGCTGGTCGATGTCAGCGATTGGGTGTGGGAGCGGGCACTAGCTGACACCTAAGGCGCTGGCCCATGGAAGCAAGTTCAAACACAAACCCTCTTCGGCATGGGCTCGGCAACCTTCGAACCATTGACCGAGTCCGATCAAAAAACATGGTTAGATCTGCACCCCTAGAGAAACTTTTTGCATTCGAATGCAAGGCTGCGCTAAGGAGCTCGTTCTAGGATTGTCGCGAATTGCGGCGAAAGCAATTTTTCTAGGGAGGGAACTGTAGTGGCTGTCTGGCTCAAAACGGCGGTTGATGTTGAAGTTCGGCTCGAGGCCGCGCGGCAAGTTCGCGAGACGGTCGAGGGCATTCTCGCTGACATTGAAAAGCGCGGTGACGAGGCTGTACGCGAGCTTTCGGTCAAGTTCGACAAGTGGGATCGCGAGGATTACCGCCTGACCGATTCCGAGATCAACCAGTGCATTGACAGCCTCGACAAGCAGGCCATCCACGACATCGAGTTTGCGCAGAAACAAGTACGCAATTTTGCCGAAGAACAGCGCAAGGCGATGAAGGATATCGAGGTCGAGACCTATCCCGGCGTTATCCTCGGCCACAAGAACATCCCGGTGAACGCAGCCGGCTGCTATGTGCCCGGCGGCAAATACCCGCTGCTGGCCTCTGCGCATATGTCCGTCATCACCGCCAAGGTTGCAGGGGTCCCGCGTGTTGTTACGTGCGCCCCGCCCTTCGCAGGTCGGCCCGCTCCCGCCATCGTCGCTGCTCAAGCTATGGCGGGGGCCGATGCGATCTACGCGCTGGGCGGTGTGCAAGCGGTTGGCGCGATGGCGTTGGGCACTCAATCAATCGATCCGGTCGATATGCTGGTCGGCCCGGGTAACGCCTTTGTCGCAGAGGCCAAGCGTCAATTGTTTGGCCGCGTGGGGATCGATTTGTTTGCGGGGCCCACAGAAACCATGGTGATCGCTGATGAAACGGTTGATGGAGAGGTCTGCGCGACCGATCTTTTGGGACAGGCCGAGCACGGGCCGGACAGTCCCGCCATCCTTATCACCAATTCTGAAAAGCTCGCCCGCGAGACGATGGCTGAGGTTGAGCGCTTGCTTGAAATCCTGCCCACCCGCGAGATCGCGCGCAAGGCGTGGGATTCCTTTGGCGAAGTCATCGTGTGCGAAGACCACGCCGAGATGCTCAAGGTCGCCAATGACTATGCCAATGAGCATGTCCAGGTGATGACCAGCAATGACGACTATTTCCTTGAGAACATGGTCAATTACGGCGCGCTCTTCATCGGGCCGCGCACCAATGTTGCATATGGCGACAAGGTGATCGGGACCAACCACACACTCCCGACGAAGAAGGCAGCGCGCTATACGGGCGGTCTTTGGGTCGGCAAATTCCTGAAGACTTGCACCTACCAAAAGGTGCTAACCGACGAAGCGACGACTGTGATGGGCGAATATTGCAGCCGTCTTTGCGCGCTTGAAGGCTTTGCCGGGCACGGAGAGCAAGCCAATGTTCGAGTCCGCCGCTATGGTGGCAGCAATGTGCCCTATGCTGGCGCTGCAACCCCCCGCAATCCGGTGGAATAAAGGACAGGCGATTTGACACCCGAGGCGATCAAAGCAGCATTCGCACCGTTCGCAAAGGCAATGGCAACCTGCACGAGCGCCAGCGTCGGTACAGCGATGTCACAACTGTGCGCAGGCGATATCGAGGCGAAGCTGTGCCATCCCTTTGGAACTTTGACCGGACCCGAAGCGGTGAGCCAAACCGCTTTTGCGCCGTTGCTCGATGCGATCTCCGATCTCGAACGCCGCGACATGATCCGCCTTGCCGGAACGACGCCGGAGGGAGAGCATTGGATTGGCTGTATGGGCAATTACATGGGCACGATGATCGGCCCGTGGCTCGGCATCCGTCCCACCGGTCATCTCGTGCATATGCGCTATCACGAATTCTACCGCTTTGCAGAAGGCAAAGTGGTTGAAATTCAGGCAATCTGGGACATTCCTGAGCTGATGATGCAAGCGGGCGTGTGGCCAATGGCGCCGCAATATGGCGCCTTCCTGTGCACACCGGCTCCGATGAGCGGCGACGGTTTGACCGCGCGCGGTGATTCAGGTCCGGCGATCGCGCATGTCATCGCCATGCTGGAGGATCTATGCGCACATCCGGCCGATCCTGACCCCGCGGTAATGAAGCTGGAGAATTACTGGCACGATCGCTTCAACTGGTACGGCCCGGCTGGTATCGGCACGGCGCGAGGCGCTTCCGGCTTTCGCAACTGGCACCAGATACCCTTTCTGCAAGCCATGCCCGACCGCAAGCTCGACGCGATGGGCGACCTCCAATCGGCGTGGTTCGGCGAAGGCAATTATGCCTGCGAGACCGGCTGGCCCAATATGCGCCTGTCGCTTACCCATGACGGATGGATGGGGATCGCGCCTGTCGGTAAGGAAGTGCTCCTGCGAAGCCTCGACTTCTGGCGGCTAGAAGAAGGCAAGATCCGCGAAAACTGGGTGCTAGTCGACCTGCTCGATCTCTATGCGCAAGTTGGCGTCGATGTGTTCGCGCGGCTTGATCATATGAGCGGCGCGCGCAATCTTGGGCGCGTTGATGTGCCCACCGGAATGGAGCGGGTGCGCTAGCTCTCGGTAGAGACGCGTGCCGAATTGCCTTTGACGAAAATGCCTGAGAACACCCGCTTCTCGTTGGCGAGTTCGGGGGTTTCGACCCGTTCTAAGATCATATCGACCGCCGCCTTGGTCATGCGCCGGACTGGCTGACGGATAGTGGTGAGTGCGAAGCTCGCCCAGCTCGACGGTCCCACCCCGTCAAAGCCTACCACCGACACTTCATCAGGAACCGCCAGATCAAACTCGTTACGCAACGTGTCGATTGCGCCTATCGCTGAAACGTCATTGGCGCAGATGATCGCGTCCGGAGTTTTCACCACGCTATCCATCATGTGCCGGATCGCATCGCGCGCGCCTTCATAGGAGAAGTCGCCGTGCAGCTCGGTCACTTGGGTGATCCCGGCTCGGGCCAGCGTCGCGCGCGCGCTCTCTTCGCGCTCTGTCCCGACCACCGAGTCCGAAGGTCCTTTGAGCAAGGCAAAGCTACGATGCCCCGCGCCGAGCAGTCCTTCGACCAGCAATTGCGCTCCATGGGCCTGATCGCAGCAAACTGCGCTTGCCGCATGGCTGCCCGCTTGGCGGTTATAGAACAGCAAAGGAATGCCCCGATCAGAGAATTCGGTGATCTGCTCCTTGGTCAGCTTGGCTGCGCAAATGACGCCATCGACCTTGTACTGCCAGATCTGCGAGAGCGCGCGGTCAGCCTCGCTTTCACTTTCCAACGCGAATAGCAGCACTCGAATCCCGCGCTCCGAGAAATGCTGGCTGAGCTGCGCGAGCACTTCGGGATAGTAAAGGTTGGTGAGGTTGGAGATGATCACTCCGACCGAGTTCGAGCGCGATGTAATCAGGCTGCGGGCAAGGGCATTGGGTTCATAACCCAGCTCTTGCGCTGCCTTTTCGACCTTGGCGCGCATCTTCTTCGACACCGAAGCGCTGGGTTTGTAGCAGCGCGAGACGGCAGATTGGGAGACACCTGCGAGCTCAGCCACATCATAGGATGTGACCGCGCGCTTGCGGTCTTTGCCCGAAGATGATTGTCCCGATGGTGCTTGCGAAGCCATTGTGAGGGCACGCTAGCCGCAATCACACCAGCTTGTCGAGCGCGCTGCCGATGCGGACTCAGGAGAAATCATGCTTTCGGAACCAGTTTGCTTAATCTCAACCCAAAGAAAATTAGTTACGTTAAATCAACATTTAACAGACGCTCGAGCAGGAACAGGCATTTCGTCCCGTGCAATTTTGTCACATTTTCGGTGATATTCTGCATTCGAAGTCAAAATTATCTTGAATTGTATCCCCGCGCTTCGTAGCCCCTGGATTGTGAGGTCAGGCGGAGTCCGCTCCGCATAACCCCAAGGGCTAAGGGAGAGAACAATGCGGAAAATTTCCACCAAACTGCTGCTCGGCGTATCGGTCGGCGCAATTGCGATGACCGGTCACTCGACCGCTTTCGCTCAAGACAGTGACACCGGTGAAGAGGCCGAAGATAGCGGGGTCATTATCGTTACGGCGAATAAGCGCGAGCAGAGCATTCAGGATGTGAGTTCATCGATCCAGGCGTTCGATGCCGAGGCACTCGACAAGGCTGGTATCAATGACGTCTCGCGCCTTGAGCTCGTCACAGCAGGCGTCAACTTCGCCTTCTCTGGTAACGATGCGAAATTCAATGTTCGCGGTGCCAATTCCAGCAACACCTTTGCAGATAACAGCTCAATCGTCGGCGCCTATGTCGACGGCGTCTACAAGGCTCGCGCTTCGCAGCAAACGCGCGCTTTCTTCGACGTAGAACGCGTCGAGTTCCTGAAGGGTCCGCAAGGCACTCTCTACGGTCGCAACACTTTTGCTGGCGCGCTCAATGTTTATACCAACAAGCCTGAGCTTGGCGTATTTTCGGGCGGCATCGAAGTCGGCTACGAGCGTTTCGATACTCTCAAGGGCGAGGGTTATCTGAACACCCCAATCGGCGACAACTTCGCGATCCGCTATGCAGCCTATGTCAACAAGGGCGATGGCTACATCAACAACCTCGCCGGCCCTGACATCGGTCAGCAAGACGACAAGGGTTTCCGCGTCAGCGCGCTGTGGGAGCCAAACGATACGTTCAATGCGCTGCTGCGCTTCCAGCACACTGCGGAAGATGGCCGTGAAGCTGGCCTGTTCGGCTACACATTCCTCTGCCGCAATGTGACGCCATCGGGCCATACCGATGCGTTTGGTTCGCAGCGCGATTGCGCTCTGCCCACACGCGGCTCGGGCAATCCGCCCAGCTTGCTCGCAGCAAATAGCGGTGCACAGAACACCGGACCGCACACAATCGCGCAGGATTATGCGCCTGATGTGGATCTGGAAGAGACAGTGGTCTCGCTGGAAATGAACCTGTCGCTTGGCGCGGTCGATGTGAAGTCGATCACGTCGTACACCGACTTCCAAAACCTGTTCGGCTTCGACTTTGACTTTAGCCCAAGCCCGCATTCAATCGGCGGATTTGACGAAACGGCCGAAGCGTTCACACAGGAATTGAACTTCAACACCAATTTCGACGGTCCGTTCAACATGACCGGCGGTGCATACTACTCGAAGGACGAGCAGTTCTTCAGCTTCTCGATCTACAATGAGACGACACGGGTCAACAACCGCGTAACTGCACCTGTGCTTGATAATAATGGAAACCCAGTTCTCGATGGAAATGGCGCTCCGCTTGTCCTTCCGGTGTTCACATCGACGCCGATTGCCGGACTCGACCGGAACTTCAACGGCTTCTTCGCGGACAGCGCGTTCATCGACAGTGAGACCTTCGGTATCTTCGCACAAGGTACGTTCGAAGTGACCGATGCACTGCGTTTGATCGGTGGCCTGCGTTACTCATCGGAGAAAAAATCTCTCGAAGGTGGTGGCAGCAACTTCACCGCCAACGGACCGGTGACTGTGCTTCCGCAGTTCGTGGGCGCAGGTCCGCGAGTGGCACCTGACAGCCGCGACGTCTTTGCCATTGACCGCAACGCTGCTGGTGCGAACACCGCGAGCCGCACGTTCAACAATGTCGATTACAAAGTCGCAGTCGAATATGACATAAATCCTGATGTGCTGATCTATGCGACGACATCAACCGGCTTCCTGTCAGGCGTGGTCAACAACAACGGTTCGACCACTGATCAGCAGGAATCGCAGGTTTACGAGATTGGCCTCAAATCGGTTCTGGGTAGCGATTTGATCTTCAATATCGCAGGCCACTACACTGAATACAGCAATCTGCTTTCGCAGTTCCAGGTGATCGATCCGAACACCGGTATCGGCGTGACCTTCAGTGAAAACAGCGGCACCATCGAAGTGTGGGGTGTTGAGGCCGAAGCACAGTGGAGCCCGACAGCTGAGTTCAATCTCTCGGCAATCGCGGCTTACACCAACTCGGAATATGGCGCATTTGGCCAAACCTCTCCGTACCAGCTGCACAATGGAACGCAGAACTTGTTTGTCGATCTGGAAGGTCAGCAGACAACCTTCTCGCCTGAGTTCACTTTCACCTTGATCGGTTCATATGAGATCGACTTTGGTGATGCAGGCACGCTGACACCGGTTGCGCAGTTCTTCTACAGCGACGGGTTCAACACTTCGAACCTCTTCGCAATTGACCCATCTGCGCAGCAGAGCAGCTACACCAAATCTGATTTGCGTCTGGTTTGGGACTCGGCTGATCGTAACTACTCAATCGAGGCGTTCGTGGAGAATATCGAGGATGAAGCAGTTCTGACCCGTTCGAACAACAACGGCGGCGACGATCTGCTCCAGACATCCTATCTCTTCCCGAGAAATTACGGAGTTCGCTTCCGCGCGAGCTTCTAATTCGGGACGACCATCGACAAAGGAAAGGGGGGCCTTGCGGCTCCCCTTTTTCTTTGTATTCGATTGTTCTTGGAAGCGGGTTAACGAGCCTGCGCAGCGCGCGCTTCGGCAAGCAGGTCGATCCCGAAGAACGAGAAATAGTGCGGCAGGTCGATAATCACCCAGTTCTCGGCCAGCCGGTCGCCATCGCGGCGATAGACATCGACCACGCGCATCTCGCCCAGCTCGTCGCTTTCGGGGAGTCCGAGATAGCCCCCCTTGGGACTGTTGGTGAGGTTGGGCCAACCGAAAAACGCCGCAAAATCGCCTTGAGAAAGTCGCGCGATATGGCCGTGATAGCTCTTGTTCTTCAGCCCTTGACGGAACGGATACTGATGTTGGGTCTGGTAGAGTTCAATCGTCTTCGCCGATCCTATTCCAGCAGGCCCGTACCACGCCATATTCTCATGCCAGCTGCGCGCGAGATATTCGGGCGTGCATGTGTCATTGCCGCTTTTGTTGAGTCGATCGAGATCCTCGATCATGCGATTGAGCACCGCCATCGTCGTCCGGCCTTCTGCGACGCCTTCTTCGTCCGATGATCGCAGCCCCTTGAGCGGTGCGGGGAAAATGTGGCGTGCTCCGCGTTGGTTTGGAATAGGATCAAGGCCAAGCTGCTGGAGAAAATCGCAAAGGTCGATGAATAGCGCGCTTTGGATAATCTTGTCGCCGCGCACCTGATGGAACTCGGCAAAGCGGATCTGGACCAGCTTGTTGTTCGGCTTCAATTCAAGCCACTCGCCAACAAACGCCCCTGTGAGCACGCCAAGCGAGCAAGTCCAGATACTCTCGCCACCATCGGCATCATTGCTGCCAGCGATCTCGAGAAACGAGCGCCGCTCAAGCCCTGCGAATGCGCGATGCATCGGCTCGAGAACATTCGTGCAAAGGGCTTCGAGGTTGGGCTGTTCATAAAACGGCCGCGATCCGCGCCAATGGTATCCAACATCGACGTGAGCAGCGAGCTCGTCGTGCAGCGTACTTTCACCGCTAGACACCCAGGCGCGGCCAAAATTCTTGCCGAGTTCTTTCGCTAACTCAATCTCTTGTGTGATATTCAAAGAATTTCCTTCTTCTCAAACCCAGCGCCGGCCTACCGCAATTGATGCGTCTAGTACGCTCGCAGATCAACTGGTTCAGACTTAACGCATGAGGTTATGAGACTTGTTGACTTCGAATGCAAAAAATTCTCTAATCAGGCTCCGGGACTAGGAGAATTCGCTATGGAGCAGGGCGCAAAATCTGCTGCGATCCAGATTGTGCGTTATGGCGAGTTGGAGCCGTGCTTTGACGCGTTTATCGACACACGCACGCCCGGTTCCGACAAGAAGGAAAACTTCACGATCATCGGCCCCGGCGTGTCGGAAAATCCGAACCAGCACGTCCACATTGCCATGCCCCATGGTTTCAATATTGGCGGCGCACGCCAACCGCCCGGATGCGTCAATTCGCAACACAGCCATGACACAGCCGAATTCTTCTATGTCCACACCGGCTCTTGGTCGTTCAACCTCGGCGAAAAAGGGGAAGACGCATCGGTGATCCTGCATCCCGGCGATGCAATCTCGATCCCGACCCATGTGTTCCGCGGCTTCACCAATGTGGGTGAGGATATCGGCTTTCTCTTCGCTGTGCTGGGTGGGGACGATCCGGGCCGTGTCACCTGGGCACCCGACGTGTTCGACATGGCTGAGGAATATGGCCTCGTCCTGCTCGAAAGCGGGATGCTGATTGATACTGCCAATGGCGAGATGCTTAGCGGCGATATGAAGCCTATGCCGCGCACGACGAGCAATCAGGTTGAAGCGTTGAAGCGCCTCGATAGTGAGGCCTTGCGCTCATGCTGTGTGCTGGCAAGCGACGATATTCCCGGCACTGATGAAGGCGGTGTCCAACGTCGACGCATTGTCCAAAAGGATGGCAAGCTTAGCTGGCCGCACGAATTCGCTGTTGAGGAGCTGCGGCTGGAACCAGGCGCAAGACTCGAACTGGGCGGCGAGCCGCGTAATCAGGTGGTCTTTGCGCAATCAGGCGAGATCGAGATCGACGCAAATGACAAAGCCATTTTGCGCAAAGGTGACACGGCCACAATTGAGCCGGGAACTGCACGCACCTTGGCCAATCAATCGGGCGAACCGGCAATTGCCGTCTTGGTAACTGCCAGTGGCCTTGCCAAGGTAGGTTGATGGATATCACGCTTTCTGACCGGATCGCTCTTGTTACAGGCGCGAGCAAAGGCATCGGCTGCGCCATCGCGCACTCGCTCGCCGAACATGGTGCCTATGTCATTGGCGTGGCGCGCGCCTCTGACGAACTCGATGCGCTGGCTGAGGAACTCGGAGAGCGGGGCGAGGTCTGGGCCGAGGATGCGAGTTCGGACGGCATTCTCGAACGGATCAAGGGACTCGACCGGCTCGACGTGCTGATCAACAATCTCGGCACCAACCGGCCCAAGCCGATGGTCGACGTGAGCGATGATGATCTCGATGTGATGCTCGATCTCAATCTGCGCTCCCTCTACCGGATAAGCCGTGCGGCATTGCCACTGATGCATACCGGCTCGGTGATCGTGAATATGAGCTCGCAAATGGGTCATGTCGGTTCGCCGGGGCGCACCGTCTATTGCATGACCAAACACGGGGTTGAGGGACTGACAAAGGCGATGGCGGTGGAGCTTGCCCCCCAAGGCATCCGCGTCAATTCGGTTGGCCCGACCTTTATTGAAACGCCGATGACAAAGCCGATGCTAGCCGATCCGCAGTTCAGCAAATTCGTGCTCGATTCGATCCCCTTGGGCAAAGTCGGCTCGGTCGAGGATGTCGCCGATGCGGTGCTCTATCTGTGCTCGCCTGCAGCCAAGATGGTGACAGGGCACAGCCTGTTGGTCGACGGAGGATGGACCGCGCAATGAGCAAACCGACGATCACCGAAGTTGCCACGACGAGCGAGCAGAAGCTGCTAAATCCGGTACCGGGCCAGCGGATGGAACTTCCTGGCTTTGACGCAGAGTTTGTTGATTTTCCTGACTATATTGTCCGCATCACCGACCGTATCTGGCATGAGCGCAAGGTCGAGCTGTGCCTCGACTACTACACTGAGGACTGCGCGATCCACACACTGGCTGGTGATATCGTCGGGGCGGAGACGGTAGTGGCAAACACGCACGCAACGCTCGCTTCCTATCCTGACCGGCATCTCAATCCCGACAATGTGATCTGGTCCGATGATGGCGCTGCGGGTTTCTACTCATCCCATCTCATCACCAGTCCGATGACCAATCTGGGGCCAACCGAATTCGGCCCTGCGACTGGCAAGCATATCCAGGTGATCACGATCGCCGATTGCGCGTGCCGCGATAACCGCATCTATGAGGAATGGCTCGCGCGCGACTATGCTGGCATGGCGATCCAGCTTGGCTATGACCCGCAAGACATCGCTAAAGAGCAAGCCGCGAAGGACGCTGATGAGGGCTTCTCGCTGATCGCCCACCATGCCGCTGAACACGCTGCGGTGAGTGCGCTCCCGCTGCTTGAGATGCCTGCCCCGAGAGACGCAGGCACAGACCCGCACGAGCTGGCTGGATTCGTCTTAGAGCAAATCTGGGACGCAGGGAGGGAGGATAAGTTCCTCGAAGCCTATGACTTCCGTGTCAAAGCAACGTGGCCCGCGCTTCGTTTGCTCTATGGCGAAAGGGAGCATGGCGAGTGGACCCGGGCGGTCTTTAGGACGTTTTCGGATTTGCGTTTCCGCGTCGATCATCTCGCGCATATCCCGTACTTGGGCGGCGCTGGCACCGACATTGCGGTGCGCTGGACCGCTGCTGGAACGCACACAAAAAGCGGCATTTATGGCGATCCAACCGGCAAGCCTGCACTTATTATGGGCATCACCCATTGGCGCCTCATCAATGGCCGGATCACCGAGGAAGTCACGATCTGGGACGACATCGCGTTGCGCCGTCAATTGGCGAGCCGCGCCTGAGTGGACCCATGCACATTCCTGAAAAAATCGTCGATGCGCACCATCACCTTTGGGACCTGTCGCATTGCAATTACCCTTGGTTGATGGAACGAGGGGTCAAGCGCTTCTTTGGCGATCCGACACCAATCCAGCGCGACTATCTGGTTGAGGATTTCAGCACTGATATTGGCGATCTGCCGGTCGCAAAGTCGGTGCATATTCAGGTTGGCGTTGCGCCGGAGGACAGCCTCGAGGAGACGCAGTGGCTTCAGATCTGCACTGACAGCCAAGGCCTACCCAATGCGATCATCGCCTATGTCGATCTGCGCGCAACGGACCTGCCTGATGTTCTTGACGCACATGCGCAAAGCCCTGCCTTTCGCGGGGTTCGCCAGATCGTCGGACGTAGCGCGCAAGAGGATGCGAAGACCGGCACCAACACGCTGCTCGGCGATCCGGCTTTCACGCGAGGGTTGGAGGAACTGGCCCGACGTGATCTCTCCTTCGACCTTCAGCTTACCCCGCCGCTGATGCACGAGGCCGCGCGCGTTTTCGGGGCGGTCGAGGGCCTGAAGGCGGCGCTATGCCATGCGGGCAGCCCCAGCGACCTTTCGAAAGAGGGCGGACGGCTATGGCTTTCCGGCCTGACCGAACTGGCGCAAATCCCGGGGATGATCTGCAAACTCTCCGGTTTCGGCATGTTCGAGCATGAGTGGAATGCCAAATATGCGCGCCTGCTGATCGAACCTGCGATCGAATTGTTCGGGCCAGCGCGGATCGCGTTCGGCTCAAACTTCCCCGTCGACAAGCTCTACAAGAGCTATAGCGCGACGATGCGAACCTATCTCGAAATCGCGCAGAAATTCAGCCCGTCTGAAATCGACGCGATGTTCTGTGAAACAGCGGAACGCTTCTACGGAATTTAGAAATGCGCCCGGACGCGGGCAGTCAGGCCCTTGGCGCCTTCGAGCATCATCGAATGGTCTGAGCCGAGCAGGAACAGGCTCGCGCCCAACTCGCGCCACTTAGGCAGTTCGTCCACATTCGCGGTGAACATGCCGACGCGGCGACCGGCCTTGTTCGCTGTGCGGCAAATATGTTCAACCGCTTCGATCACTTTAGGATCATTGGGATTGTCGAGCCCCAACGAGACCGTCAGATCGGCGCGTCCGATAAAGAAACAGTCGATCCCGTCAACTTCCAGAATATCGTCCAGATTGTCGAGCGCCTCGGCATCTTCCAATTGCGCGATCACACAGGTCTGCGCGTTGCTGGCTGCGATATGTTCGGCCATCGAGCGCGCCATATAGCCCGCCGAGCGCGAGGACCCGGCAAAGCCGCGGCCCTGCCCGTAATTGCACTGCCCGACCAGAAATTCGGCGTCCTTGGCACCTGCAATATGCGGCGCAAGGATTGCCTGCGCCCCACAATCAAGCGCGTTGAGGATGTATTCAGAGCGCAGGGCCGGAATGCGCACAATCGAAGGCATACCCGCATGATTAAGGGCGTGCAGGCAAGCGTCGATATCGCGCCGGTCGAACGGCGCATGCTCGGCATCAATGCACACCGCGTCGCAATCGCTTCGTCCCAGCACCTCGCAGATCATCGGCGACGGGGTCTTGAGGAACGTCCCGATCAGCGGCTCTCCGCTTGCCAGACGGGATTTGAAAGTGTCGCTCATGGCCATAGCTTTCTGCTCGCGATCTCGGCACCCTCTGCCATCGCGCCGAGCTTGGCATAGACGATATCCTCGTCAACCGCACCAAAGCCCGCGAAGGTCGAAAATCCGCAGTCGGAGCCTGCAATCACGCGCTCGCGACCGACAATATCAGCGAACCGAGTGATGCGCTGCGCGACGAGTTCGGGGTGCTCGATAAAATTGGTGGTGGAATCGATGACGCCGGGGATCAAGGTCAAGTCTTCCGGCAGTTCGGTCTCTGCAAATGCCGTCCACTCATGCGCGTGGCGTGGGTTGGAGTTTTCGAACAAGAGCCCGCCAATCTTTGCACGCAGAGCGACAGGTAGCACGGTCTCCATCGGCGCGTCGTGGTGATGCGGGCCTTCGTAATTGCCCCAGCACACATGCATGCGCACCCGATCTTTTGGCACATTGCGCAGCGCGTGATTGAGCGCATCGACATGGCCATTGGCGAGCGCGACATATTCCTCTTCGGGCCGTCCCTTGAACATCATGTGACGCCCTAGCCCAAGATCAGGACTGTCGAGTTGGAGCAGATATCCCGCCTCCACAATCGCCTCATATTCAGGCCGCATCGCCTCGGCCAAGGCCTCGAGATAGTCGTCCTGCGTGTCGTAGAATTGGTTGGGTTGGAACAAGGCAATCACACCGGGTGAGGCAGCATTCATAAAACCGTGAAGCCCCGGTGTCTGTTCCAGAGCCGAGGCAAAATTGGCAAGATCATCCTCCAGCGGCTGCATCGACTTGACCGCAATGGGCCCGACGCAACAGGGGCGCTTATAGGTCGGCGTGCCGCCGGAACTCGCTTGCCTTTCGAGGAAACCGGGGAACTGCTCAAGGTCGGATGGCGGAGTGCGCGGGCTGTCCCCGTCAAAGCCGGTGATGCGGTCCTTGATATAGGTCGCATAGGAAATCTTGCTCATCTCGCCATCCGAGACAATCGTGACACCCGCCTCGTTCTGGCGACGCACGACATCGGCGACCGCTTCCTTCAACGTCGCGGCAAAGCCCGCAGGTTCAACCGCCTCGCCCGCCTCATGCGCAAACACCAGATCGGTGACAGCTTTTGATCTTGGAAGGCTGCCAACGTGAGTGGTGTGGATGTGATCGGTATTGCGCATCGGGATTGATCTCCTAGAAGTCGTGAAGTTTTGAAGGCTGGGTTGTTACGCCGGATCAGACCAGCGAGCCGAACCACGCGAGGAATAGAATGATCGCCGCAAAAAGGGCGAGCAGGCCCCACACGGGCTTTTCGACGAGGCCCGGCACGACAAACCAGCCATTATCCGCTTGCGCAGCGCCGTTGGCAGCGAATTTGGCCTGTTGCCCCGGCACACTGTGCTCGTGCCATTCCGTCTGGAAACCGCCCAGCGCGATGCTGGCGACCCAAGAAACGACAAGGTTCACCCCGCCTCCCAGCACTACATACCAAGGCCATGCAAGCTCTGGATAGAGCCCTTCAAAGCCTGCAAATCCGGTCACCACCGCCAGGGCGACAAAGCCTGCGGCAACGCCGATCAGCAGCCCCTTTTCATTGGTGTGCTTAGAGAAGAAGCCCATCCCGAACATCGCCAGTTTCGCGCCCACGAGATAGGAACCGACCTTGGATAACGTCTCAAGGATCGAGCCGCCGCTTTCGATAAATGCAAAAGCCATCGGGATCACGATAATCGCCCAGACGAAGGTGAAGATGCGCGAAGCATTGAGATAGTGCTTCTCGCTCGCCTCGCGCTTGGCAAAGGGCTTGTAGAAATCCACCACACTCACGGTTGAAAGCGAATTGAACGCCGATGACAGGCTCGACATCGAAGCCGACAAAACCGCCGCGACCAGAATGCCCATCAGGCCGGGTATCGCCAGCGAATTGGCAAAGCTGAGAATGATCTCATTGGTCTGGTCAAACGGTCGCCCTTCGAAGTGAACGAACAGCAGCGCGCCGATGAAGAAGAACAGGAAATAGATGAAGAACGCGCCGTAGCCCATCATCAGATAGGACTTCTTTGCATCACCGATATTCTTCGCAGCCATCACGCGCTGGACCATCATCTGGTTCCCGCCATAGACGGTGATGTGGAACAAAGTCATCGCCAGAACGCCCGACCAGACCGTCGGTGCGATGGTGAGGTCGAGGCTGGTGTCGAGCGGGTTGAGCTTGCCGTTCTGCGCCAGGTAGCCGAGTGCACCAGACATGGGCGAGACGTCGACCAGCAGAAAATAAAGCACAATGCCAGCGCCGATGAACAGGATCACACCCTGAAGCACATCGGTCCAGATCACTGCATTCATGCCGCCCATCAGCGTATAAAGGACAACGATCGCGCTGATCATCACGATCGCGATCTTGGGATCAATTCCGGTCACGAATGTCACTACAATCGCGGTTGCGGTGAGGATCGAGGCTGTTGTGATGCTCTGCGACATCATGAAGAGCACGCTCATCACGGTGCGCGAGGCAGGGCCAAACCGCCGCTCCAGATATTCATAGATCGATGACAACCCGCTGTTGAAGAAAAACGGCAGGAAAAAGACAATGACTACGAAGATGACGAGCGGGTAGTTGATATGAATGGCGAGTGCCGCCATCCCGTCGCCGTAAGCCCATGCAGGTCCGCCCAGAAACGAAAGAGCGCTGACATAGGTCGCCATGACCGAAATGCCTATCGCCCACCACGGCGTCGAGCGATCGCCGAAATTGTAGTCCTGCGCAGTGCTGATCCGGCGGCTCATATGCCAGCCAAGCAGCAGATTGCCGACCAAATAGGCTGCAATAATCGCCCAGTTCAGCGTCCCGAATGACTGTCCCAATTCGTGCATTTCGTATCTCTCCTAGTCGATCCGACTTTGGGCCGTATCTGCATTCTTCGTTGGAACATCACCGGCAAGGTCAAGCAGCGCGCGCGTTACCGCCGCAGGTTGCTCAAGCGTGGACAGGTGTCCGCATCGCTGGACGATTTTGAGGCATGCCCCGGGGATTGCAGCGGCGATATCGCGGTGCAACCCGACCGCGCAAACCTTGTCCTGTGCGCCCGCCAGAACCAGGGTGGGACAGGAAATCTCAGACAAGGTTTCAGCATAAGAGCGCCGCGCCATCAGCGCCCTTGACTGACGCTCGAAAACAGCGTCCCCCAACGTGGCGCCCATGTCCGCAAGAAGTGCCAATCGTTCTGCCGTGCGGTTATCAGGGTGCATGTAGGTCGGTTTCAACTCTTCGCTAAGGACCAGATCAAGCTCGCCCTGTCGGACACGATCAATCTGAGCGATCCTTTGAGGCCCGGCCTTGTCCGCACGATAGGTCGTGTTGAGCAGCGCGAGATGGCTGACGCGTTCGGGCGCTTGTCGCACGATTTCAAGCGCGATAATGCCTCCCATCGACAAGCCAATCGGCACGAAGCGCTTAGGCGCAATCGCCAACACGTTTGCAGCCAGTTCCTCGATCGTCTCGCCGCTCGCCAGATCACCGTTGGAACACGAATGCCCGGCCGCCTTCAGCGCTCCTTGCTGGGCCGCAAACAGCCGCCCGTCGCACATAAAGCC
>CAZJAG010000026.1:11131-25701 GCA_964543735.1 uncultured Porphyrobacter sp. | reverse complement strand
CCGGTTGGACGGGAGCGCTTACCGCGTCGATGAAAGCGCCAAGCCGGATGACCGCAAGGGTCTGGTGGGCGCATCAAGCCCTGCCTTATGGGATGCGTTTATGGCTCGGTTGGCTCAAAACAGTTAGCCTAGCCGCCAGCGCCCTCCGCCCTTCCACCCGGAACCTACCGGAACATATTCCGGGTGGAAGGGCGGAAGGCGCGGGCTGGCTCGGCCAAGCCTAAATCATCAAAGCTGACCCTCAAGCCATTGCTTCAACTGGCTCTTGGGCGCTGCGCCTGTCATCTCAGCCACTTTCTCGCCGCCCTTGTAGAGTGCGAGATAGGGGATGCCCTGAACGCCAAGCGATCCAGGCGTATCGGGGTTCTCCATAATGTCCATTTTGGCGATTGTGACAGCGTCGGCCAGCTCATCAGAGATCTCTTCCAGAGCAGGCGCGATCATCTTGCATGGCCCGCACCAATCGGCCCAGAAATCGACCAGAACCGGCTTATCCGATCCAATCACATCATCTTGCCAGCTGGCATCGGTTACATTGACGGTAGCCATGGGAGTATCTCCTCAAATTATCATGTTGCCATCAATCTAGGCACTCGTGCGCAATTCGCAATGTCGCTGCGCAAATAGCTTTGCTGCTAGCTGTGGAAGCCGGCCTTGTGCTCCTCCAGTATTGCGCTCGGCAAAGCAAACAATTGCGGCGTCTGGGTGTACAGCACACCAGCGCGCACCTTGTGCTGGGGATAGATCACTTCGAGCGCTGCGACGTAAGCTGCCATCTGCTTGAGAGTCGATAGTGGTATCTTCTCCAGCATAGATGGCGGACGGCGGGTGGTCTTGAAATCCACCACAGCAACGCTCTCTTTGGTGATCAGCAACCGGTCAGCAAGCCCAGCGATAACCTCGCCGCCGACGCGGGCCGAGATCGGCACTTCGGGCAGAGCATCAGGCCCGAATATGTCAGCGAATTGTGCGTTATCGAGCACGCTAAGCGCTTGTTCGCGCATTGCCTCGCGCATGGTCTGCGGCAGATCGCTCGCCTGCTTTGCCAACCAGCCTTTCGCGGCCTCGTCCCGATTGGCGCGCTCGACATAGGGCAAGCGTTCAAGCAACGCATGGATCAGCACGCCGCGCCTTGCGGCATGGGCACTCGCATCCAAGGGCATTGGCGGCTGGGTATCATCATTCTCCCCAGCTCCCGATGGCGCGAGCGGCTTGGAAGGACGCGCTTCAGCCTTTGCCGGCTGGAGCGCCCATTGCGGCAAAGCTTCATCTGCATCACCTCGCGCAACATCATCGGCGCGGACAATCGGTTCAGCGAGCCTGCCCAATTCTCGGCGCGCGCCCCACAGATCATCCTCTAGCGCGTCATCGCCAAACAAAGGTTCGACCCGCGAATACCAGCTGTCCTCATGCGGCGGCTTGTCGCTCATCGACTTGCTGAGCGAACCGCCAATAAACAGCGCTTCTTCCGCGCGCGTCATCGCAACATAAAGCAGCCGCCAATGTTCGCGCAGAGCGTCAGCCGCTGCTTTTTCATGAGCTTCTTCGACACGGCCCGCGCGCAAATCCGCCTTTAACGCAGGCACGGGCACAGGCGGTAATTTGCTCTCCCTCGGCTGCTCTTCTTCCAGCTCAAGGTCGCCTGCGCTGCCCGGTTTGCTCGTTGCATCGGCAAGGATGACAATGGGAGCTTGCAACCCCTTCGAGCCATGCACAGTCATTACCCGCACCAGATCGCTCGCCTCACCCGGATCGCGCTTCAACTCGCCCTCGCCCGCGTCAAACCACCGGATAAAACCGGCAAGACTGGGGGTATGGGCTGCTTCATAGTGGAAAGCTTCGTTGAGCAATTCGTTGATCGGATCGCTCGCCTCATAGCCCAGCCGCGCAAGCAGTTTCGAGCGACCGCGCCATGGCCCAACCAGCATCCAGTTGAGGATGCTTTCCGGTGTTTCAAAATCGGCCTTGTTGAGCAGATCACTAAGCGCATCAACGCTGGCTGCGACCATTGAATTGGTCTGCTTCTGCAAATGCTCCCAAAGCGATGCCTTCTCCTCACGCGGGGCAAATTTGAGCAGCTCATCCTGCGTCCAGCCGATCAGCGGGCTAACCAGCAGATTGGCGAGATTGAGATTATCGAGCGGTTGAGCAGCAAACCGCAGGCCCGCCATCAAATCTTTAACCGCCAAGGGAGCGCCCAGCCTCAGCCTGTCAACGCCTGCAACCGGAACTCCGCGCGTATGCAGCCGCGCTACGATCAGGCCTGCAAGCTCCTTGCGGCTGCGCACCAGCACCATAATATCGCCCGGCGTTGCATGGCGCGGCGGCTTGCCCTGCTTGACGCCCTTCTCGAGCACAAAGGGTGCGTTGCCCTTAGTCCAGCGCCAGACCTGCTCGGCGATTTTGTCCGCCATCTTGCGATCATGCCGCGCGAGCCAATTCTCCGCGTCCGTGCCTTCGCGCTCCGCCTCATCACTGCTATCGGTTTCATCGCGGACAGGATTCCACAAGGTAACCAGCCCGGCGCGATCCTCTCCGCTGTGCTTTTCTGAAGGTTGCTTGAGCCCGAGCGCTTCGTAACCAAGCCCGTCAATCACACCATCGACAAAGCTCAAAACGCTGGCTGACGTGCGGAAGGATTGGCCTAGATCAAGCTCGCGCAACTCCTTCAACTGCGAATTGCGGCGCGCCTTGGCTGCGTTTTCTACCAGCGTGCCCATCGCCGCCTTTACGCGCTGCTTGGCCGCTTCAAAGTTTTCCGGACTCGTCCCCTGAAATCCGAAAATCGCTTGTTTGTAATCGCCTACGGTGAAGACTGTGCGCAATTTGCCTGCCGACGCGCCCTCACCGGAAAAGAAATCATCAATCAGCGCATCGAAAATGTCCCATTGCGGCTGATTGGTGTCCTGTGCCTCATCAACCAGAATGTGATCAAACTCGCGGTCGAGCTTGAAGCGGATCCAGTCGCTCGAAGTTGAGGATTTGAGCAATCGCGCTGCAAGCCTGATCAAATCGTCAAAATCGAGCAGACCCTCGCGCGTTTTCGCATCGTCAAACCGAAGCGCGAAGGCCCGGCCAAGGGTAAGCGCGGCGCTCAAAAACTGCCCAAGATCAAGCATCACGGCACGCTCGCGCGCTTCTGCAATCGCGGCGGCGACTTCCTCGACATAGCCAGTGAGGTTCGGATCCATCTCGCGCGGCTTCTTCAGCGCTTGCGGTTCTCCATCTACTTTCAGAAAGGACTTGGCCAGCTCGTCCAGCAGCGACGGGCGGTCACTTGGCGCAGCGGACAACCAAGTGGAAATCGCAAGGCTGGCTTTCTCGCCCCCTTTCGTCTTCCACGCCTGAAATGTCGGCAGCATGGCGGCTAGCGTATCATCAGGAAACTCAGCCGGTGAAAGCGCTGCGTCCACCCAATCCTGATCCGCATCGGAAGGCGCTCCGATCAATTGGAATATGCGCGGGCGAAACGGCGGAGTGAGCGAGCCCTTGTCTTTCCACAAGCCCATCTCGCCGGCACATCGCATTACCCAGCTGCGTACTTCATCGGGCCCTTTGCGGCGGCTGAATTCGGCAGCAGCACCGAGCAACTCAGTGTCACCGCGCGCCTCTGCATCGGCCAGCAATTCGCCCAGCACCTCGCGCGATAACAAATCGCGCTCGCGATCTTCCATTGCGCGCGCGCCGGGCGCAATTCCCGCCTCGCTCGGGAAATTTGCCAGCAGCCATTGCGCAAAAGCGTGGATCGTGTCGATCCTCAACCCGCCGCCCGGACAATCGAGCACGCTGGCAAACAATGTCCGCGCCTTGGCAATGGTCTTGGGATCGCCTTTTGCGCCGATAAAGCCAAGCTCCTTTGCCAGAACCGTCTCAGGCAATCTCACCCAGCGCGCGAGCACCTGATTGATCCGCACGGCCATTTCAGCCGCGCCTGCCTTGGTGAAAGTGAGGCACAGGATCTCGTCTGGATTGACGCGCTCTTGCAAAAGCAATCGCAATACGCGGGCGGACAGCACCTGCGTCTTGCCCGTGCCAGCAGAGGCGGAAAGCCAGACCGATTCAAGCGGATTAACCGCCTCGCGCTGGTTATCCATCAGCGGAAAGACTTCGCCGCTCATGCCGCGCTCTCCGCGCTCTCAGCATCGCCCAGATCGCGCTCCCACTCATCCAGTCGCATCAGCTGATCATAGGTCGAATAGCCCTCATAATCGGGGTTCAGCCGCGCGGTGAAGGGCTCGCTACCTTTGATGTATTTAGAGATGGCAAGATCAAGCTTATCGCGATGATGCGGCAGGAAATCTTCCGGCTCCAGCCCGCTGCGTTTATTTCCGGTTTTCACCGGGGTAACCACATCGCCGAATTGATCGGACCCGGACTTTTTCTTCAGTGTCCAATATTCAAACGCGGTTGCATCACCGATAATGCCTTTGAACCCGCCATCTTCGGCAATCAGGCCAAGTATGCCCAATTGGAGCGCATATCCCGCTTCGGTCTGTTTGGCATTGGGCGGCGTCCCCGTCTTGTAATCGACGATGGCAAGCGAGCCATCCTCCAACCGGTCAATCCGGTCAGCACGGCCATAAATCTTGACGCCTTGCACATGCATTTCGCCATCGATCTCTGATGCCAGAACTCTGCGGCCCGGCTTGTCCGCCGCTATCTGGCCCGCTGCCCATTCCAAGCTTTGCTGCACGCGCGGGCGCCATAGGTTCCACAAAAGCGGACTGATATTCTCAGCCACCATATGCTTATCAGCGAGTGTAATGAGCGCATCAGGCCCGCCCTTTTCGCCCGATTTGTGCCAGGCATCGAGGATATCGTGCACCAGCGAGCCTTGCCACGCGGGGCCAACATCGGCGTCGAGCGCTTCCAACTCCTTAAGCTTGAGAATCTCGCCAGCATAGAATTGGAAGGGATCGCCCAAGAGCCGGTCAAGCGCCGTGACTTTGATCGCAACATTGCGAAGACTGGCAGACGGATCGGGCTTGGGCCGCTCATACTTCGGTGTGCGTTCAGCCTCATCAAGCGCGCGTGCGAGCTGCGGCGCTTGTTCCTCGCGGTAACGCGCGTCAAGATCGCCCTTCTTATCGAGATTGCCGAGCAGCGCTTTAACCCGCAATAGAAAACGCGAGGGGATCGTCGGCCCGTCCATATCGCGCGCGGATCGGCTCAGGACGACTTCAGGCGCGCCCAATGCGCCGGCCAGATCATGCGCGGCCAGCCCAATGCGGAAGTCTGCTCCCGGCACGCCCAATGCGCGCAAGATTGGCGGGGCGAGCAATGGATCTGGCGCCGGGATACGCGGCCACGTCCCCTCGTTAAGGCCAGCACAGATCACCAGATCAGCGCGCGTCATGCGCGATTCCAGCAGGCCATAGATCGCCACGCGCGGATGCCCGCCATAAGGCGGCCTGACTGCAACATCGGCCATCGCATCGCTCATAATCAAAGCGAGGTCAGCGGGCGCAATTAGTGCAGGGTTTTGCGCCAGATGGAGCTGCAAATCTTCTACAAAGCCCGACAAAGCGCGGCCATCTTGCTTGGCCCAGATCGCATCACCTGCAAGCGCCTCTGCGACTTTGACAACCTCGGCCAATGCCGCGCCGAAATCGCATTCCTCTTGATCGGCAAGCCCAAGCAAAGTGCCGATATGCGGCTGCACGCTATCCCACCAATCCGAAACGCCAGCCTTCTTCGCCACTGAAGCGAGCGGCCCCAATCCTGCAGCTGGCCTAGGCCCACGCAATTCCTCATCAAATTTGCGCAAGGCCGAAAGCCACGGCCCGCGCATATCATCCTGCTTGACCAGCGGATGCGACAGAGCCGAAATCAGCGAAACGGGCGCTGATTGCTCCGCGACGATCTCGGACAATTGCAGAAAGAAGCGCCCCGCCGCTGTCAGATTGAGCGCAAGGCCCGCACTATCGTCGGCATTGATCTCCCAACGCTTGAGATGGGCGACAAGCCGCCGCGCCAAAGTCCGGTCAGGCGTGATGAGCGCCACCCGCTTTTCCGGCTCTTCCAATGCCTTGCGGATAAGCAAAGCAACCGACTGCGCTTCATCCTCGATGGCGGGCAGTTCCATCACTTTAACACCGGAAAGCTGGCGCTTTTCCGCTGGCAAATCGGCCCAGCTCTGGCTGGCTTTGGGCGGGAGGAATAGCGAGGCGATTGCGTGACTGCGCGCTGGAGGCGCCGCCCCCATCCCGCTCCTATGCCATGGCTCGACTTCCTTGCGGTTCACACCCATCCGCCCGAGCAGCAATTTCAAGTGATATTGCGGATGCGTAACAGCATCGGATGCGCCAAACAGCAGACCATCCTGCTCGTCAGGCTGGCCGGCAACGCCAAGTTCGTCCCATGCATCTTCACCAAGCGAGTTTTCAAGCGCCAGATCGGGCAGGATTACTGCGCCTTGGGGCAAGTCTGAGACGACACGCAGCAATCGCGCCAATGCAGGCGCAGCGCTGGTGACGCCAGCGGCGATGATCGGTGTTGGAGGGGGCTGTGCCTTCCATCGCTGGGCCGCACGGTCGAACAGCAAATTGCGCCTCTGCGAAGCGTCAATTGCGCCCATTCGCGCCAGGCTGTCATTCCAATGCGCTTGCACCTTGGCATAGAGCCACAAGCCTTCCTGCCAATGGGTCGCGACATCAGGAAAGCGGTCTTTGACTGTGTCCTTGAGCAAATCGGCCGGTTCGATTTCCTCTGCATTGAGCCGATCCAGCATCGCGCCCATTTCGCGCGCCAGCCGGAACAAGGTGGGTGCAGGCGGCACCTCTCGCTGTGTTTCTGCAAAAGCGGCCGCGACATGGCGCGAAAGCTCAAGCCAGCGCTGTGTCGGCTCGGCCGCTGGCGGGATATCGGATTGCCCCAGGGGGTCGAGCAGCGGGCCAAGGCTCTCATCCAGATCAAGATCGCCGACCATCACCATGCGCGGCATCAGCATTCCGCCTTCACCGCTCTCGCCATAATGACGCACGAACGCCTCGGTCACAGTGCGAGCAGCGCGCGCGCTGGGCAGCAAGAGCGTGGTCTTGGCTAGCCCGAACTCGTCATTCGAGTAGCGCGGAACCAGCCCTGCAACCAGCGCATCGGCAAAGCCGCGATGCGCGGCGATAGAGTAAACTTTGGGGCCTTGGCGGCTACCCACTTTTGAGCGCCAGCTCGGTCGGCGCTATCGCTTCAGGCGTGCCGACCTCAAACCAGTGGCCGGTGAAAGATGCGCCAAGCAACCGCCCTTCTTCTATTGCGCGGCTCCACAAGATGTTGGTGGAGAATTTGCCTTCGGGCGCATCGCGCAGCAAACGGTGCGAAACAAGCTGGATACCGGTGTAAATGAACGGCGCAATCCGGCCTGGTTCGCGGCGGCTTAAGCGACCTTCCGCGCTCATGTGAAAATCGCCCTGCCCCTTGAAATTGGCAGCGCGCTCATGCGGCACAACCAGCAAGAGCGCATCCATCTTCTCCGCATCCCACGCCTGCGAAAGATCATGAAACGCGCTTTGCGGCCCGTCGAGCCAGATATTGTCCGCATTCAGGCAAAAGAACGGATCGGGCAGATTGGGCTTGGCTTTCATGATTCCGCCACCTGTTTCCAGCAGCTCATCACGCTCGTCCGAGATGGTGACTTTCACATTCTTGCGCTCGGCCAGATGCGCTTCGAGCGAATCGGCAAGATAGTGCACATTCACTACAGCTGCGCCAATGCCCGCCTCGACCAATTTATCGAGCGCATGATCGATCATCGGCTTGCCTGCCACTCGCACCAAAGGCTTCGGCTGGCTGGCGGTGAGCGGACGCATACGCTTGCCCAGCCCTGCAGCCATGATCATCGCAGTGTCACTTGCCAGCTGGGTCATGAAATTGTGCCGCCACTGGTCTTGCGCAATTCAGCAGGGATATTCGCATCGAACCAGCTTGCAACCGGCGAGAGCGCGGGATGCGCCAAATCGCGCTCCATCGCAGCCCAAACGCGCGGGATAAAGTCGAGATAGCGCGGCTTGCCATCACGCTTGTAAAGGCGCGCAAATATGCCAACGATCTTGGCATTGCGCTGGGCCCCGAGGCGGGCATAATCCGCCAGAAATTCGTCGTCGGTATCAGCCAGCTGGCAATACCGCTCTAGCATTCGCGCCTCCAGCTCTTGCGAGACATCGCGCCGGGCATCCTGCAATAGCGACACAAGATCATAGGCGGGATGGCCAACGAGTGCATCCTGAAAGTCGATCAGCCCTTGCGCCGCACCTTCGCGCGGATCGCCGAGCAGCATGATATTCTCTGCATGATAATCGCGCAGCACTGTCACACCAGGCTGTTGGCGCAAAAGCATTGGATCAAGGGCCTCCTGCCACGCTGCCTGGAAACTGGCCTCATCCACCTCAAGCCCGTGCGCTGGACAATACCATTGGGTAAACAGGTCCGTCTCGCGCTGATAGGTCGCCATGTCATAGGCACCAAACGGGCCAGCAGAGCATTTGTGCAAGTCAACCAGCGCATCAATAGCCGCACCATAGGCAGCCATTTCGCCATTGGGGTTGTCATCCAGCCAATCACGCATCCGGTCATTGCCGAAATCTTCTAGCAGCACCCAGCCATCTTCAGGCGCGCTGGCGTAGATTGTGGGCGCGCGCAGGCTTTGCTCGCTCAGCCAGCTGGCCACTTTGAGGAAGGGCTTGGGATCTTCTTCAGGCGGCGGAGCATACATCAGCATCGCGTGCCGCTCCCCATCCTCGATCCGGAAATAACGGCGGAAAGAGGCATCGCCCGGTATCGGATCGATAGCCGCCTCGCCCCAATCGGCAGCGCCGAGAAACTCGCTGATTCCTTGTGGTAAATCACTCATGGCATTCGCTCTAGCCAATCCGCCCCGCCCTTAACAATCGCTTCTCTGCCGTGTCCCACAATTTCCAGTCCAATTGAGAGACATTCGGGCAAATGCGCGAAGCCCCCAGCCTGCTGTGGCCACTCGGCAATCAGCACCGCATCCTCGCGATAATCTTCAAGGCCGAGCTCACGCGCGTCGGCGGGATCATCGAGCCTGTAAAAGTCTGCATGGACAGCGGCAATGCGCATGCACGGGGCTTCATACAACTCAAGGATTGTAAAAGTTGGCGAAGGGACATCGCCCTCGTGGCCCAATCGCGTGAGAATGGCGCGCGCAAGGGTCGTCTTACCAGTTCCCAATTCGCCCGACAGAGCAATCACATCACCAGCGCGCGCTTGATCGGCAATCGCCGCGCCAAATGTCTCCATGGCGGCCAGATCCGGCAAAGCGCGCTTCACGGCAAGTGAATAATCGCGCTGGTGCCTTCACCCACTTCGCTATGCAAGGTGAGCGTTCCGCCATGCGCTTCGACCAGCTGATGCGCGAGAGCAATGCCCAATCCTTGGCGCAGCTCGACACTGCCATCATCATTGGTGCTCACACCCTCAAGAGCGCGCGCCAGCGCATCGGCATCCATCCCGCGGCCATTGTCCGAGACGACAATCCGCACGCCCTCGCGCGTTTTGGCAACGTCGACCAGAATGCGCCCGCCCTTGTCGGTTCCGGCAATAGCGTTGTCGACGAGGTTGCCAATCGCACGGCCAAGCTGGCGTGCATCTGCCTTGAGCTTACCGCCCTCATTGCCGCGCAGATCAAGCGTCAGCCCCGCTGCATCAATCGCATCCTCACGCTCGCGCACGACTTCGGCAACGAAGGGTTGCAACTCCAAAGTTACGAGATTGAGCGGCAACAGCCCCGCCTCGCTTTGCGAAAGGTCGAGCACATTTTCGACCTGATCGGTCAGCCGGTTAACCGATTCCAAAATGGCTTCGAGATATTCGCCCATCTGTTCAGATACCGGCCCTGCTGCACCGCTCTGGATCAGTTCGGTAAAGCCGCCAATCGAAGTCAGCGGGGTGCGAAATTCGTAAGACATATTGGCAAGGAAGCTGGCTTTAACAGCGTCCGCCTCTTCCAGCGCCTGATTGCGTTCGCGCAGCGCTCGCTCAGCCTTTTGAGAATCGGTCACGTCGAGCACGGTCAGCAAGCCATTCCCATCAGGCAGCGGCACGCCCGCAAACTCCAGCGCACGTCCATTGGAGAGAATGAGCCGCCCGCCGTTTTCCTTCCGGTCAAGCGTGGCAGCGCGGATCGATTCGCCCAGCAATCGTGCTTTGGATGGTTTGGCAAGGTTGGGACGGATCGCTTTGAGAAGATCATCGGCCATCGGGTGCCTGTCGAGCATTTCAGGCTCGATCCCCCAAATGCCGGCAAAACTGCGGTTCCAAACCTGCAATGAACCATCGGGCGAGAACACAGCGATTGCTTCAAACAGACTATCTAGCGTCGCCGTGCGGGTGCGCAGCAATGTATCTCGAGTGGCCGAGAGAGCGAGCTGTTCGGTGCGATCTTCTGCAATCAGCACCAAGCCGCCATCGGGCATGGGCTGCGCGACAATCCGCAAGTGCACGCCGCCGGGTAAGGGCCATGGCTCTTCTTTGGTCTCCGCCGCGCCGAACCAATTGACATGCTCTTTGCGCCAATCAGGAAAATCGCGCACTTCAGGCGTGCGCCCTTTTTCGCGCGCTTCGCTTAAGAAACGTTCAAATGGCAGAGCCTCGCTCACGGCAGCAGGCGACAATTCGAACAGGCGATGGAATGGCTGATTGGCAAACACCAGCCGCTCTTTTGCATCAAATTGAGCAACGCCCACCGACAATTGATCGAGCATCGCGCGCTGGGCATTTCGAAACGCACGGAATTGGCGCGCGATTTGCTCCATATCCTCAATATCCACTGCATATCCCGCGACGCCATCATCGCTCAGCGGCAGATCATTGACCCGAAGCGAGCGACGCTCACCCAGAATTGTGGCCGAGACCACCCGCTCGGTCGGTTTCTTTTGTGCAGCGACTTGCTCTGCCAATTGCGCAGGCGAGACGCCATCCACTGCTTCAAGCAGCTCAATCTGTTCGCGGATTACTTCGTCCGCGCTGCTCGCCCCCACTGCCTCGACATAGGCGCGATTGACGAGACGCAGTTTTGCACCTGTGCTGCGAAACCACATGGGAAGAGGTGCAGCCTCGATCAGGCCCACAAGAGCCGAGAAATCACCTTGCGCCTGAGTGGCGGCATCGCGCAATTGGGTAAGTTCGGTCTCGCTTTCGGAAAAGTCGAAGATCCACACCAATGCCGCTCCGCCTGGCGAGACTTGTGGATCGGCAAGCGAACCGCGTAAGGCTAGGCTGCGGCTCGAACCTTCCGGCGTGATCGCCATACGAAAGGGCGACGCGCTTTTCTGTGTGGTGCTGATCGCTGTGCTAAGCTGCTCAAGTTGCCCTGCCGACAGGCCAACACCCGCTCCGCCGTCAAGCTCGCTCAGGAATTGCGGCACTTCATCAAGCCCGAGCCAGCCCGCCAAACGGTCAGGCGCTTCGATCTTGCCATCGGCCCGCACCAGCAAGGGCACAGCGGGCGCCTCATCAAGCAGCCGATTGGTGCGCATCAAGCTTTTGCGCATGGCATCATGCCGCTGAACCTTTTGATTGGCGCGCATGACGAACACGGCTGCTGCGACAGTCCACACTGCCAGCAACAGGCCAAGCATTGCCAATGCGAAAAGGCTCATTTCCATATCCAATCAGCTATGCGCCAATGCGCACAGATGCAATGGGTGATGGATCAAGAGGTTGTGAGGAAAGGCGACTGACCCAGCCGCCTTTCTTCAGCACAATAATCAGTAACGGTAATGGTCAGGCTTGAACGGCCCGGCCTGCGGCACACCGATATAGTCCGCCTGCTTCTGGCTGAGCTGTGTCAGTTCAACACCCAGTTTCTCAAGATGCAGCGCGGCAACTTTTTCATCGAGATGCTTGGGCAGGACATAGACCTGATTGTCGTACTCATCTGACTTTGTGAACAGCTCGATTTGCGCCAACGTCTGGTTAGTGAAGCTTGCGCTCATCACGAAGCTAGGGTGACCAGTGGCGCAGCCAAGGTTCACGAGACGCCCCTTGGCAAGGATCAGAAGCGAATTGCCTTCAGGGAAAGTGACCATATCAGTGCCTTCCTTGATCTCTTTCCAATCGTAATTGTCGAGCGCGCTGATCTGGATCTCGCTGTCGAAGTGGCCGATGTTGCAGACGATCGCCATGTTCTTCATGGCTTTCATATGCTCGCCGGTGATCACGTCCTCATTACCGGTTGCGGTGACAAAAATGTCCGCACGCTTCACAGCTTCATCCATGGAGACAACTTCATAGCCGTCCATCGCCGCTTGCAGAGCGCAAATCGGGTCAACTTCGGTGACCATTACGCGCGCGCCGCCATCACGCAGCGAGGCGGCAGAGCCTTTGCCCACATCGCCATAGCCAGCGACACAGGCGACCTTGCCCGCGAGCATTACGTCCGTTGCGCGGCGGATTGCATCGACCAGCGATTCCTTACAACCATACAGATTGTCGAACTTGGACTTGGTAACACTGTCATTCACATTGATCGCCGGGAAAGGCAGCTTGCCCTGCTTAGCAATCTGGTAAAGCCGCATCACGCCCGTCGTCGTCTCTTCAGAAACGCCCTTAATGTTCTGCACCGACTTGGTGAGATATCCCGGCTTCGCCTTCACGTAAGCTTTGAGCGCGCGCTGGAATTCGATCTCTTCCGCATTCGCAGGGTCGGGCATTTCCTCGCCTGCTTCAATCCGAGCGCCCCACAGCGCAAACATGGTCGCATCACCGCCATCATCGAGAATGATATTGGCGGTTTGATCGAGATCGTCTTCAGTCGTCCAATCAAAGATGTGCCCGACATAATCCCAGTAATCGGCCAATGTCTCACCCTTCACGGCGAATACAGGGATGCCTTGATCAGCAATCGCGGCCGCTGCGTGATCTTGGGTCGAGAAGATGTTGCAGGTCGCCCAGCGCACATCTGCGCCCAACGCCACCAAAGTCTCGATCAGAACCGCGGTCTGAATTGTCATATGAAGCGAACCGGTGATACGCGCACCTTTTAATGGCTGCGTATCGCCATATTCCTCGCGCAGAGCCATCAGGCCCGGCATTTCGGTTTCCGCAATCGCAATTTCGTCACGCCCAAACTGGGCAAGCGAAATGTCTTTGATGATATAGTCCTGAGCGGCAGCAGTTGTGGCCACGTGTCTTACTCCTAAGAATGCGCTGAGCGCGGGGGTCGCGCTGCGAGAAAATCCGCTGTGGCCTCTAACCGCCGATCGCCCAAAGGGCAAATATAAAAGAATCTTTATATGTTTGATTGTTGCGGTGTGAGGGGCAAGCCCTATATCGAGCGTGCACGAACGAAAATTCGAAAGGAAATTACGTATGGCGATTTCGGTTGGAGACAAACTGCCTGAGGTGAATTTGGTAAAAGCCACCGCTGAGGGGCCTGAACAGGTCTCTTCATCTGACTATTTTGCGGGCAAGAAAGTCGCGCTGTTTTCCGTCCCGGGCGCGTTCACGCCCACTTGCTCGGCAAAGCACTTGCCCGGCTTTGTCGAAAAAGCAGCCGAACTCAAAGCCAAGGGCGTCGACGAAATCGTCGGAACAGCGGTGAATGATGCCTTTGTCATGGGCGCATGGAACCAAGCAGCAGGATCAGAAGACATTACCATGCTGGCCGATGGCAATGGTGACTTTGCCGAAGCGACCGGCCTCACCATGGACGGCTCGGGCTTTGGCATGGGTAAGCGTGGCCAACGCTTCTCGATGGTTGTCGAGGATGGTGTTGTGAAAGAGCTGAACGTTGAAGCGCCCGGCGACTTCAAGGTTTCAAGCGCCGAGCATATGCTTGGCCAGCTCTAAACGACATAATACAGTGCAACTATGAAGAGGGGCGCCTGTTTCGGGCGCCCCTTTTTTCTTTCCGGTGTCAAAGGCGCTTAGCCATAGCCCATCAAGCTAAGCACTTCTTTCCGGCTGCGCTGGTCATCCAGAAAGCACCCATGCAGTCTTGACGTGACCATCCCCACGCCCGGCGTGCGCACACCGCGCCCCGTCATGCAGCCATGCTGCGCCTCGATCACTACGGCCACTCCATGCGGCTCAAGATTGTCCCAGATACACTTGGCCACTTCTGAGGTCAGCCGCTCCTGAATCTGCAAGCGGCGCGCATAGCCGTGCAGAACGCGCGCCAATTTGGAGATGCCGACAACCTTGCTTCTGGGCATATAGGCTATGGCCGCTTTGCCTGTGATCGGCGCCATATGATGTTCGCAATGGCTTTGAAACGGAATGTCTTTGAGCAGTACGACCTCGTCATACCCGCCAACTTCCTCGAAAACGCGGCTCATATGGATAGCGGGGTCTTCGCCATATCCCTGACAATATTCTTTCCACGCGCGCCCAACCCGCTTGGGCGTATCGAGCAAACCCTCACGCGAAGGATCATCGCCCGACCATTCGATCAGCGTGCGGATCGCGTCTTGCACCTTTTCAGGCACCTCAATCTTTGCGCTCTCCGAATTGTCATCATCATCTTCGTGGCCGGCACAGCTGCCCATAATCTTTGTCCTCGTCCAATTGAGAAGCGCGTTAGAGTATGCCGCGCCCTATGCACAAGCACCTAG
>CAZJAG010000026.1:3601-11031 GCA_964543735.1 uncultured Porphyrobacter sp. | reverse complement strand
ACCAAAAAAGGCCACCCCGGGTGGGATGGCCTTGTTTGGCGCGCCAGGAAGGATTCGAACCTCCGGCCGCCTGATTCGTAGTCAGGTACTCTATCCAGCTGAGCTACTGGCGCGCAGGCGGCGGCACATAAGCGGCATAGCGGAGAATGGCAATCCCTAGCGCGCTTCTTTTTTGAAAAGCGCTTCCGCAAGAGCCACATCGAGCGGTGGTTTTGGCAAGTTAAGCACCTCTTCTTGCGAAAACCAGCCTAGCTCAGCTCCATCAACCGGCGCTGGCTGCCCTTCCCAATTTGCCACCTTGTAAAGAAGTATGACGATTGCCGGCGATCCACTACCATCTAGTGTCTCGGCAAAAGCGATCGGCTCGCAATCTTGCGGCGCTATCGTAATACCGAGCTCTTCCCCAGCCTCTCGAATCGCCGCCATTACAGGGGTTTCGCCCGATTCCAGCTTACCACCGGGAAATTCCCACAAGCCTGCATGCTGCGTCCCAGCCGGACGTTTTTGCATGAGCCAGCCGCAATGATCGCAAAAAAGCGCGCATGCAGAGACAAGCATCAATGTCGGACTTTTTTCCATCTGCGCGTGAACCCTCAATCATTTTTTAACCGCTTTGAGCGAAAAGCGTTGCCATCAGGGAATTCAAAACAGGTGCAATAATGAGTTTGACGAACATTCTAAAGAAGATTGCTCGAGACGATTTGGGAGCAACTGCCGTTGAATATGGCCTGATCGTATCGCTGGTCGTGATTGCCTCAATCGGGGCATTCGAATCTGTTGCCAATGAAAATAACGGCATCTGGGCTCGAGTATCGAACAGCGTTTTGGAGGTGATGGGCGATCAGTAACTCTTTTGAAAGCATCCCGCTTAGGAAATTTTCAAAAGGTCGCTTCTAAACCTCCAATTGTCCGATGCGAACAACCGTTTGGACATGGGTACCGAAGACTGAAACCAGGAGACTACAAATGAAGTTTTTCAACAAGATCGCTAAGAACGAAGAAGGCGCAACTGCAATTGAGTACGGCCTGATCGCTGCTCTTATCGCTGTTGCAGCTATCACTGCAATGCAGAGCCTCGGCAACGAGCTGAGCACTACGTTCTCGACCGTTTCGACCGAAATGCAAGAGTCGAACACCGTATAATAGCGGTATCAAACCAAAAGAGAGCGGCGGGGATTTCCCCGCCGCTTTTCTTTTACGCGCCGTAAATCTCTCGACCGCGCGGAATTTGTCCTAGCCGCCTAGCGGCCCTTTACAACGATTTTCACTTTCTGGCCTGCACGCAATTGATCGGTTGACGAAAGGCCATTGAGCACTCGGAAGCGTTCAACCTTGCCCGTGTCATAAGCCATACGGCTAGCCAAGCGTTGCACAGTGTCGCCGCTTCTTACAGTCACCACATCAATCCGCCGCGGAATAACCTGAGCGGCCTGCGAACTGCTCACCCGCTGCATCGAATTGAACATAGGCGTGAAGGTGCTCGCTCTACCAGCGGGCGTAATGGCCATGAAGTGGTAAGCGCGATCCTTCGCAAACTCATAGGCAAAAACCACCAGATCAACCTGACTTTGGCCGTTATTAACCCGCGCGGTGCCAAAGGCTGCCGGAATGCCGTTCACGGTCGTGCGCTGCACCGACGAAGGCGCAAGGTTTTGCTGCTCACCGCCCAGTTTGGTGAATTGCTGGCGAACATAAGTGTCAAGATTTCCGCCATATTGCGACAATGTAAGCTGCGCCTTGCCGCTCTGACCATTCACACTCACCGCGCGAGTACCATTGACCATGTAGAAGCCATTGGGCGCGCTGAACTTCAGGCGCAGCTCTGGATGGATGAATTGCTGCCCCTCGATAACGCCTTGCTTGGGATCGTCGCCGTAAAGGAGCCCATCGATCCGAGTAAGGAATGTGTTGCGATTGGTATTGCCAGTGCCAAGCGGCTGCGCCTTTGAAAGAGCCGTTCTCACACGGCTCGCCGGATCAGGGTGTGTGCGCGCCCAAGTTGGAATAGTGGCATTGCCACGCCCTTGCAATTGTGCATCGAGAGAATTTTGCGCAGCAAGGCTCGCTAACACGGTCGCCATTGCGCGCGGATCGTAACCGGCCTTGTCGAGATACTGGATGCCCAGATCATCGGCTTCCAGCTCCTGATTGCGCGAAAAGCTTAAGGTGAGCATTTGCGATCCTTGCATTGCTCCCCGACTGAGCAGATTGCCCAGCTCGCTATTGCCAAGCAGGATCGAGCTGCCGATTGCGCCCAAAACGCCCAAAATTGAGTTGCGCTGCGCCCGCTGTTGGCGCCGCTGCGAATGGCGGGCGGCCACGTGGGCGACTTCATGCCCCAAAACGCCTGCGAGCTCAGCCTCATTGTTCATCAAGCCGACCAGTTGGCGGGTCGTATAAACATAGCCGCCGGGAATGGCGAAAGCATTGTTAACAGATGAATTGACGAGCGAGACGGTGAAGCTCTCACGCGCTGCGCCAAGCCCCGATTGAAACGCAATATTCTTACCAACCTGCTCGACATATTGTGCCTGCGGCCCCGTCATCGCGCCGCCAAATTCGGCCAGCAATTTGGGGTGGTTTTCCGCTCCGACTTTCGCTTCATTTTGGGTAATCGGTGTCGAGGCGCTGGGAATTGCCCCGCCTCCCATGCAGCCGCTAAGTGCCAGAGCCAGCGGTGCTGCGCTCAACCGAGCCAGCATTTTTCCCGAAATGCGCATATTTTCCCTCCGTCCAATGTAGTCTTGCGGCCTCCACCAGACCTCACTGTGTAATGATCCGTTAACCTACCTAGCTGCCAATTTATCCCTTGTGAATGGGGCTTTAAATGGGCTTTAGGCAAAGTTAGGAGGCACCAATCTGCAAAAAGCGCTCTTCGCGCATGCTGATCAGCGTTTCAGAAGGCAGTTCGCACAGCGAATTGAGCTCAGCCTCGAGGGTCGCGCGCAAGGATTTCGCTGCCGCTTCTAGATCGCGATGCGCGCCGCCAACCGGCTCGCCAACGATCTTATCGATCACGCCCAGCCGCTTCAAATGCTGCGCGGTCACTTTCATCGCTTGAGCTGCATCGGGCGCTTTGTCCGCCGTTCGCCAAAGGATCGACGCGCAGCCTTCAGGTGAAATCACCGAATAGACCGCATGTTCTAGCATCAATACCCGCTCAGCGCTGGCCAAGGCAACCGCTCCGCCAGAACCGCCCTCGCCCACGATCACGCTGACCATGGGCACCGGAAGCGCAAGGCACGCCTCTGTCGAGCGGGCGATAGCTTCTGCTTGCCCGCGCTCCTCTGCCTCTACGCCTGGAAAAGCGCCGGAAGTATCAACGAGAGTGACCACCGGCAGCCCAAACCGCCCCGCCAGATCCATCAACCGGATCGCCTTTCGATACCCCTCTGGCTTACCCATACCAAAATTGTGCTTAAGCCGGCTTTCGGTGTCATTGCCCTTCTCATGCCCGATCAGCATGACGCGGCGTTCACCCAATTGCGCAAACCCGCCCATAATCGCCAGATCATCGCCGTAATAGCGGTCTCCGCCCAAGGGCACGAATTCATCGAAAGCCAATTCGACAAAATCGCGAAAATGCGGACGGTTGGGGTGCCGTGCGACCTGCGTTTTCTGCCACGGAGTAAGCGAGGCATAGGTTGTCGCCAGCAAATCAGCACTTTTGCTCTCAAGCCGCGTCAATTCAGCAGCGATATCGACCGCATCATCCTCGGCAGACGCACGCAATTCGGCAATGCGCTCCTCAAGCTGTGCAATCGGCTTCTCAAACTCGAGATAAGAAATCATCGCGCGGCGCTAATCCGAACTGGCCTTTTGAGCAAGGGGGTGGCGCAGATTGACCAGCTCCACCAGCCGCGCCGCATCGACATGCGTGTATATCTGCGTAGTCGCAATATCGGCATGGCCAAGCAGCGTTTGAAGCACGCGCAGATCTGCTCCTCCTTCAAGCAAATGGGTGGCAAATGCATGGCGCAAAACATGCGGAGAAATCTGTTTGGGATCAATATCAGCGCGCGCGGCCAGCGCTTTAACAATCTGGAATAAACGTATGCGGGTCAGATAGTTAGAGCGCGATGGAAAGAGATATTGTGATGTGGAAGATCGTACTTCCAGCCATGCAGAAAGCGCTTCTGACGCGCGTTCGCTCACAGGAACCATGCGCGCCACATCACCTTTCCCGCTGACGGTGAGAAATGGTGCATCGCGCGGCACAGCGGAAAGCGGCAAAGATACCAACTCACTTGCACGCAAACCTGATCCGTAAAGCAATTCGAGCAATGCCAATTGCCGGATAGCGAGCGGTTTACCGCTTTGCGCCTCCAGCTCTGCACGGTCAAATAAGCGCTCGATATCGTCATGGCTCAAGATCTTGGGCAAGGGCCGCTTGAGCGAGGGTTTCGGCAATTGCTTGCTAGGATCGTCCGCACGCCACCCCTCATCCAGAGCAAAGCCGAAAAACTGCCGCAAAGCTGACGATTTGCGCGCCACGCTGCTTGGTGCAAGCGAAGACCAGACACCAGACAGGCGCGCGATTGCAGTGGCTTCCGCCTTTTCAAGCGGGCCTATCGCTTCTTCTGCACCTTCCAGATCACGCCTATAAGCCGCCAGCGTATTAACCGACGCCCCGCGCTCTGCCGCCAACATATCGAGAAAGGCCTCAACAGCCTCAGCCATCAGCTGCGCGCCATTGCCTCTGCTGCGATCATCCGCGCCTCGCCCGACAGCCCGACCTGATTGAGCGCGGAGACGATATGGAAGAGGTGGAGCGGGGTCATATCGTCCCAGCTGTCCCCCTGCATTCCCAAGCCCGCCAAGAGCGCAACCAGCCCCGCATTGCGGTATTGCGCAGCTTGCGCAATCGCCCGTGTCCACTTGGTCTGACGGCCCAAATCAAGCACGAATTCTTCACTCAGCGGCGCCAGATCCGCCTGAGCAACCCGGCCCAATCCAGCAAGGCCGGCCAAGAGCAGTTTGGACTTGCGCGCTTCTTCGCTTCCATCTCCGCTGTAATACGCCTCGATAGCATCGGGCGGCACCGGCAGAGATGTTGCCGATGTACCCAGCGCAAGCAACGCCCAGGCTTCGCTGCCCGGCTCTACCACATTCGCCCAAAGCGCCGCATCGCGGTCCAGCCCCGCACTCAGCATTGATGCGATCAGAGGCACGGCATCCCCCGCAAGAGTTTCGTCTGCAGGCAAACGTGCCGCAGCGTAAGCGGTCATCACATAGCGACCATAATCATTGCGCTGTGTCTCTTCATCTTCGCCCACGCTCCACAATTCACGCATTGCGGCGACCCGTTCGGCAGGCTCCACCGCGACATAGGCCTCGCGCAATTGCTGAGCCATGTTTTCAGCCTCTTCGCCGACAGAATTGCTGGCATAGATCTCGCTGAACAAATCAACCGTGGCTTCACTGGAGAGAATGCCTTCACGCGCAGCGCGCGTTACCCCGCTTGCTCGCAAGGAAAGCGGGATCATGGGCAAGGTTGCCCATACGCGCTGGTAATATGGCCCGGGGTTCGAGCGCAATTCTTGCGGAACCTGTTCTCCCACAGCGCTCGCCAAGGCAAAACGCCATGGGGTTAGCTTGTCCACCCCATCCCACTCGACCTCGACCGCTTGACGACCATCGCCAGCCGCACCTGCAAAACGCTGCGCCAAAACCAAATCAATCTCGGGCGCTTTCTCGTCGCGCAATGCCCTGTCGAGCTGCCTCACCGCGCTGGTCGCCTCACCGGCATAAGCGCGGCAGATCGCCTGCAGCATCATCCAGTTGGCATCATCGCGCGAGCCGCGCTTGATCTGGACTGCGGGACATGCACCAACAATGTCAGCGGTGGCCACATAGGCCGTGAGCGCTGCGTCAGTAATCGCGTCGTTCCAATTGCCGGTATCAACATCCTGCACCAACGCTCGCGTAGCCTGATATTCGCCCATCCGATTGAGCAGCTTTGCTCTTTCAGCGACAAAGTCCGCCGCTTTCATATCTTGCGGCGCGCCAAGCCTGCTCACCAGCGCCTTGCGCAATACGATATGACCCCAGCGCGAAATCAGCTGGCCCGAATTGCGCGAAAGAGCCGCATTGACGAGGTCTGCCGGCTGGTTCTTGAGCGATGCAGCAATCAGCCCGCCTTCGTCCTCCGACAAAATTCCGACCTGCGCCATCGAGCGGCGCTTGGCAGGTGGCACGTCGTAACTCGGCTTGATCCCCAGCAATTCATCGAGAGCGTCGTCCGACATCGTCTCAAGCTCGCGAAGGGTTGGCAGACGTGCCGAGGAGGCCGCCGAAGCCGATCCTCCGCCTGAGCTGCTTCCACTGCGGCTGGATGAGGAAGAGCTGCGACTGCTGGAACCACCTGAACTTCCGCCCGAACGAGGGACTGATTGAACCACAGGGCGTGAAACTGTGCCGGTAGAAGACCCGCCTTGAGGGGCGGCTGCAGGTGCTGCCGGAGCAGCTGGCTCAGCAGGCGGCGGCGCAGGTGCAGGCGCCGGAGCTGGAGCTGGCGCGGGATCGTCAAAACCGGGCGGGAGCAGGGATTCGGGCGTTTCTTGCGCAACCGCGAGGCTCGCGCCCAGTGCCACAGCAGCAACTCCGCTCAAAATCTTCCAACGGCTCATATCGCACCGCCTGGTACAGAGACGCTATGCGCAATCGGGCGCAGCGGCATCTCTCCGCCATCAAACCAAGCGATCACAAAAGTGAACACAAGCAGCACGGCCACGACCCAGCCAATCATCCGCCAATTCCTATTTTTTTCCGCAACTTGCCCAAAGGAGGCATTTGTTTCATTTTCAACAGACATATTGCGCAGCGCTCTACCCCATTTATAGCAGGCTGGGCAATGACCGAGATATCCAACCCAGAAGCTTGTGCGCAGATTGTCAGCCAAGCCCAAGCAATTGACCGGCCGATTGTGCTTGTCGGACTGATGGGTGTTGGCAAGTCCACGGTGGGACGCAGACTTTCAGAGCGGCTAAACCGCCACTTCGTCGATGCGGACAAAGCGATTGAAGAAGCCGCCCAGCGCAGCGTAGGGGAGATTTTCGAGGAGTTCGGGGAGGCGTACTTCCGCGATGGCGAACGCAGGGTTATCGCGCGCCTTATCGAGGAAGGAAGCGGCGTCATCGCAACGGGAGGCGGCGCTTTTGTTGATGGGGAGACGCGCGCACTAATTCTTGAGAAAGCTATCGCGGTCTGGATCGATTGCGATGTGGACACATTGGTCGAACGCACCTCGCGCAGAAACACCCGGCCCTTGCTCAAAACTGGCGATCCACACGAAATCCTCTCGAGGCTGGCGCAAGAGCGCGAGCCCTTCTATTCGCAAGCGCAAATCAAGGTGACGAGTGAAGACGGCCCTCACGCCCAAACAGTCGCGCAAATACTGGAAGGTTTGAGCCAATGGACGCAGCGATGAA
>CAZJAG010000026.1:2153-3501 GCA_964543735.1 uncultured Porphyrobacter sp. | reverse complement strand
TTGCTCGCTCAGGTCGATAGCTCCGTCGGCGGGAAGACCGCGATCAACACAGGCGCTGGCAAAAATCTGATCGGCGCGTTTCATCAACCCGCAGCAGTCCTGATCGACCCTGAAACGCTCGACACTTTGCCCGATCGTGAAATGCGCGCAGGCTATGCAGAGGTGATCAAATACGGAATATTGGGCGATGCCGAATTCTTCAATTGGCTTGAGGAGCATGGCACAAAGGTGCTGTCCCGCGATCCGGCCGCGCTCAGCCACGCAATTGCGACCAGCGTTCAAGCAAAAGCACGCATTGTTGCAGAGGATGAGCGCGAGACGTCCGGTGCGCGCGCGCTGCTCAATCTGGGACACACTTTCGGCCATGCGCTTGAAGCGGAAACGGGCTTTTCAGAACGCCTGATCCATGGGGAGGCAGTTGCGCTAGGCATGGTGCTTGCGGCTCGTTATTCTGAACGGCGCGGAGAATTGCACGACGAAGATGCAAAGCGGATCGCGTGCGCCATCGCTGCTTCGGGCCTTCCTTCCGAAATTTCCGAGCTTGGCCTTGGCTGCGAGGGAAAAGCTCTCACTGATCACATGCTGCATGACAAGAAGATGGATGCAGGCACCCTGCCCTTTATTTTGCTGAAAGGTATTGGCGACGCTTACCTCGCCCGCGATGTAGAGCTGGCCGATGTGGCGGCATTTCTGGATGACGAGCTCAAAGCATGACTCGCTTTATCGACCTGTCGATCCCGATCACCAATGATGTGATTTCCGATCCTGATGTGATGCGCCCCAAAGTCACTTACATGACCCATGAGGATACGTGGGAACAGATCGCCATGTTTTTCCCCGGCCTTGAAAAATCGGACCTGCCCGATGGCGAAGGTTGGGCGGTTGAGATGCTCGAGTTATCCACGCACAATGGCACGCATATGGATGCGCCGTGGCATTATCACTCGACTACGGATGCAGGAGCAAGCCCAGCCCCCAGCATTGACCAAGCCCCGCTCGACAGGTTTTTCCGCCCTGGCGTTAAGCTCGACTTCTCGCATTTGCCGCATGGCACTGTCGTTGGCGCCGCTGAGCTGGAGGAGGGGTTTGCGAAGATTGAGTACGAGCTTCAACCGCTCGACATTGTGCTGATCCAATCGGGCGCGATTTACGGCACAGATAATTTCACTGATCAGGGCGTGGGCTTGGGAGCAGAAGCAACGCTCTGGCTCACAGAGCGCGGGGTTGAAGTTGTTGGCACAGATGCGTGGAGCTGGGATGCACCGTTCAGCCACACGGCGAAGAAATGGGCTGAAAGCAAAGACCCCTCGATCATCTGGGAAGGGCATAAGGCAGGCCGTATCCGCCC
>CAZJAG010000026.1:0-2053 GCA_964543735.1 uncultured Porphyrobacter sp. | reverse complement strand
TGATGGAGGCGATTGTGCCTTCCTTCTCGGCGCGCAGGATGTTCTCCATCTTCATTGCCTCAACCGTTGCCAGCGGCTGCCCTGGCTGGACTTCCTCGCCCGGCTCAACATGCAGCTTCACCAGCAGGCCAGGCATCGGACAAATCAGCATTTTCGACAGATCCGGCGGAATCTTCTCAATCATGTGCCCTTCAAGCGAAGCAATGCTAGCCGGAAGCACCAGCGCCTCATGCGAAGCGCCGCGCGTTGTGATCCGCCAGCGGACGCCCGCGCGCTCGATCTGCACGCCCATTTCATTGTCGCCGGTGACATTGGCCTGCGTCCGGCCAACCTCCCAGTCCCAAGTGCCTTCCATCCGGTGACCATCGACCTCTGCCCCGCCTTCGATGAGCGTCACTGCAAAGCTCTGATCGCCAATCTTTACCGACCAGTCAGAGGGAGGATGCGGCAGTGTTGCCATCTGGCCAGAGATTTTCTGCGCACGAACACGCGTGCTGAACTCAGCGCCCGCAAACAGGGCCGCAAGTTGCCGCAGCCAAGCCTCATCAGCAGGTGCGCCTTGGAAGCCATCTGGGTATTCCTCGGCAATGAAGCCGGTAGTCAGCTCGCCCGAACGGAACCGTTCATGCTGCATAATCGCGGAGAGAAAATCGACATTGTGCCCCAATCCCTTGATCCGGAATTGGTCGAGCGCCGCAATTTGCTTGTCGGCTGCCTCATCGCGGGTTTTGCCCCATGTCACCAGCTTGGCGATCATCGGATCGTAGAACATCGAAACCTCGCCGCCATGATAGACGCCATCATCCACCCGCACGCCGTCAACCCCGCGCCGCCCGTTGGCACAGCCATCGTCCGTCCACCCTTGAAGCGGGGGTGAGTATTCAACCAAGCGGCCGGTTGAGGGCAGGAAGCCGCGATAAGGGTCCTCGGCATAGACGCGGTTTTCAATCGCCCAGCCATCAATGCCGATATCGTCCTGTGTCAGCTCCAGCTTTTCGCCCGCAGCAATGCGGATCATCTGCTCGACCAGATCAACGCCCGTGATCGCCTCGGTTACAGGATGCTCGACCTGCAAACGGGTGTTCATTTCAAGGAAGTAGAAGCTCTCGCCCGTCTTGTCCGCACCGCTTACAATCAGCTCGACCGTGCCAGCAGAATGATAGTCCACTGCGGCTGACAATGCGACGCATTGCTCGCCCATGGCTTTGCGCATTTGGGGCGTGACGAAAGGCGAAGGCGCTTCTTCGACCACTTTTTGGTGGCGGCGCTGGATCGAACATTCGCGCTCGTTCAGATAGAGGATATTGCCGTGCTTATCGCCAAGGATCTGGATCTCGATATGGCGTGGGTCTTCAATGAATTTCTCGATAAAAACGCGGTCATCACCGAAGGAATTGAGCCCCTCGCGCTTGGTCGCCTCAAACCCTTCACGCACGTCTTTTTCCGAGTAGGCTAGCCGCATGCCCTTGCCCCCGCCGCCGGCAGAAGCCTTCATCATCACCGGATAGCCAATGTCGTTGGATATCTCGACTGCGTGATCAGTGTCTTTGATTTCACCCACAAAGCCGGGGACGACATTGACGCCCGCTTCTTTCGCGAGTTTCTTCGATTCAATCTTGTCGCCCATCGCCGCAATTGCGCTGGCAGGCGGGCCGATAAAGGCGATATCTTCCTTGTCGAGGGCTTCAACAAAAGTCGCGCGTTCGGACAAGAATCCATAGCCAGGATGCACTGCCTCAGCGCCTGTTTCCTTGCAAGCAGCGATGATCTTTTCAGGGATCAGATAGCTTTCTGCCGCTGGCGGCGGGCCGATATGCACTGCCTCATCCGCCATCTTCACAAAAGGCGCGCGTGCATCAGCGTCGGAATAAACCGCAACCGTCTTGATGCCCATCTTGCGAGCGGTCTTGATGACGCGGCAGGCAATCTCGCCGCGATTGGCAATCAGTATCTTGGAAAACAAGCGAGCACCTCTGCGAAGTTCTACGTAGTTAGACAAGTCCTATGCCGAGGCTTTCGCCCATGCGCAACCTATCAAACATGCGCTTTAGAG
>CAZJAG010000025.1:0-25905 GCA_964543735.1 uncultured Porphyrobacter sp. | reverse complement strand
GGATCTTCGGCAACAACAACGACTTCTAACTGCGGTTCCTGCCGCTCCCCAACCAACATCGCCAGCCGCTCAATCCCCGCTGCCCAGCCAACCGCGGGCGTTGCTGGCCCGCCCAAGCTTTCCATCAAGCCATCATACCGCCCGCCGCCCAGCACGGTTGATTGCGAACCCAGCGCGTCTGCCGCTGCCGAGCCCTCATCAGGAATAAATTCAAACGCCGTGTGGCGATAATAATCGAGGCCCCGCACAAGGTTTTCAGCGCGGGTCCAAGCAACGCCTGCTGCATTCAATCCGCTGGTCACATCCTCAAAAAAGCGCCCCGCTTCATCGGACAAAAATTCATCAATCTTCGGCGCATCGGCCAAAAACGCCTGATCACGCCGATCTTTCGAATCGAGAATGCGAAGCGGGTTCTTCTCAAGGCGCTCTTGGCTATCCTCGCTCAAATCACCCTTCACCGCGCTGAAATAGTCAATCAGCGCAGCGCGCCATGCCTCGCGCGTTGTCCCATCGCCCAGCGTATTGAGATGCAGGGTCACGCCCTTGATGCCCAGCTCGCGCAATAGCTGATCCGCCATCGCCAAAAGCTCGACATCAGCCTGCGGCTCGGCAGCCCCGATAATCTCCGCATCAATCTGGTGGAACTGGCGATAACGCCCCTTTTGCGGGCGCTCGTAACGGAACAGGGGCCCATGCGTCGCCAGTTTCATCGGCGCATATTGCTGCCAGCCATTGGTCAGATAAGCGCGCGCAATCCCGGCGGTAAATTCAGGACGCAGGGTGAGCGAGTCCCCCCCGCGATCCTCAAACGAATACATTTCCTTTGAGACAACATCGGTCGTCTCGCCCAGCGACCTTGCAAAGACTTCGGTCTTTTCAAACACCGGCATTTCAACGCGGCGGAAGCGATAAAGCTTGCGCACCCGCTCAAACGTCTCGACCACATGCGCGAAGCCCTCGGCATCGCTGCCGAAAATGTCCTGAGTGCCTCTGATCGCTTTTGGAGTGTTCTTGCTCATGGTGAAAAGCGCTTAGTAGAGCAAAGCCCTTGCCGCAACACGGATGCGCGATTAGAGCGCGCGTGATTGCTGGTTTCGGCCCAAGCCCAGGCCTAGGCCCACTCCCCCACACAGCCACCCTTCGCGGGTTGGCACAGCGAATGAGAACACTATGCGCATCGACAAAATCCCCGTGGGCGACAATCCGCCCGATGATCTCAACGTCATTATCGAAGTGCCAACCGGCGGTGAACCGGTGAAATATGAGTTCGACAAGGAATCAGGCGCGCTGTTTGTCGACCGCATTTTGCACACGCCGATGCGCTATCCGGCGAATTACGGCTTTGTCCCGCATACGCTTTCGCCCGATGGCGACCCGCTCGATGCACTTGTGATTGCGCGCAGCCCGTTCATGGCCGGATGCGTCGTCAAAGCGCGGCCCATCGGTGTTCTCAATCTTGAAGACGAGCATGGCGGCGATGAAAAGCTGATTTGCGTGCCGGTCGACACCACATTCCCCTATTATTCGGACGTGGGTGAGACCAAGGATTTGCCCTCAATCATATTCCAGCAGATCGAGCATTTCTTCACTCATTACAAAGATCTTGAGGCGGAGAAATGGGTGCGCGTGGGCAAATGGGGCGATGCCAAAGAAGCCCGCCAGATTGTTGTCGAAGCGATTGCCCGCGCCAAATAGGCGCCATTGTCAAGCACGCCAAATAGGCCCGCTTGCATCAGCCCGCTTACATAAGGGCGGTAACAGCCTTGAAGCAGCCGGTCAGCACAAAGGGCAGACCGATGGCGAGCACCCACAGCATGACCACGTCGCGCATGAATGCACCGCGCAACCCTTCATCGCGCGATGCCTCATCCGATAAATCGCGCCAGCGCCGTTCGAACCAGCGGCAAGCAGGAATGATTCCGGCAATCAAAACGACCAGCGCGAAATAGGGCAGCACAGATTTCGTGCCGTCTTTCATTGCGTGGACAGTGACGAAGATTTGCAGGCCTGTGTAGACCAGCAAGGCATAGGCGACATTGTCGCTCATCGCCTTGCGCCAATCCCTTACGCGCTCCCCAACGCGCGGCTTTGAACCTTCGCGAGCGCTCATCACGCCCGTGCGTTCATGCGGCAGGATGTCGTTCATTGCTCGACTTACCCCTTATGATCTCTCTCAGGCGCCGAGTATTTCAAAGCTTCGCACGAATAGCAAGCACGATAACTATCTTGCACAAAACTCGATATTCTGGGCGCGCAAGCTGGCCAAGGATCGCAGCAGTTTTGCGACATTCCATGCACAAATCCTGCCAATTCGGGGAAAACGGGGGTTTTCTGGTAATATCTGGCTGCTAAAGATCATTACCCATGAGCGATAGCGACACAATTCAAAGCCCTTCTGGTGCGCCCGTGACCGCAGTGGCGGATATGCCCAATGGCGGGCTGGAAGTGATCTCGATAGCCAAGAGCTATGACAAGCGAGCGGTGCTGACCGATATCTCGCTGACGGTTGGCAAGGGTGAAGTGCTCGGCCTGCTTGGCCCCAATGGCGCGGGCAAGACGACGTGCTTTTACTCCATTATGGGCCTTGTTCGCCCTGATGCGGGCCGCATCCTGATGGATGGCGAGGATGTGACCAAACTGCCGATGTATCGCCGCGCTATACTCGGCATTGGGTATTTGCCGCAGGAAACCAGTATCTTTCGCGGGATGACGGTCGAGCAGAATATCAATTCGGTGCTCGAAATGGTCGAGCCAGACAGAGAAACGCGCGAGCAAGAGCTTGAGCGGCTGCTGGATGAGTTTGGCCTCACTGGCCTGCGCGCGTCGCCTGCCATGGCGCTTTCAGGCGGTGAGCGGCGGCGCTGCGAGATTGCCCGCGCATTGGCGGCCAAGCCCTCGATCATGCTGCTGGATGAGCCCTTTGCCGGCATTGATCCCCTCTCGATCAGCGATATTCGCGATCTGGTGAAAGATTTGAAATCGCGCGGCATCGGCGTTCTGATCACCGATCACAATGTGCGCGAGACACTGGATATCGTAGACCGCGCTTGCATCATCTATGGCGGACAAGTGCTGTTCGCGGGCACTCCGCAAGCACTGGTTGCCGATGAGAATGTGAAGCGGCTCTATCTGGGCGAAAGCTTTACGTTATGATGATGCCTTTCCAGCCTCACGGCTGGGATGCGGTTCCGGCCCACTCCCGCGCCCAACCACCCGATGATCGCAAGATGACCTATCGGTTGATTGGGCGAGGAAGCGGCTCGGCAAAGCGTAAGCTGAAACACGTCTGACGATGGCTCTCTCCCCCCGCCTCGACTTACGACAATCCCAATCGCTGGTGATGACGCCGCAATTGCAGCAGGCGATCAAGCTGCTGGCGGCGAGCAATCTGGAGATTGAGGCGTTTATTGGCGAGGCGCTGGAGAACAATCCACTGCTCGAGGCTGGCTCTGTCACTAGCGAGGCGGCCGATACGCCGAGCGAACCCGATGACATCCCGCGCGAGGAATTCACTGCCGACCAGCTGATCGGGCAAGCGCAAGGCGAAAGCGAGCAACCGCTCGATATTGATACCAGCGCGCTCGATCGTGACCGCGATACGGGTGACGGGGTGGTTGCTGGCCCTGATAGCGGCGAATGGGGCTCTGCTGCCAGTGTCAGCATGGCTGCATCTGATGACGAGCTGCAAAGCATCGAGGAGCGCGGCCTTCTTGAGACTTCTCTGGCTGACCATTTGCGCGAGCAGATCGGCCCTTCATGCGCCAGCGACCGCGAAGGATTTATCGCCCACCATCTGATCGGCCTGCTCGATGAGGCGGGCTATCTCGGCTTTGACCTGCGCGAAGTTGCGCATGATCTGGGCGTGGGATTGAATGAGGTGGAAGCGGCGCTTGAGGCCGTCCAGACGCTCGAGCCGACCGGCGTTGGCGCGCGCGATCTGGCCGAGTGCCTCGCCATACAAGCGCGCGAGGCTGATCGTTATGATCCGTGCATGGAACGGCTCATTGACAATCTCGACCTGCTCGCCCGCGGTGAAATCCCGCGGCTCAAACGGATGTGCGATGTCGATGATGAAGACTTTGCCGATATGCTGGGCGAATTGCGCGGCTATGACCCCAAGCCCGGACTTGCCTATGGCGATGCAGCGGCAAGCGCAATTGTACCCGATGTCTTGCTCAGCGCGGCGGATGATGGCGGCTGGGACATCAAGCTGAACGAGGCGACCTTGCCGCGCCTCATCGTCAATCGCGGATATGTGCTGGAACTTCGCGAAGGCGCAGCCAGCAAAGAAGCGCAGGGCTGGCTTAAGGAGAAGCTGGCCGATGCGAATTGGCTGATCAAGGCGCTCGATCAGCGGCAAAAAACGATCCTCAAGACCGCCGCTGAAATTGTGAAACAGCAGGACGGGTTTTTCCGCCGCGGCGTGTCCGAGCTGAAACCGCTGACATTACGCGAAGTGGCCGATGCGATTGAAATGCATGAAAGCACAATCAGCCGCGTGACCTCGAACAAGTTCCTCTCGTGCGAGCGCGGTTGCTTTGAGCTGAAATATTTCTTCTCCAGCGGAGTTGGCAAGACGGGGGGTTCTGGCGATGGCGAAGGGGCGTCTTCCGAAGCGGTCAAGGCACGTATCAAGGCGCTGATCGATGCAGAAGAACCGAAGAAAATCCTCTCCGATGACAAGCTGGTTGCACTGTTGAAAGATGAAGGTTTTGACCTCGCCCGCCGCACCGTCGCCAAATATCGCGAGGCGATGGGAATTGGTTCCAGTGTTCAGCGCAGACGGCAGAAAAAGCTTCAAAACCTGTGAATTTTGCAGCTCCAAGAATGCATTGCACGCAAGGCATTAGGGCTTCTTTCAGACCCCTTGCCTAGAGATTAAAGCCGCAAACCACGCAAAAACCCCAATTGCATCAAGGACTCGCATCATCGCATATAGGGCACGCAATGACTCTTTTACGTGATGTTAACCTTTTTCCTTCAGACCTTGTGTGGTTAATAAATAAGGCAATCTCGCTTTCGGGGTTGCGTCGCTGAAATGCAAAAAGGGGAATACCCATGCGCGTGCTTTTGATTGAGGATGAGCCAACTACCGCGAAAGCGATCGAGCTCATGCTTACAACCGAAGGGTTCAATGTCTACTCGACCGATCTGGGCGAGGAAGGCCTCGATCTGGGTAAGTTGTATGATTACGACATTATCCTGCTCGATTTGAACCTTCCCGATATGCACGGGTATGACGTTCTTAAGAAACTGCGCGTTGCCAAGGTGCAAACGCCGGTTCTGATCCTTTCCGGCATTGCCGAAATGGACAGCAAAATCCGCAGCTTTGGTTTTGGCGCTGACGATTATGTCACCAAGCCGTTCCATCGCGAAGAGCTGGTCGCCCGCATCCATGCGGTTGTGCGCCGCTCGAAAGGCCACAGCCAGTCGATCATCCGCACTGGCAAGCTGGCCGTGAACCTCGATACCAAAACCGTTGAAGTTGATGGCGCCCGCGTTCACCTGACCGGTAAAGAATATGCCATGCTCGAGCTGTTGAGCTTGCGCAAAGGCACTACGCTCACCAAGGAAATGTTCCTCAACCACCTTTACGGCGGAATGGATGAGCCCGAACTCAAGATCATCGATGTGTTCATCTGCAAATTGCGCAAGAAGCTTTCGCTGGCTTGCGGGGGCGAGAACTATATCGAGACAGTCTGGGGCCGTGGTTATGTGCTGCGCGATCCAGACGAGCAGGCAGAAGCTGCCTAATCTCTTGTGAATTCAGTCACGCATAAAGCGCCCGGGGTGTAGATCACCTCGGGCGTCTTTTTGTCTGCTGAGTGAAAGCAAACGCCTCTGGCCATTTGCGCATTGCATGACTATGCGGCTTGCCCATTATGTCCGCATATAAAGAAGGCGATCCCACTACGCTGAACAGGCTTTACGGCCGTTCCACCGGCAAACCCTTGCGCCCGCACCAGCAAGGGCTGGTCGATAATCTGCTGCCGCAAATCAGCGTCGCGGCAGAAGGTGATGTCACGGCGCAATCCTTGTTCCAGCAGGATTGCCCGCTGCATTTCGAGATCGGCTTTGGCAGCGGCGAGCATCTTGCCTATCGCGCTGACATGCTGCCAGATCACGGCTTTATCGGCGCCGAGCCCTATTTGAACGGGGTCGCCGCAGCGCTGAACCATATTGAGGATCAGCGCCTTACCAATGTCCGCCTGCATCACGGCGATGCGTTGGAAGTGCTCAGCCGCGTGCCCGATGGCTCGTTAAGCTTCATCTATCTGCTTCATCCCGATCCATGGCCCAAGGCCAAACACGCCAAGCGACGGATGATGAATGACGGGCCGGTGCAGATGTTCGCTGACAAGCTCAAAGCGGGAGGGGAGCTGCGTTTCGGAACCGATCATCCCGTCTATCTGCGCCACGCGCTGATGGTGATGCGGCGGCACTCAGACAAGTTTGAGTGGCTGGTCGATGGCCCGCAAAGCTGGATGGTGCGCCCGGGCGGATGGCCTGAAACCCGCTATGAAGCAAAAGCGCGCAAGCAAGGCCATGAAGTGTGGTATTTCCGCTATCGTCGGCGCTAACCCACAACCCCTGCGCTTGCGAGCACAGCCAAGGTTAGCACATCGGGCGCGATAGACGTCATCGGCACAATCTGCACCGGCTTTTCCATCCCGATCAGCATCGGGCCAATCGTCGCATCACCGCCCAGCTCGCGCAGCAATTTTGCCGAAAGGTTAGCCGATTGCAGCCCCGGCATAATCAGCACATTGGCTGGCCCGGAGAGGCGGCTGAACGGGTAAAGCGACATGACCTTTTCATTCAGCGCAGCATCGGGCGCCATCTCGCCCTCATATTCGAAACCGGGTTGCTCACTATCCAAGATCGCCACAGCATCGCGGATGTTATCGAGCCAGCGCCCTGATGGGTTGCCGAAGGTCGAATAGGAGAGGAACGCAACGCGCGGCTCGTGCCCCATCCGGCGCGCCACCGCTGCGGTTTCCTTGGCGATATGAGCAAGATCCGCAGCCGAAGGGCGCTCGTTGATGGTGGTATCGGCCAAGAAGGTCGTGTGGTTCTTGCCTATCATCATATGAATGCCAAACGGCTTTGCATCAGGCTTGGGATCGAGCACCATATTCACCTCGCGTGCGCTTTGCGCAAAGGTGCGGGTGAGGCCCGTGATCATCCCCTCGCCATGCCCCAGCGCAACCAGCAAGGCGGCAAAGACATTGCGCTCTTGGTTCACCATCCGGCGCACATCGCGCTCGGTATAACCCTTGCGCTGTAGCTTGTTGTAGAGATAGTCGACCATGGCTGGCACATGCTCGCTATCAGCCGAGTTCTGAATCTCGAAACTTTGCGGATCAGAGACGGAAAGCTGGTGCAATTTATCGAGCACGGCCTTCGTCCGCCCGACCAGCACCGGCGTGCCATAGCCGAAATCGCGATACTGGATCGCCGCGCGCAGCACGACTTCCTCTTCGGCCTCGGCAAAGACCATCCGCTTGGGATTGGCTTTCGCCTCGTTATAGGTTCCGGTCAGCACCGAAGTTGTCGGGTTGAGGCGCGATTTCAGCGCATGGGCATATTCGTCAAAATCCTCGATCCGCGATTGCGCGACACCGGAATCCATCGCTGCCTTGGCCACAGCCGAGGAGACGACTTCGATCAGGCGCGGATCAAAGGGCGCGGGAATGATGTAATCTGTGCCAAACTTCTGGTTCCTGCCGCCATAAGCGCTGGCGACTTCTTCGGGCACGCGCTCGCGGGCAAGCTCGGCAATCGCCGTGGCCGCTGCAATCTTCATCTCTTCATTGATCGTGGTTGCCTGCACATCCAATGCGCCGCGAAAGATAAACGGGAAGCCCAGCACATTGTTGACCTGATTGGGAAAGTCAGAGCGGCCCGTGGCAATAATCGCATCGGGGCGCACAGCCTTCGCCTCATCGGGCATGATTTCCGGCACAGGGTTCGCCATAGCAAAGATGATCGGCTTGTCGGCCATCGTCTTCACCCAATCGGGCTTCAGAGCGCCTGCCGCTGAAAGACCAAGGAAAATATCCGCGCCATCCAGCGCTTCTTCCAAATTGGCTGCTTTAGTGTCAGCAGCATGCGCGCTCTTCCATTGATCAAGATCAGGGCGATCCTTGCGAATGGGGCCCTTGCGGTCACACATGATGACATTGTCATGCGCAACGCCCATCGCCTTGATCAGTGCAGTGCAAGCAATCGCTGCTGCGCCCGCGCCGTTCACAACCACTTTCACATCCTTGATATCGCGGTCGGTTAAATGGCACGCGTTTAAGAGGCCAGCCGCTGTAATAATCGCAGTGCCATGCTGGTCATCATGCATGATCGGAATGTTCATCCGTTCGCGCAATTCCTGCTCGATGATGAAGCATTCGGGCGCTTTAATATCTTCTAAGTTGATCCCGCCGAAACTGGGCTCCATCAACGCCACTGCCTCGATGAAAGCTTGCGGGTCTTCGGTCGCCAGTTCGATGTCAATCGAGTCGACATCGGCAAAGCGTTTGAACAGAACAGCCTTGCCTTCCATCACCGGCTTGGAAGCCAACGCGCCCAGATTGCCCAGCCCCAAAATCGCAGAGCCATTGGAGATCACTGCCACCAGATTGCTGCGCGCTGTGTAGCGCGCGGCGAGTGAGGGATCATCGGCAATCGCTTCAACAGGAGCAGCAACACCGGGCGAATAGGCAAGGCTGAGATCGCGCTGCGTCGCCATCGGCTTGGACGCGATAATCTCGATCTTACCGGGCCGGATCGTCTCGTGGTAAAACAGCGCTTCGCGTGTGGTGAAGCCGCCTTTGCTACCGGATGGGCCGTTATCTGCCACGTATCTGCTCCTCGTCGGGTGGTCCTGTTGCCAAGAGCCAATAACGCGGCATTGCGCATAGCGATAGAGGCAATGGATAGGGGATTGCGCGGGCGCACTCCTTCCCGAATCGGATCAGGTAGAGTTAGCCTATTTCAATGTCCGGCAAACCCACCCCGATGATGGCGCAATATCTTGCGCTGAAAGAGCAGGCCCAAGGCTGCTTGCTATTCTACCGGATGGGCGATTTTTTCGAGCTGTTTTTCGATGATGCAAAGGAAGCGGCGGGCATCCTCGATATCGCGCTCACATCGCGCGGCGAGCATGACGGTGAACCGGTCGCTATGTGCGGAGTGCCTGTGCATTCGGCCGAAAGCTATCTGGCAAGGCTCATCAAGGCGGGCTGCCGTGTCGCGATTGCCGAACAAACTGAAACGCCTGAAGAAGCGAAAGAACGTGCGAAGGCTGAAGGGCGGCCCGTCTCGAAAGCCTTGGTAGCGCGCGACATTGTGCGTTTTGTAACCGCTGGCACGCTCACTGAAGAGGCATTGCTCGAACCGCGCAGCGCGAACCGGCTGGTTGCCTTGGCCGAAGTGCGCGAGCGCATTGGCATTGCCGCCTGCGATATCTCAACCGGCGAAATGGTGCTGGAGGAATGCTCTGCCGAAATGCTGGGCGCGATGCTGGCGCGATTGAGACCAAGCGAGGTCGTTGCGCCCGATGATTGGGCGCATGGGCCGGTTGACGTGATCGAGCGCGATCCATCCGGCTTTGCAAGCTCCAAGGGCGAAGCGCAGCTGAAAGAGCTGCATGGCGTGGCAACGCTTGACGGGTTTGGCGACTTCTCGCGCGCGATGCTGGCCGCGGCGAGCGGATTGCTCGCCTATCTCGATCATGTCGGGCGCGGCGAGCTGCCGCTGCTGTTGCCGCCTGTTCTCCATCGCAGTGAGGCCGTTATGGCTATGGATGAGGCGACGCGCAGCAGCCTTGAGATTCTCACAGCGCAAAATGGCGGACGCGATGGCAGTTTGATCAGCGTGATCGACCGCTGTGTGACAGGCGCAGGCGCTCGCGGGCTGGCACAGGATTTGTCGGCTCCCTTGCATGATGCAGAGGCGATTGAGGAACGGCTCGATCTGGTTGCATGGCTGCACAATGATCCGGTCAGTCGCGCGGATTTGCGCGATGCCTTGCGCGGGACGCCTGATCTAGGCCGCGCGCTCGGGCGGATTGTTGCAGGGCGCGGGAGCCCGCGCGATCTGGGCCAAGTGCGCGATGGTCTGCGTGATGCGCGCGAAATTGCCGCAATGCTGGGCGCGATGAGCGATCAGCCTGCTTTGCTTCAAGGCCTCCTTCCACGCTTGCAAGGGCACAGCTCTCTGATTGATTTGCTCCAGCGCGCGCTCGTCGAAAGCCCGCCTACCGAGCGGTCATCAGGCGGGTATATCGCAACAGGCTACGACGCATCGCTTGACGAATTGCGCGAGGTTTCCGGCAATGCGCGGCGAGCGATTGCGGGGATGGAAACGCGCTACCGCGAAGACACCGGCATTGCCTCGCTCAAGATCAAGCACAATGGCGTGCTTGGCTATTTCATCGAAGTGCCAAGCCGGCATGGCGATACGCTGATGGAGCCTGACAGCGGCTTCACTCACCGCCAGACAATGAAAGGCGCAGTGCGCTTCAATTCGATTGCCTTGCATGAGGAAGCCACCCGCATTGCCGAGGCGGGTGGACATGCGCTGGCCGCTGAAGAAGCGCATTTTGAAACGCTGTGCGCTGGAATTGCATCCTCGGCTGAAGCGATTGGTCAAACGGCAGCAGCTCTTGCGCGGATCGACATATCGGCAGGGCAAGCAGAGCGTGCTGCCGAAGGCGGTTGGTGCAGACCAAGTATCGAGGACAGCGCAACGCTGACGATAACAGGCGGGCGGCATCCGGTGGTCGAAACCGCGCTTGCCAAGGAAAACGAGCGCTTTGTCGCCAATGATTGCGCTTTGGACACACAAGACCGGCTGTGGCTGATCGGCGGGCCAAACATGGGCGGCAAATCGACCTTTTTGAGGCAAAACGCTCTCATCATTGTGATGGCGCAAGCAGGCGGATTTGTGCCTGCGCAAAGCGCGACAATCGGCCTTGTCGACCGGTTGTTCAGCCGCGTTGGCGCATCGGACAATCTGGCGCGCGGGCGCTCAACCTTCATGGTCGAGATGGTCGAAACCGCTGCGATTCTCGCGCAGGCAAGCGAGCGCAGCTTTGTGATTTTGGACGAGGTCGGGCGCGGCACATCCACTTATGACGGGTTGGCGCTGGCATGGGCGGTGGCAGAAGACATTCACACCCGCACCCGTTGCCGCTGCCTGTTCGCATCGCATTATCACGAACTGGCGCGGCTGGCTGACAGCTGCGAAGCGCTTTCGCTTCATCATGTCCGCGCGCGCGAATGGAAAGGCGATCTGGTTCTGCTGCATGAGCTGGCGAGCGGGCCCGCTGACCGCTCTTACGGCTTGGCCGTGGCGAAGCTGGCAGGGGTCAGCGATGCTGTTGTCGCGCGAGCCACTGCGGTTCTCGAAAAGCTAGAGAAAGCGCGGGAGGAAACCGGCGGAATTGGCGCGGGGCTAGGCGAATTGCCGCTCTTTTCCGCTATGGCGAGCAATACGGCACCTGATCCTGCCCAAGCGCTTATTGAGCGCCTTGCTGCGCTGGAGATCGACAATCTGTCCCCGCGCGATGCGCTCGACACACTTTACGAGCTGGCGAGCGAGGCCAAAGCTACAAAAAATTAACCCTTGTTACGGTATTGCCCTAAGCCATGGCCCAGCAGAACACTTCTACCCTCAAAGGGACGCTCATCTTTGGCGGAATTACGCTCGCCGTCGCGCTATTCTTCGTAGGCCCTGAGGGCAATGAAGGCATAGCTGGCGAAGCTGCCGAAGGGCTGACGCAGGATGAACTTATCGGTTCGCCCGGCGCCTCGGGCCGAAGCGAGATTGTCGCCGCTCCGCGTGCTGAGCAAGTGGACGATAGCGCGGTGGTCTGGGCAGATGACGAAGAAATGATCGATGATGCGCAAGGCTTTGATCCCAGCCCCTACTCACCCGATGATAGCGATGGCGATACGGCGCCCGGTTCTGGCTCTTTGGGTGATGACGGAGAGCCGGTTGAAGTGAGGGATGCGCCATTGCCGCAAGCTGGTCAGCGCGTCCCTGACCACTTGTTGCCCAGCTAAGCGCCCAATCAACGCCCCATCGACTTGCGCCCAATCAGCGTGTCGGGACGGGTGCATCCCCGCTATAGTCGTAGAATCCGCGGCCTGTCTTGCGGCCTAGCCAACCCGCCTCGACATATTTCACCAGCAAAGGCGCAGGGCGATATTTGGTGTCGCGCGTGGTTTTGTAGAGCACTTTGATAATATCAAGGCAGGTATCCAGTCCGACAAAATCGGCCAGTTGTAATGGCCCCATTGGGTGATTGAGACCCAGCCGGCAACCCTTGTCGATATCCTCGATCCCTGCAGTCGACTGGCCCAGCACAAAAATCGCTTCATTGATCATCGGCAGGAGAATGCGGTTGACGACAAAGCCGGGTTCATCCTGGCTGAGCACAACCTGCTTGCCCAACGCCTCGGCAAAGGCGGTGATCCGGTCAGTTGTATCTTGAGCGGTGGCAAGGCCGGGAATGACCTCGATCAGGCCCATCACCGGCACGGGGTTGAAGAAATGCAGCCCGATGAAGCGCTCCGCATCGGGCGCGTAATTCGCCATGCGCGTGATCGGGATCGAGCTGGTGTTGCTGGCCATTATCGCGTCCTTGGCCAAAACCTTCCCAACATTTTCAAAAATGGCCTGCTTGATATCCTCGCGCTCGGTCGCGGCTTCAATGATCAGATTGGCTTCGGCCATCGGAGCGGTTTCACCCACCGCTGTGATTTTTGCGAGTGCACTTTCGGCTTGATCTGCTTCCAGCTTGCCGCGCCCGACCAGCTTGGCTAGGCCTGTCTCTATCGTCGCCTTGCCCGCTTCCGCGCGCGCCAAGTCAACATCGGACAAGAGCACTTTCATCCCATGTTGAGCGACCGTTCGGGCAATCCCTGTGCCCATTTGTCCCGACCCGATAACCGCTACTGTTTGCATGTGATGATCCCTTCGCACTTGCAGCAAAACGCGCCTGTTAGCGGGTGAAAAGTCTGCTGGCTAGTGCAACAAAGGGTTAGCGGTTGGCTCCGGGAACCCAGTTCACATCGCTCGCGCCATTTGCATTGCAGATGCGCGCAAGGACGAAAAGATAGTCGGACAATCGATTGATGTAGGCCAGCGCTTGCGGATTGACCGCTTCGGTTGCAGCCAAAGCCGTCACCGCACGCTCGGCAGCGCGGGTGCTGGCACGGGCCACATGAGTGCGTGCTGCTGCTTCGCTGCCGCCGGGCAAGACAAAGCTGGTGAGCGGTTCGAGGCTTTCGTTGAGCGCATCGATCGCCTCTTCCAGCCACAAAACCTGCGGCTCGACCACGCGCAAGACCATTTCCGATGGCGCAAAGTCGCCATCCTGCGCCGGAGTCGCCAGATCTGCGCCCAGATCGAAAAGATCGTTCTGGATGCGGAACAGCGCCTCTGCATGATCGGTGGCTGCCGCGGCTGCCAAACCTATCGCGCTATTGGCTTCATCAACCTTGCCAATCGCCTCGATCCGCGCCGAATGCTTGGCCGTGCGCGAACCATCGACGAGGCCGGTCGAGCCATCATCACCCGTTTTGGTGTAAATCTTGTTGAGCTTGACCATCGGCTCAGCCGCGCTCGATCAGCTATTGCCGCCAGCAACCGCCAGCATGATCACAACCACAAGGATCGCCAGCGCCTGATACTTGATCCGCGCGAACATCGCCTTGTTCTGGAGCATCTGCATTTCCGTAACAGTCTCGCCCGTATTGTTCTCCAGATCGACCTTGGTCGTCTTGAGAAAGGCGACAATGCCGCGAATGAGAGAGACAACAACCATCACGCAGATGATCGCAAGCACAATGATGAGGAAAGTTTGCATGGGAAGTATCTAGGCGTTCTGGAGCGAAATTCCAGCCGGAAATCTGTGCAACCTGAGTTGTTCGGCAAGCAACATACCATCCTCGCCCGCACGGCGCATGTCGGCAAGCGAGGGCGACCCGCGCGTTTTCGCGAGCTTTTTGCCGCTTTGATCAAGCAGCAATGCATGGTGATGCCAGCGCGGTTTGGGCAGGTCGAGCAGTGCTTGCAGCAAGCGGTGAATATGGCTGGCAGCGAACAGGTCGTGCCCGCGTGTGACCAAAGTCACGCCATCAGCTGCATCGTCCAACGTGGCGGCCAAGTGATAGCTGGCGGGTTCGTCCTTGCGGACAAGCACTATGTCGCCAAGCTCGTCTGGATCGCAGGTCTGCACTCCGGCAAGCGCGTCTTCCCATAAAAGCGTGCCAGCCTGCTCCAACGCTTTCGTCACATCCAGCCGCCATTGCACGGGCGCATCGCCGGCGATGTTCTTATCCTTGCATAGGCCGGGATAAATCGCGCCCATCGGGCCGCTTTGAGCGCCCGCACCAAGAATGTCCGCCCGCGTGCATTGGCAGGGGTAGAGCAGTCCCATATCGCGCAAGGCTTCTGCCGCCTCTTCATAGCTAGCCAGCCGTGTCGTTTGCGCAGGAACCTCTTCCCATTCCAGCCCGAGCCATTCCAGATCAGCGCGAAATTCATCGGCCAGTTCGGGCCGCGAGCGCGCACCGTCAATATCCTCAATCCGCAGCAAGAACCGCCCGCCAGTCTCACGCGCCAGATCGTGCGCTGTAATGGCGGAAAAGGCATGGCCCAGATGCAGCGAACCATTGGGGCTTGGAGCAAATCGCGTAACAATCATCGCAGCCCCATGCCACAACGCGCGCAAAATGCTGCAAAATCAGCTTGTGGAAAGCACCCCTGTAACATCATTGACTCTTTCGCATGCCACGCCATGCTTGTGTCAACTCGGAAAAGGAGCGCAAGAGGTGTTCAAGGCCGAATTGATGGAGAGAGCCGCGCGCTTTCGCAGCGCGGATGAGGACCCGACACGCAATGTCGCGGCTTGCCCCGCGCTGGTGCTCAATGCGGATTACACGCCTCTGTCCTATTACCCGTTGAGCCTTTGGCCATGGCAAACCGCGATCAAGGCAGTGTTCCTCGACCGGGTGGACATTGTCGCCAGCTATGACCGCGAAGTGCACTCGCCATCGCTTGATATGAAAATCCCCTCGGTGATTGCGCTGAGGCAATATGTGAAGGCGAGTGAATTTCCCGCGTTCACGCGCTTCAATGTGTTTTTGCGCGACCGCTTTCACTGCCAATATTGCTGGGATGAAGGCAATCTGACCTTCGACCATGTGATCCCGCGCCGTCTGGGCGGCAAAACCACGTGGGAGAACATCGTCAGCGCCTGTGCGCCGTGCAATATGAAGAAGGGTGGCCGCACGCCCAAGCAGGCGCATATGCAACTCGCGATGAAGCCAATCCGTCCGACCAGCTGGCAATTGCAGCAATATGGCAAGGGCTTCCCGCCGCATTATTTGCACGAGACATGGCGCGATTGGCTTTACTGGGACATCGAGCTGGAGGAGTAGCGCCTAGCAGGCCGTCTATCCGTTGATCACCTTCGTTTCGGGGTGATGCTTGTCGAGGTGCCTCTTCACAATCCGCAAGTTTCGCGTGTTGGAGCGGAACATGAAGTCGGCTGCATCGCCCACCACCGGAACTGCACCCAGCAGTGTGTCAAAACCGACATTGCCCGCCATGCGCATGAGCTTCCACTTGGGCAGGCCCAGATTGCGGGCTTCCCAGACCAGATAAGCGCCCATGGCTGTTGTGATAATGTCGCCCAACACAGGCACCAGACCAATCAGGCCATCGAGCCCAATCGGGACATTGACGCCGGGAATCCGGAACGAGCGCTCCAGCACCATTTCCAGAGCCTCTAAACGCATGCGAATGGACTGCGGATCATTGCCCATGGGCAATTCCATACCCATGATTTGCGGCCCGTCCGCAGCGCGGCCCGTATCCGCGCCATAGTCGCGATCGGTTCGGACATCAGAAATCGGACGCAAATCAGACATGAGCGTTACCCTCCATGTGTCTTATATGGGTATAACAGTGCTGAATTTCAAGAGTTTGCTCGCTCAGATCGGCGCGCGTGACAGCGGAAACAGCGGGTGCGCTGCCCAGCGGTTTTCCTGAAACGCCTCAATATCGCTGCGCACAAGTGACCAGCGGATAGGCGTTCCAAAGGGGATGAATATCGCCTCATCGAGCAGCGCCAGCTCCGCCCTTGCCAGCAGTTCAGCCTTTTCCTTGGGGCGAATTTCTGTGAGCGAATCCCGTACCAAAGCGTCGGCTGTCAGCGAGCATGGCCCCTGCACAACTTCGCAATTAAACTGATTGAAGAACCATCGCGGCGAGGCATAGCGCGCGGTTAGATCATACAGCTCCCAATCGACATCATCGCCCGCCTTTGCGCGGCTGGCCTCGATCCCAATACTGGCGAAATTGGCGGCAATCTGAGTGAACAGCTCATCGCTGCCGGGTCCTGCTGGCAGCGCAATCGAGATTTCCGCGCTTTCGCCATTGGCAGCCTCCCAAGCGCTCACTCGCGCGGCTGCTGTCGCTTGACGCTCTTCAAGTGACTGCTCTGCCCAGCTGACTGTTTCGGGCAGGACATCGCCCCACAGATCGCGCGGCACAATGCCGGTTGAGGCGACCCAGCCGCTGATATTGAACGGCTCGATCAAGGCCTCCCTGCCAATTGCCATGCTCATCGCTTCGCGCAATTGCGGGTCCGCCATTACGCCTTCTTCATTGCGAGCAATCAGCCCGAACACACCCAATGCCGCATCGAGCCGGATATTCGCGCGCGATAAGGGCCCAAGGTCTGCTAGCGGAAAGCTGGCTATCCGGCCGCCCAGCACCAGATCGGCCTCTCCCGAACCGAAGGCCTCTACCGCATCGCGCGCACCGCTGATCGTGAGATTGACTGGACTGACCGTTTCTTTCCAATTGCGAATTGCGGGATAGCCGCGCGCCTCGGGCGGCACTGCCAGCAATTGCAAGCTTGCACTTCGCGGAGCCTCGGCACTTGTCGCATCAGGTGATTGCGCTGCGCGTTCCAGCACCATCGGGCCAGCACCGCTGCCATCGCGCTCTAGCCCCAGCTCGGGCTGCGCCATGAGACGCAGAAAGTCGGGCATCGGGCTGGCAAGACGAATTTCGATCACGCGCCCTGTCATTGCACGGATCTCGACAATCTTGGCCAGATCCTTGGCCAATGCAGTCGCTTCAAGCTGGGCGATGGTCTGGGTGAGGCGCAGCTCGATATCCTCAGCTGTGAACGGATCACCCGAAGGCCAGCTCGAATTGCGCAGCCTGAAGATATAGCTCAGCCCGTCATCGGTCACGATCCAGCGTTCGGCAATTGCAGGGATCACTTCGCCGGTAGAGCCAAGCGATACCAGCCCTTCGTTGATCGCGGCCCGCACATAGCTGGAAGAAACCGTGCGCACTGCCCCGTCGCTGTTTTGCGCTTCTCCCTCGCCAATCACCACTACATTCACCGGCGCGTTGAGCGGTTCTGTAGTGCAACTGCCAAGCGCCATGGCTGCCAGACCCAGCGCTGCCACGCCAAGCCCTCTCAGGCCCAAGCCTGCATCAGAGCCTGCAGCAGAGCCTCCAGCATAGCTGTGCAAAGATGTCCGCCAGAATCGCGCCATGTCCCTCGCCTAGCAGCTTGCACCTAGCGGGTCAGTTAAGAAGATGGTCTTGAAAGTGGAAAGCGGTGTTTTGGTTATCGGTATTGCAGCGCCAATCAACCGCGCCAATCACGCGCTTTGCGGGAATTCCGAATTGATCGCTTCATCAAATGCGACGCCAAAGCGGTCTTCCTGCACCCAGGCAACTGCACCTTTCACAGCGCCCACATTTTGCAGATCAACCGTCAGACGCGTGCCGCGCGTCACGCGTGTGCCGCCCTCGCCCATCATTCCGCCCGCCGACAAATTGCGCACTTTCACACGGTAGCATGTCGGATCATTTTCGACCCACATGCTGGCCAGCATGAACAGATTGTCGCGCGTGATACTGCGGGTTTCAACGGTTGGCATGGCTGCCCCTTACTCATCTTTCGATCGCATCAAATGTCTTGGGCGTTAACCATTACACATGGCAGGCCCGCGTCAAGAGCGGTTGTGCGTATGAAGCAATTGCTAATGAATTCTTAAAGAACAAGCCGGTTGACGAGAGTTGACCCATGCTGGGGCAAATCCCCAAACGGATCACATGACCCCCAGATCAATCGTCGCGCGAAATTTTCTCGCGGCGTTCATGCGCCTCTTGTGCTTCGACGGTCATCGTCGCGACAGGGCGCGCGATCAGCCGCTTAAGACCAATCGGATCACCGGTCACCTCGCAATAGCCATATTCGCCCTCGTCAATCCGGCGCAGCGAGGAATCGATCTTGGAGATCAGCTTGCGCTGACGGTCGCGCGTGCGCAGCTCAATACCCCAATCGGTTTCGCTCGATGCGCGATCATTCAGATCGGGTTCGCGGATAGGCCCGTCTTGCAAGGATTGCAGCGTCTGGTCAGCCGCATCATGGATCGACTTTTTCCATTCAAGCAGCAGCACTTTGAAATAATCGCGGTGCTTGTCATTCATGTAATCTTCTTTGTCGCTCGGCACATAGCCGGGCGTCAGGGTGCTTTTGAGCTGCTCAAGCTTCTCGATATCATCTGATGCCTTATCGGCCATAGATGTCCTCTTCACTCAATTAGGGTGCTTGTTAGCGCTGCCCGATCAAGCAGCCGTCCAAGAGCCCGTTTCCCAAATGCCGAACGCGTATTCTGGCGCGCCTATAGGCACGGGGGTGGTGACACACAAGAAGCTTTGCCGAGGAAACTGGGGCAAACCGCCTTGCCAAATCGTCTAAACCCGCATCCGCAATTGCCCCTGAAAGTTGTAACAAATCGAAAAACTTGCCGCAGCGTTAACTATTTGTTGAACCTAATCTGGCGTTTTCGTTGTTGTCGCACCGGCAGGGGGTCGGAGCGCAATCAAAAGGCAAATACGTGATGCAACTGAAAACCGTAGAAACCCAAAGTGCTCAGCCAGCTGGTTCGAGCGAAGCCGATCTGCAAATTGCCAGCTTTCTGGCTGACGCAGCAGCTGGTGACGTAACCGCACTGTTTGAGCTGGGCGTAGCATACTCGACCGGCAGCCATAAGGTGGCGTGTGATCTGGTTGAAGCGCATAAGTGGTTCAATCTGGCTGCATCGAAGGGGCATGAGGAAGCTGGCTGGTGCCGCTCCGATATCTCTGACGAGATGACAGCACGTGAAATTGCAGAAGCCCAGCGCCAAGCGCGCGAATGGCTGGCCGCTGGCCGCAAAGCTGCCTGATCGCTTTCTAATCTAGCCCTTCTTGAAGGGCGTGCGCCGGTCCAGGAAAATCTGGTCTGTCGCCACACCTTCGCGCTCACGCTCGAGGAAGTCCGCAATCGCTTCGCGGAAACTGGGATTGGCAATCCAGTGCGCTGACCATGTCTGGCAAGGTTCATAACCGCGCGCCAGCTTGTGTCCCCCCTGCGCACCGGCCTCGACCCGTTTGAGGCCAAGCTCGATCGCAATGTCGATCGCCTGATAATAGCACAGCTCAAAGTGGAGAAATTTCTTCTCCAGCGTGCATCCCCAATAACGCCCGTAGAGCGCTTCTGGCCCGACAAAGTTGAGCGCGCCCGCAATCGGCTCGTCATCTATCAGGGCAAGGATCAGCACGAGGCGATCGCCCATCCGCTCTGCCAGCAATGTGAAGGCCTCGCGCGTCAGATAGGGCGTGCCCCATTTGCGCGCTCCGGTATCCTGATAAAACACCCAGAACGCATCCCAATGATGCGCTTTGATGTCATCGCCGGAAAGCCGCTCAATTTTGACGCCATCTTGCGCCGATTTGCGCTCTTTTTTGAGATTTTTACGCTTTCTTGAGGCCAATTCGCTCAAAAACGCGTCAAAATCGGCATATTCTGCATTGCTCCAGTGAAATTGCAGATCGCTCCGCAAAAGCCATCCGGCATTTTCGAACATTTCAAGCTGCGGCTGTTCGATGAAAGTCGCATGGGCTGATGACAGACCGTTTTGCTCGCACACCAGTTCGGCGCCTTTGAGCAGATAGGGTGCAAGCGCGGGATCTTTCAAAAGCAGGCGCGGGCCATTGGCGGGCGTGAAAGGCGCGCAGATTTGCAATTTGGGATAATAGCTGCCGCCAGCGCGGTGAAGCGCATCGGCCCAGCTGTGATCGAAAACATACTCGCCCTGCGAATGCCCCTTGGCATAGCTTGGCATGGCTGCGACCAGATTACCGTCATCGTCGCTGATCGTGATCGGAACAGGGTCCCAGCCGGTTCCCTCTCCGACGCTCCCCGAATCCTCAAGAGATGTTAGAAATTCGTGGCAGACAAAGGGATTGTCCGTGCCGGACAGCGCATTCCACTCATCACGCTCAAAACTGCCAACCGAAGGGGCAAGGCGCACGGCCATGCCAGCATCAGATGGCGCGCTTTCGCTCATGCGGTTTTAAGAGCGATCACTGCATCCACTTCGACAGCTGCGCCCAAAGGGAGCGCTGGCACGCCAACAGCTGCGCGGGCATGACGGCCTGCATCGCCAAACACTTCGAGCATCAGATCAGATGCGCCGTTCACCACCTTGGGCTGGTCAGTGAAATCAGGAGCGCTGGTCACAAAGCCGCCCAGCTTCACCACGCGCTTCACATTGTCGAGATCGACGCCCGCGCCCTTCAATTGCGCCAAGATCATCAAACCGCAGGCGCGCGCAGCCGCCATCCCAGCGTCCAAGGAAACGTCATCGCCCAGCCGCCCTGTCACCAGCTCTCCATCGACAAAGGGAAGCTGGCCAGAGACATAGGCCATACCGCCCTCGACCACGACCGGAACATAACTCGCCACAGGAGCGGCCGCTTCGGGCAGTGTAATTCCCAGCTCGCTCAACCGTGCATCAATGCTCATTGCCTATCCCCTTCCAATTCCTGCAACAGCCAGGGCAAAGCCTCGGCCCAATTGTCAATTCTCGCATCAGCATGACCAGCCTTATGCGCGCAATCAATATGCGGCGCTATAGAAGGCTCTCCGCACAAATGCAGGCTGGTGACATGCGGCACGGTTTCCTGCGCCGAGTGATGATGCTGCGCCAGATCATCGATAAAGATCGCTTTGCTGGGATTATACTCGGCCAAAATCTTCTCCAGCGCTGGCCCCTTCGGCCCCTGATTGGTGAAGACGGGCGCATGAATGCCAACCTCTGCCAGCTGCTCGGCCCGCTTGTCGCGCCGCTCATCCACCAAGTTTGTGAGGATCACCACGTCCGCTTCTTCGGCCAGCCGATTGATCCCTTCCACCGCGCCTGCGATCGGCAATTGGCGGTGCATTTCAGTATCGAAAAAACGCCCGAGATATTTCCAGATATCCTCTGGTTTGAGCACTTCGCCGCTATCAGCCCAGCGCATAGCCGTGGCGAAATTGTTGCCTTCCAGATGAAAGGCAATCCCCTCGCCCTCCTCCAGCCACTCCTTAAAGTGCGCGACCATATAGAGCAGCACTTCATCGCAATCAGAGATGATCAGCGGTTTGTTCATCGGGCAAATCTCATCGTTTCAATTGTTCCATTGCAGCAATCAGCTCTTCGGGAGTGACAGCCAAAGCCTCGGCAGCGCGAAGCAGATCGGGCTCGTGCCCTGCCAGAAATTCCAGCACTGCGACCTGGGTTGAGCGTTCTCCCAATGCGGCGCGCAAACCATCGGGATCAAGCCCTGTCAGCGACAAAAAACGCTCTGCCCTGTCCTCATCCTCCAACACCCAGCCGAGCGCAGCCAGACTCAAGACCGCTGGCTCTGGCCGTTCTTGCTCTGGACGGGCGGGATCGCTTGGCGGTATGGCGGACACGTAAAGACAAAGCCTTTCATCGGCATGGGTGTTGGTGAGGGAATCGATATTTAGGAGCTAGTGACGCGCAGTGGCAAAGAGGATCATGGTTGTCGAGGACAACGATCTCAATCGGAAATTGTTTTGCGATGTTTTGCGCGCAAACGGCTTTGAGACAGAGGCGGTTGCAGAAGGCGAAGGAGCGCTTGACCGCGCGCGCGATTTTGCGCCCGATCTGATCATTATGGATATTCAGCTGGCTGGTATTTCTGGCGTAGATCTGATCCGCGAGGCCAAAGCGGATGCGGGTCTTGCTCCTACGCCGATCCTCGCCGTCACGGCCTATGCGGGCAAGGGGGATGAAGAGACGATCCGCGAGGCTGGCGCGGCAGGTTATCTCTCCAAACCGGTGTCGATCATGCCGTTTATGAACGCTGTGAAGGAATTGGTGAAGGACTAAACCCCGATCAGCCCGCCCAGCTCCAGCAAATACACCACCATCGTGGCGAACAGGCCGAAGATAAAAATCCGGTAGGCGATGCTGAGAAACTTGTATTTGCGCCCCTGCAAGACCTGACCGTTCTGGTAAATATCATGCAGCATCATGCGAAAGACATGCTCGTCAGCGTGCAATTCCTCAAGCACATCTTGCGTCCATTGCGCTTCGTCCAAGCCAGAGAAGTGTCCGAAAAACAGCTTGTTCGGGACGATGTTTTCAGACTTTGGCTTGCTGACCGATGGAATCACAGCAATCACAGCACATAGTGAGGATACAAAGGCCGTTGTCGCCAGCATCACCATTGCGAAAGACACTTCATCCACCAACGCCCGGCTGACCGTGAGCGAGAAGACCAGAAAGGTCGCACCCATCAGTATCGATGCCTTTTGATCAGCCATTTGCGACAGTGTCAGCGTGTTCAATTGCGCAGTGCGCACCAGATGGATCGCATGGGCGGAATAGGGCTGATCTGAGCCCTTATTCTTGGCTGCGCCTGTCTCGTCCTTGCTCATTGAAAAATCGGCCCCCACTGCCCAATTTCATCGTGCCAGACGATGTGCCAGCCCCTTGCGCGCTTGACAAGCGGGGCTGAACATCGCTTGGCGCATGGGCAAGAGCGCTGTAAGGCACTCGCACACGGAATTGTAGAAGAGATATCTGATATGGATCGCGCCGCAGTTGATACGAGCATCCGCTCGCTGATCGAGCCTTTCAACAAGAAGGGCGTCGAGATCGTCGATGCGACGACGTTCGCCAATGATCTGGAATTTGATAGCCTGACCGTTATGGATTTCGTCGCGGCGATTGAGGACGAGTTTGATATCATCATCTCGATGAACCAGCAGGCCGAGATTGAAAACTTTGGCCAGCTGATCGATGCAGTCCTCAAGATGCAGGACGCTTGAGCATGGGTGCGCCGCAAACAGCTGATGACGCGCCCGCCGATAACGCTCCTAGCGATACGGGCGACCTTTTCTCGAAATTCGATGACCTGATCGAGACGCGCGAGACCTTGCTCTCCAGCGGGATCGAGGATCCCTATAATCTCGTGATGGAGAAGGTGCTCTCGCCCACCCGTGCGATTTGCAATGGACGCGATACGATCCTTTTGGGCACATACAATTACATGGGGATGACCTTTGATCCCGATGTGGTTGATGCGGGTAAAGAGGCGTTGGACGAGTTCGGCTCGGGAACCACCGGCAGCCGCGTTTTGAACGGCACGTATCAGGGCCACAAGGAGTGCGAGGACGCGCTCAAAGAGTTTTACGATATGGACCATGCGATGGTCTTCTCCACCGGCTATCAGGCCAATCTGGGGATCATATCGACGATTGCGGGCAAGGGCGATTATGTCGTCCTTGATATCGACAGCCACGCCTCGATCTATGATGGCTGCGCGATGGGCAATGCCGAGATCGTGCCGTTCAAACACAATGATATCGAGGCGATGGAAAAGCGCCTCAAACGGATTCCAGAAGGCGCCAAGACCTTGGTTGTCCTCGAAGGCGTCTATTCGATGCTGGGCGATGTCGCACCGCTCAAGGAAATGGTTCGGATCGCCAAGGAAAACGGCGCGATGGTGCTGGTCGATGAAGCGCATTCAATGGGCTTTATCGGCGAAAACGGACGCGGCGTATGCGAAGAGCAGGGCGTGATTGATGATGTCGATTTCATCATCGGCACGTTCTCCAAGAGCGTTGGCACGGTCGGCGGCTTTTGCGTCTCCAACCATCCCAAGTTCGACATTATGCGGCTGGTGTGCCGCCCTTACGTCTTCACCGCCAGCCTGCCGCCTAGCGTGGTGGCAACGGCAGCGACCTCTATTCGCAAGCTGCAGCATGGTTCGAACAAGCGCGCGCATTTGTGGGAGAATTCGAAGAATCTCCACAAGGGGCTTAAAGAGCTCGGGTTTGATATCGGGACAGACGAGCCGCAAAGCGCGATCATAGCGGTCATCATGCCCGATCTGATGCGTGGGGCAATGATGTGGGAAGCGCTTTTGAAAGAGGGGCTTTACGTCAATCTCGCGCGGCCACCGGCAACGCCTGCCAATATGACCTTGCTGCGCTGCTCGCTATGTGCTGAGCATTCCTCCGAGGAAGTCGAGACGATCCTCGGCATGTTCGAACGCGCGGGCAAAGCTGTTGGGATTATTGAGGGTTAGCTTCAGCGCCTAGCTGCTTCGCCGCACCCACTGCCAGCAGCGCGCCTGCCAATTGCATCGCAATAAACATTGGCACATCCGTAGGTGCAATCCCGGCAAATGTGTCAGACAGGCTGCGCACGATGGTGATCGCAGGATTGGCGAAGCTGGTGCTGGATGTGAACCAATAGGCGCTGGTGATATACAGCCCGACCGCAGCGGGAATGGCGGTGGGTCGATGTTTGAGCAGCAAGAGAATAGTGAGGACGAGGCCAAATGTCGCCACCAGCTCACCCGTCCATTGGCCCACGCCTTGGCGCGCTTTCGTTGAGAATTGCAGGATCGGCAGGTCGAACATGAGATGCACCGCGAATGCTCCCAATGCGCCGCCTACCACTTGCGCTGCGACATAGGCGCTTGCCATCGCCGCGCTGATCTCACGCCGCACTGCAAATGCCAATGTTACCGCGGGATTGAAATGCGCGCCCGAAATGGGGCCAAGCATGGCAATCAGAACATAGAGGATCGCGCCTGTTGCAATCGTATTGGCGAGCAGCGCAAGCGCGACATTCCCGCCCGCCAGATTCTCCGCCATCACGCCAGAACCCAGCACAGCAGCGAAGAGGAAGAAGCTGCCCAGAGCCTCTGCCGCGAGCCTTTGTGGTGCGCTAGGTTCCACTATGCATTCCTCAGCCTGAGCGCGCCTGTGCGACGTTTTCGCAGGCATCGGCAGGGCCCTCATCCTCGTCACCGGACAATTGGCTCAGGGCCAGGAAGCCGCCGACAAGGAGAACCGCAAAGGCTATTGTGAACCAACCCAGATATTTGTCGATCGCGGCTTTGATCGGCGCACCAAAAACACGGAAAAGGACGCCGACAATCAGGAAAATACCGCCTCGCCCTGCCAGCGCGGCCAGCACAAACGGGACAAAATCCATGCTCAAAAAGCCCGCCGCAATGGTCGCCAGCTTAAATGGCAAGGGCGTGAAGGCAGCGATAAAGACAACCCACGCGCCGTCGCGGTCAACATAGCATTGCACCGTGGGAAGGCTATCGGCGAGGCCAATTGCGCCAATCAGCCAAGTTCCGACAGTCTCAAACGCGAAATATCCAATCGCATAGCCGAGCAATGCGCCTGCGACCGAGCTGAGCGTAGCCACCAGCGCGAACCATATCGCGCGTTTGGGAGCCGCCAGACACATCAGGCCAAGCAGCGGATGCGGCGGGATCGGGAAAAAGCTCGATTCGATGAAACAGAAAAACGCCAGCCACCACACCGCATGCGGATGCACGGCCTTGTCCATCGTCCAATCGTAGAGACCTCTTATAAGCTTCATCATGGGGCAGGGTTTTCCTCGGGCAGAATGGGCGCGAATTAGGCGACTGCGCGCAATGGCGCAACAGCCAATAAATAACCTATTTGGCACTTTTCTATTGACATTGTCACGCTAATTGGTA
>CAZJAG010000024.1:16466-26164 GCA_964543735.1 uncultured Porphyrobacter sp. | reverse complement strand
CCATTGCCAAACGCGCTTGCTCCCAAGCCCAAAGCGCTGGTGATACCGCCGCCGCTCGCGCTGGCATCCCCGCCGACCGCGCTAGTCCCGACACCGGTTGCGCTCACATCATTGCCAATCGCCAATGCTCCTGCGCCAACTGCTTGCGCGAAAGAGCCGATGGCGGTTGCGCCATCCCCGTCAATATTGTCCGGCGTTGCCTTGGAGAAGCGGCCACAAGCAAGCGATTCCCCATCGCCCGTATCATCGGCCGCGCCATCTGTGTCCACATCGGTGTCGGCATTCCCGTCACCATTGCTGTCGAGCAGACAAGTGTCTGCCGACGCAGATTGTGGTGCGAGTGCGATAGAAAGACCGCACAATATTGAAAGCAAAGAAGCGGCTTTATTCATGTCGATTTCCCCAAATTGTGGGGGGAAATGTCAGAATTCGATGAATCAAGCAAAGAAGATAAGTATTATTTCATAAATATTGCCTCGTTATTATATTCACTTCATGCCGCAAAGAGCGCTTTGCCCGCCTCAAATTTAGCGTTTGCAATCCGCACTCGCGCGATTGCCTTGGTGCGCATTCAGCCATAAGTTGCCGCAGCAGCAGGTGGGGGCTGGAACTATGCAAAAATTGTGGGAGCGACTGGCGCGTTCGGGGGCGAGCCTTGCAGGGCTCATCGCGCTTGCGCTGGTGGTGATTGTCCAATTGGCTGATCCCGCACCGCTTCAACGCCTGCGGATGCTGGCTTTTGACAGCTTCCAGACCATCACTCCGCGCGAGCTTGCCGAGGATAGTGTCACTGCTATTGTCGATGTGGATGAGGAATCAATCGAGCGCATCGGACAATGGCCGTGGCCACGCGATTTGATGGCGCAAATGACCACAAAATTGGGCGAGGCAGGGGCGCAAGTCGTCGCTTTCGACATGGTGTTCTCAGAGGCTGACCGGACCTCGCCCGAAGCGGTTGCGGCACGTTATCAGGAAGGCGATGCGAGCCGCGTGGCGGCCACATTGTCGGGCCTGCCAAGCCATGACAGCCAGTTTGCGACAAGCTTTGCACAGGTGCCGGTTGTCACGGCCTTTTTTCTCGATCCGCAAGAGCGCGGAAGAGCGGTTGAGCCCAAGGCAAGCTTTACCTTGCATGGCTCGATACCCACGAGGCATGTCGCGCAATATCAAGGCTCGCTTCAGGCTTTGCCGGAGCTTGAGCAGGCCGCGCAAGGCAACGGATTTGTCAGCCTGCAAAGCGATGCTGACGGGATTGTGCGAAGGGTGCCGCTGGTCGCGATCCACCGCTCCACCCTAATCCCCTCGCTATCGCTCGAAGCCTTGCGGGTGGCGCGTGATGCTGGCTCGCCCAATCTGCTGACAAGTGATGGGACGGGGGAGACTTTGGCAGATCCTGGCGCCGCCGTTGCGGTGCGGATCGATGGTCGCGAAATTCCGGTAAACGACGCGGGTGAGGCCTGGGTGCATTTCCCCGAGAAGAGCGTTAGGCCTGTGATACCGGCATGGACGCTGCTGGAAGAGGGCGCTTCGCTTGCTGAACTGAAAGACGCAGTGGAGGGGAGAATTGTCTATGTCGGCGGTAGCGCCGCCGGATTGCAGGACCTTGTCTCGACCCCGCAGGATGCGCTGATTGCAGGCGTTAGCGTCCATGCCGCGATGACAGAGCAGATGCTGGCAGGGCACTTTCTCGAACGACCGGATTGGGCATTGGGTCTGGAGCTGGTGCTGGTGATCGGGCTGGGGCTGGGCCTTGCGCTGGCATTGCCAAGGCTCGGCGCGATTCTGGGCGCGCTTGTCGCGGGCCTTGGCATAGCAGCGGTGGCGCTGGGCAGCTGGCTGGCCTTTTCATCGCTGCGTTTCCTGCTCGATCCGACCTATCCTGCGCTCGGACTGATCGCGGTCTATCTGGTGCAAACCGTGGCGGTCTATTACCGCGAGGAGCAGCAACGCTCTTACATTCACGCTGCGTTTGACCGCTATCTTTCCCCCGCCATGGTGCGCCAGATTGCGGACAATCCGGGCAAATTGGAGCTTGGCGGGGAAGAGCGCGATATGAGCGTAATGATGTGCGATGTGCGCGGATTTTCGCGCATCTCAGAGCAATATTCGCCAACCCAAGTGATCGATTTCCTGATCGAGTTTCTCACGCCGATGAGCGATATTTTGATGGAGCGCAAAGCGACGCTCGACAAGTATATTGGCGATGCGATCCTCGCGTTCTGGAATGCCCCGCTCGATGATCTTGACCATCACCGCAATGCCGCGCGTGCGGCGCTGGATATGGTCGCCAAACTGGACGAACTGAACCAGACCATGCCGAGCGCCAAGGGCGTGACGTGGCCGGGCGAAGTGAAGATCGGGATCGGGCTTAACTCGGGCATTTGCTGTGTCGGCAATATGGGCTCGAAGCAGAGGCTCAACTATTCGCTGATCGGCGATACGGTCAATGTCGCCGCGCGTCTGGAAGGGCTGACCAAGCAATATGGCGTGCCGATTATTGCAGGCGAGGAGACGGCGGCGCAGCTTTCAGGGTTCGCCCTGTTCGAGCTTGACCGCGTGAAAGTGGTCGGGCGCGAGGGGGCCGTGCGTATCTTTGTTATATTGGGCGATGAAAGCGCGGCCACTGCGAAGGAATTCAGAGCATTGGAAGGCGCTCATTCGACTATGCTTGAAGCCTATCGCGCACAAGATTGGGCCAAGGCTTCAGCCACGCTCGGCGCGGCAAGTAATGCATATGAGGCATTTGGCCTGTCCAGTTTGCGCGCACTATTTGCCGAGCGGATTGATGCGCTTAAGACTGCGCCTCCTGGTAAGGATTGGGACGGCGTCTTCGAAGCGACGAGCAAATGACCGATCTAGCATACGCCCGCAGCGGCATTGGCGGCATTACAGTTCTCTTCTTGTCCCAACAGCACCCCAGCCGCAACAGCGCCGAGGCCCGCCGCAACCGGCAGCAATGTACCAAGAAAATTGCCGCCATCATTGGCACGCGCAACGGTTGGCGCCATCCGCTTTTGCACTTCGGCCAGCCCCTCATCAGAGATACGGAACGGGCCGATCGGCGCTGCGCCGACACGCGGAATGTAAGCGGCCTCTCCCGGTTCATCGAGCGTGACTGTTACGCCCGCCGCTTCAACGGTGACGAGGCCCGGCTCCAACCCGCCCTGCGTCGCAGCGCCCGGTCCGCGAAGCACCGTTAACGTGGCATCGTGGTGGTCGCTGTCGACATCGTCGAGCTCAGGCACGGCATCCTCCTCGATATCGGCCACATCCTCTGCCCAGTCACCCACCAGAATATCAACCGCCGTCCCGCGAATTCCAATCCGCCCAGCGCGGGTCTGAACAGTGCCATCGTTTGATGCGCCCTTGCGGCCCGAGAAATAGCGCAATGCGCCTTTGAGGAATGTCGCCACGACCGAGCGGCCCTTGCTGGGATCATAGACAAACCGATCGATGCGGACTTGCGACTTCGAGCCAATCCCGAATGAGGAGCGGTCAAGCAGCAGGATCTGCATCTGAGACTTTCCGCCCGTCGTAATCATATCACCCCAGGCAATGCGTTCCTTGCGCTTGATCTTGCGCTTCTTTTTCACATTGACAGGCTTGATCTCGACCTTGCCGACAACGCTTGCTGCATTGCCCACTTCCACCCGCTGGGCAAAAGCAGGCGTTGTGAGCGAGCTGGTGACGAGAGCGAATGCGGTGAGCGCCGTGACCACGCGGGCTGGCTTGGAATTGCGGATCATTGCGCCGTCTCCTCGCCGCAGAGCGCGCGCGCTTTTTGCAATGTTTCCTCGCCAAATTCCTTGGCTTTGAGCTGGCTCAGCTCAACGAGGCCGCCCTGTCTGTCATCCACCTTGCACAGATAGATCGCGTGTAAGAGCCGCGCATCTTTGGACTTTGGGAAGAGCGAAAGCACGCGTTCCAGCGTCGCCAAGGCCTCGAGGAATTCACCGCGCTGCGCTTGTTCGCCAGCGGCGGCAATTCCGGATTTCTCATCCGTTGCGATGTCCGAAAGCGCGTCCAGCTCTTCCATTGTCTCTGCCAGCGCAGGCTGCGCAAGCGCGGCCAGCAAAAGGCTTGCTCCCACTGCCACAATGCGCACCTTGCGCGGCTGCCAATGTCTGTATGTCATCTAAACCCCCACCAATGCACAAACTTATGTCACACGGGTCGGCGTGGTGGCAAGATCGGTTCAATATTGGGAGAGTGTCAGGCCGGTTCAGGCTCCCACACTTTAATCTTTGCCGGCGGCGGTGAGGGCTTGAACTCGCTCTCGTCGAGAGCTTCGAGCGCACGGGCGCGATCCGCTTCGCTGAACTCGCCAGAGGTGAGGCAAAACTCAACCGCATTGCCGCTCGGGTCAGTGGTGTGGATCGACTTGCACCAATTGTGGTCAATCTCGAACACGGACAAGCCTGCCTTCTGCCATTTGACCCGCCACGCGTCCATTTCCTCTTCGCTATCGACATTGAAGGCGTAATGGTTGGTCATCGGGGGAAGGTTCGCCGCCTTGTTCAAATCGAAAATATAGTCTTCCGAGCCGGGCGCGTCATTGATCTCCCAAAAGGCGATAAAGCAGGTGTCGTCCCCGTTCATCCGGTAGAAGAAGTGCTTGCCCCATCCGCCCGACATGATCGGCGCGACTTCAACCTTGACCAGTTTGAAACCCATGACCCCTTCATAGAATTCATGCGTTTGCTTCATGTCTTTCGCAGCCAGCGCGAGATGGTGGTAAGGCGTCAATCAGTCTCCTTGTCGGTATCGACCATACTCATCACATCTGCGCTATCGCCTGATGGCGCAGGCACTTCAACCACGCGTTCGTCCACATCATCATATTCCAGACGCAAGGCACGGCTCATCACGGCATGCATCATATAGGTGGCGGTAACATAGGTCAGCTCGAGGATTTCCTCATCGGACAAATGCTCTTTGAGGACGGCGAAGACGCCATCGGGAACGCGGCCGCGTTCAAGCACCAAGGCATCGGTATAGGCCAGCACCGCGCGCTCGATCGCGCTGAAGCAATCAGCCGTCGCCCAATGCGGGATCGCGGTAATCTGCTCCTCGCTCAAGCCTGCATCGCGGCTGGCCTTGCAATGCTGCGAGAAGACGAATTGCGAGCCGACTGTGTATCCCGCACGGGTCTGGCCGAGCTCGCGCAGCTGCGCATCCAGCTTTCGCTCTGTAGAACGGTAGAACTGGAAACCCTCGGTCGTATGTTTGAAAGCATCGGGTACGATGTTGAACACCGTCCACCAATTTCCCGGCGTGCCAGTGACCGTGCCCGGCTCTTTCACCGGATCGCGCTCTCCAAACAATAGGTTGAAGATCGGCTCGGCATAAGGATTGCCCGCTTCGCGTCCGGCTTGTTTCAGTCTTGGCATAGTCCCTCTGTTTTGCGTTAGTTTCATGCTAGCTGCGCGCACCCAAAGCTCGACTGATTGTTTTGTGCTTAGCTGCGCCGTCAATGCATGATTGACGGGTGAGGGAAGCTGCGCCAACCAGAAACTCCAGACAGGAGGAGACCCCGATGAAGACCCGCGCAGCCGTAGCTTTCGAAGCCAAGCGACCGCTTGAAATTGTCGAGCTTGATCTGGAAGGCCCCAAGGCCGGTGAGGTGCTGGTCGAGATTATGGCAACTGGCATTTGCCACACCGATGCTTACACGCTGGATGGTCTCGATAGCGAAGGGATATTCCCCAGCGTTTTGGGGCATGAGGGCGCAGGGGTGGTGCGCGAAGTGGGGGCAGGCGTCACCAGCGTTGCACCCGATGATCATGTCATTCCGCTCTACACGCCTGAATGCCGCCAATGCAAAATGTGCCTGTCAGGCAAGACCAATCTGTGCAGCGCTATCCGTGAGACGCAAGGCAAGGGGCTGATGCCCGATGGGACGAGCCGGATGAGTTACAAGGGCGAGACGATCTACCATTATATGGGCTGCTCGACCTTCTCCAATTTCATCGTTCTGCCCGAGATTGCGGTGGCGAAAATCCGCACAGACGCCCCGTTTGACACCTCTTGCTATGTCGGTTGCGGTGTCACAACGGGCGTGGGCGCTGTCACCAATACGGCCAAGGTTGAGGCTGGCGACAATGTCGTCGTGTTCGGCCTTGGCGGGATTGGCCTCAACGTCATCCAAGGCGCGAAAATGGCAGGGGCCGCGCGCATTGTTGGGGTTGATATCAATCCAGCGAAGCGCGAGTGGGGCGAAAGGTTTGGCATGACCGATTTCGTCAATCCGAAGGAAACATCCGATGTGGTGGCGCATCTTGTCGAGCTGCTCGATGGCGGTGCGGATTACTCGTTTGATTGCACTGGCAACGTGGATGTGATGCGCGACGCGCTGGAATGCTGCCACAAGGGGTGGGGCACCTCGATCATCATTGGCGTGGCCGAGGCGGGCAAGGAAATTGCGACGCGTCCCTTTCAGCTTGTCACTGGGCGCAATTGGCGCGGCACAGCCTTTGGCGGAGCGAAGGGCCGCACGGACGTGCCCAGAATTGTCGACATGTATATGGACGGAGGCATTGAGATTGATCCGATGATCACGCACCGGCTCAGCCTTGAAGAGATCAACAAGGGCTTCGACCTGATGCATTCGGGCGAGAGCATCCGCAGCGTTGTCGTGTTTTGATGGCTCAAAATAAGCCCAGTAAGGTCCGCCTTTCAGACAAATTCGCCCTGTTTGACGAGCATTGGGCGCCGCGTCTTGCCGCGCGCTACAATAGCAATGAAGTGCGCCTTGCCAAGGTTGAGGGCGAATTTCACTGGCACAAGCATGATGACACGGACGAGCTGTTCCTCGTGATCGAGGGCGCGCTCGACATGGAATTTCGCGACCGGACCGAGCGGCTGGAGACAGGCGATCTGATCGTCGTCCCACGCGGGACCGAGCATCGCCCCTGCGCGCGGCAGGGCGAAGTGAAACTGCTCGTGATGGATGCCGAGGGCACGCCCAATACCGGCGATGAGGCAACCGCGTTCAAGCCTGTCGAGGTTTGAACACTAAGCGTTGCATCCAATGCATCATCTCGTCAGAAAAACTCGATTTTCTCAAGTTCCTCGCATCACAATATTGCTGGAACTACCCCTTTCGTCATTCGTTGAACCCGCGAAAGGTGTAACTGCAATATGATGTTTGAGAGGCAGCTATGAAACTGGAAAAGCCGGAAATGCTGGTCCGTCAGGTCAATCGTGACGCTGATCTTTCGGTTCATTTCGAACCCAAAACAGCGAGCGACAAGGTTGCTCTTGCGATCACAAAGTTCCTTCGCTTCTTCGCAGATACGTTCTTCGCCAAACGCTATGGCCACCGCGCTGTCGTGCTTGAGACGGTCGCGGCGGTCCCAGGCATGGTGGGCGGATTGCTCGTCCACTTAAAGGCGCTGCGCCAAATTCGTGAGGATGAAGGCTGGATCAGAACGTTGCTCGATGAGGCAGAGAACGAGCGCATGCATCTCATGACGTTCATCCAAATCGCGCAGCCAAGCTGGTTCGAACGGCTCCTTATCGCTGGTGCGCAATTGATCTTCTACAATTTCTATTTCTGGCTTTACCTGTTTGCCCCTCGAACGGCCCACCGGGTAGTTGGCTATTTCGAGGAAGAGGCGGTGATCAGCTACACCGAATACCTTGCCGAGGTCGACGCGGGGGAAGAAGCTAATGTTGCCGCACCGCAGATCGCAATCGACTATTGGCAATTGCCCGCCGATGCTCGCTTGCGTGATGTAATTATTGCAGTGCGTGCCGACGAGGCTGAGCACCGCGATGTGAACCACTATTTCGCAGGCGAGCTTGATAATCGTTCAGACGATCGCAGTTCGGCTTCAGAGAAGGTGAGCTGACTAGCGCTAGTCAGACCGCCACCACCGTCTGCTCGATTGCGCCGAAGATCGAGTGATTGTCAGCATCGCGCATCTCGATCCGCACAGTGTCGCCCGCTGTCATAAAGGGCGTTTTCGCCTCGCCTGTCGCAATCGTCTCGATCATGCGGATTTCGGCGATGCAGGAATAGCCAAGTCCGCCTTCGGAGACTGGCTTGCCCGGCCCACCGTCCTCGCCCTTGTTCGAGATTGTGCCCGAGCCAATGATCGCGCCAGCGCCAAGCGCGCGCGTCTTCGCCGCATGGGCAACAAGCTCAGCCATATTAAACGTCGCGTCTTTGTGAACCAGCGGGCGACCAAAGGCTTCACCGCGATAGTCCACCATCATCGGCAAATGGATGAGATTGTCCGCCCACGCATCGCCCAACTCATCCGGCGTGACGCAGACGGGCGAAAACGCGCTTGATGGCTTGGACTGGAAAAAGCCGAAGCCCTTTGCAAGCTCGCCCGGAATGAGGCCCCGAAGCGAGACATCATTCACCAGCATGATCAGCTTGATGTGGCTTGCTGCATCCTCGGCCGAGACACCCATGGGCACATCATCCACGATGACTGCGACTTCGCCTTCCATGTCGCAGCCCCATTTGGGATCACCCAGCGGGATATCATCGCGCGGAGCCAAAAAGGTGTCGCTACCGCCCTGATACATCAGCGGATCGGAATAGAAGCTTTCGGGAACCTCGGCACCGCGCGCTTTGCGCACCAGCTCGACATGATTGATGTAAGCACTGCCATCGGCCCATTGGTAGGCGCGCGGCAAGGGCGATTGAGCCTCACGCTCGTGAAAGCGCTCGCACGGCACGGCCTCATGCTCGACATCTGTGCTCAGCAATTCCAATTGCGGCGCGACCCGCTCCCAATCATCGAGCGCTGCTTGCAATGTCGGCGCGATATAGCCAGCCGCGCAGCACCGCGTCAGATCCTTCGAGACCACGACCAGTTTCCCGTCGCGGGTTCCATCGTTGAGTGTGGCAAGTTTCATGCAAGTGTCTCCGGATTAGGTCTGGGGCGCGTCGGGTTGATTATCGGGATGGGCGCGCTGGAAAGCGGGTAGGGCAAGGCAAGCCGCCTCGATCCGCGCCATATGCGGGTGCGCGTCAATGTCATATTTGAACCGCCGCGCATTGTAGGTTTGGGGGAGCAGAACCACTTCGAACAGTCCTGGCGTATCGAACAGAAAGTCGCCTGTGCGAAGCTGGGCGAGGCGCTGCTCGACCGGCTCCAAAGTGCGCGCAAGCCAATGGCGATACCAAGTGTCGACTGCCTCTTGATCGTGGCCCAGTGGGTCTTTGAGATATTTGAGCACTGGCAGATTGAGCGGCGCGTGCAGTTCGGTTGCAATCGCATAGGTCAGCTCGCGCGCGGTGTAACGATCCTCGGTATCTGACGGGAGCAGGGCAGGGGTGGGGTATGCTTCGTCCAGCCACTCCAGCATCGCCATCGACTGCGCGCGGTCGCGCCCGTCAGCCTCCAACAGAGGCACGCTGGCAAATGGGTTGCGCGAGGTAAACGCCGCATCCTTCTGCTCGGATTTGAGCAGGTTGACCGGCAGATTTTCGTATTCGAGCCCTTTCAGCTCCAGAGCAATGCGCAGGCGATAGCTGGTCGAGCTGCGGAAATAGCCGTGGAGTTTCATGAGTTGTTTCCAATTGGCCGAGCCACCCACGCCCTCCACCCTTCCACCCGGAGCCTGCCGGACACTATTCCGGGTGGAAGGGTGGAGGGCGTGGGTGGTGCAGCCATCATTCTAGAACGCCGCCAGTCCCGTAATCCCGCGCCCCAAGATCAGCGCGTGGACATCATGCG